>JBEKPC010000068.1:0-26337 GCA_049521155.1 Bryobacteraceae bacterium
CGCAGCAGATTTCTCGGATTCCCATGGAACGCTCCGCGTTCTATTTCTATTCTCAAGCCGGGCTCAGCTATCTGGCACAGCAGACGGGCGGCCTTTTTTTCCGCGACGACAACGACATCGATGGCGCAGTCGCCCAAGTAGCCGTCGAATCCTCGGGCTACTATCTGATCGGCTATCAACCCGATGCGAGTACGTTCAGCGGGGCGAACCGGCTCCCGGTTTTTCACAAGCTAACAGTGCGGGTGAACCGCAAAGGACTTCACGTGCGCTCCCGGGCCGGATTTTACAATAGGCCGGATCAGCCTCGCAATCCATCCCGGATTCGGCTCGCGTCGAAGACACGTGAAGGGCAGATTGATAGCGCCTTTGACTCGCCGTTCTCGTCGAATTCGATCCACTTGCGCCTAGTGGGCCTTTATATGCTTTTGCCGACTGACGGTGTCGTGAAGGCGACGGCGTCCGAGATCACGAACGGTGCAAAGACTGACCTCGATAAGGCGCGCGCCATCTATAATTGGATCGTCGACAATACCTTTCGAAATCCGAAAATCCGTGGTTGCGGCGTGGGTGACATCCGCTTCATGCTTGAGTCGAAGGATCTGGGAGGGAAGTGCGCCGACCTCAACGCGCTCTATGTTGGCCTTGCCCGCGCCGCGGGTCTGCCATCGCGCGATGTGTACGGCATCCGAATAGCCAAATCGGAACTGGGCTATAAAAGCCTAGGCGCGTCGTCGGAAAACAGGGCTTCGCCACTTCGAAGCCGTCGCAGCCGCTAATCGGCGTCACTTTCAGGTGCAGCGCGGCATGCTTCGGATGCCCGCAATCATCCAGCATCGTCTCCGGCGCCTCGTGTTCCTTACGAATTTGCACATACTCGTGCTCGCCGGCGTGGTTCTCGCCGAAATGGGCGCATAACCCGCATTGACCTTCTTGAACTTGGACCATAACCACCTCGCTTGTGTAGATCCGTCCGCGCGGCCCGTCGTTTCTAAATTAATTGCGCTACGTCGAACCGCCAATTCCCGGCCCGATGCTGCTCCCATAACGCCAGCGCCTGGAGCGAAAACGCCGTCGAGACCGGATTCACATAAGGCAGCATTTCCCCGCCCCCGCCCCTTTTCCCGAACCAGAATCCTCCGTCGATCCGCGCATCGTCTGACCGAGCCTGATATCCGGCAACCCGTCCTGCCTCTTCCTCTGCTGCTCCAGCATCCAGCGAAACGGCGCCCAAATAATGCGCCGCCAGGCGCACTCGCAGCAACTGCGCGCATACATCGGACCGTTCGAACTGCGGCGCAATCTCCCGCAACAGCCCGCCCACCAGCTCGATTCCCGACGCCAGCACCCTCGCGCATTCCTCCCGATCGGCAACCAGCAACAGCGCTTCGAGAAAATACAAATAAGGATGCAACCGGTCCATCACTCGCTCCGGATCGGCATCGCCCGGCAAAAATGACTCATGCGTCGCCAGAGCCTGTGTGAGTGCCGCATCGAACATTCGCGCCGCGTGTTCATCGCCCACTCCGAGCCACGCACTGGCCGATTTCAATTGATAGCATCCCGGACTGCGCGACCATCGCGCCTCATATTCCAGCGGTTGTTTATCCGGCAGCGTCACCACCGGATGAAACACTCCATCGCCGATAAAATCGAATGCCAGCGACAGCGCGGCCTCTTTCACGCGCTCGCAAAATTCCTCCGCTCCGGCAGCGAGCAGCCCACGCGCGATAATTCCCACATCAAAAAAATAGGCGAGCTTCGATTCCAACTCAAATGGAAACGTATGCGCGGACGCATCCCACGCATCGTTGGCCAGGAACCGCGCCGATTCCATCGCCGCCTCGCGATAAGCCGCATCGCCCGTCAGAGCGTGCAGATAGGAAAACGTGCTGACCGCGTAGCCGGTAATTTCGGTCGAAATCGGAATGTTCTTTTGGAGGTCAGATCGGTAATAGCGCGCCACTCCGCCGCCAGTGGTACGTATCCCCGATCTCAAAAACCATCGCCCAGCGTCTTCAAGAAATGTTGTCAACCTTCAATTGTAGGTGGCGCGAGCTTCAGCTTGCAGCGTCGGCTTCAGCCGGCGTCCGCCTATTTCAACCCCTGCAAAAACTTCGCTCGGAGCGATTCCGCCGTCTTCACATCGGGAGCCACCACCAAGATCGTATCGTCCCCCGCGATGGTGCCCGTGATCTCCGGCCAATCCGCGTTATCGAGCGCCACGGCCACCGCATTCGCCTGACCCGGACGCGTCCGAAGCACCAGCAGATTTTGCGCCACGCGAACGTCCTGCACGAACTCGCGCGCCAGCGTGAGCGCATCCGGACCATTCGATAGAGCCTCCGGTAATCCTTGCGCATAACCATCCGGAGTCTTCACCAAGCCCAGCTCGCGAATGTCGCGTGAGAGCGTCACCTGCGTCGCCGGAATGCCGATCGTTCGCAGAGCCTTCGCCAAATCCTCCTGCGTATGGGGATGGTGGGAGCGGATCAACTTCAGAATCTGCCCCTGGCGATAACTCTTGTTCATTTGCCCATTTCTGCCAGCCGGGCCACTGCATCCGCCAGGGCCTTCGCCACCGCTTTCGGTCCCGTGCCGCCCGGCAGCTCGCGTGTTTCGATTCCTTCGGCCGGCTTCACATAGCGGGCCATGTCCGCTGTAAACGCCGGATCGAATTCCGCCAATTTTACCGCTGTCCAGTCCGCCGGCGTTTTCGAATCGCGCACGCTTTCGAGCACCAGCCGTCCCACGATTTTGTGCGCCTGATGAAAGGGCACTCCGCTGCGGGCCAGCGCGTCCGCCAGATCGGTAGCTACGGCCCAACTTTCTTCCACCGCCGCCGCCGGCGCCGCGGGTTTCAGCCGCGTGGTCTCCACCACCACTCGCGCCATTTCGAGCGAACCGCGCAACTGATCCGCCGCATCGAAAATGCGCGGCTTGTCTTCCTGCATGTCGCGGTTGTAGGTCATCGGCAGACCTTTCATCGTCAACAGCAGCGCCGCGTAATCGCCGAACACGCCGCCCGATTTGCCGCGAATCAATTCCAGCGAATCGGGATTTTTCTTCTGCGGCATAATGCTGGATCCACTGGTCACACCGTCGCCCAGCTCCAGCCAGCCGTATTCTTCGCCGGAGTAAAGAATCCAATCCTCGGCCAAACGGCTCAGGTGCAGCATAGTCAGATTCGCGGCGTGCAGAAAATCCAGCGCGAAGTCGCGGTCACCCGAAACATCCATCGAATTCCGGGTGATCGACGCGAAGCCCAAGTCCTTCGCGATGGCTTCGCGGTCGAACGGAAATCCCGATCCCGCCATCGCTCCGCTGCCCAAGGGCATCACGTCCACGCGGGCGCGAGTTTCCTTAAATCGCTCCAGATCGCGAGCGAACATCTCGAAATACGCCAATAAATAATGGGGCCACAGCACCGGCTGCGCGCGTCTGGTGTGCGTGTAGCCCGGCACGATCGCGTTCGGATCGCGCTTCGCCATATCGAGCAGCGCCGACATCAGCCCCAGCAACTCTTTCGATGTCGCGTCAATTTCATCGCGCAGCCAGAGCCGCAGATCGAGCGACACCTGGTCATTGCGGCTGCGTCCCGTATGAATCTTGTCGGCCAGCTCCCCAGCGCGCTCTTTCAATTTGCGAATGACCAGCGTGTGCACGTCTTCGTCATTCGCATCCTGCCAGAACGCCGCGTCCTGCGAGTCTTTTTGAATCGTCTTAAACGCGGTCGCTAATTCGTTGCATTCCTTCGCGGTCAAAATGCCCACACGCTCCAACGCACTTGCGTAAGCAATGGACCCTTGAATGTCCGCGTCGATCAGCCGCTTATCGAAATGGAGCGAGCCGGAAAAGCGCTCGAAGACCTCTGACGGTCCCGTCTCGAAACGCCCTCCCCACAGCTTCATACGGTTTTCTTCGCGGCGGCCGCTTTATTGAGTGACGCCCGCACCTGAATTGGCAGCCCGATCAGATTAATGAACCCTCGCGCATCGCGCTGGTCATACTCGGCCCCCATCGTGAAGCTGGCGATATTCAGCGAATAGAGCGAATAGGGCGATTTGCGGCTCACCGGCTCGATCCCGCCTTTATATAGCCGCAGCGTGATTTCGCCGGTGGTCGTCTCGGCCGCTTTTTCGAAAAATGCGTCGAGCGATTCACGCAACGGCGTGAACCACAGGCCGTTATAGACCAGCTCCGCGTAATCCAGCGCCAACTTTTCCTTGTAATGCGCCATGCTCTTATCGAGCGTCAGCGATTCCAGCTCATGATGCGCCACCATGATCAGCGTCCCGCCCGGCGTCTCGTAGCACCCGCGCGACTTCATGCCCACGAACCGATTTTCCACCAGGTCGATGCGCCCAATCCCCGCCGCCGCGCCGATCGCGTTCAACTCTTCGAGCAACATCACAGCCGACAACGCCCGCTTGCCATTCACAGAAATCGGCATGCTTTTTTCAAAGCCGATCGTCACATCAACCGCTTTATCGGGAGCCTCTTTCGGACTCTTTGTCAGCATCCAGATCCCATCCGGAGCACCGTTCGCAGGGTCTTCCAGTTCGCCGCCCTCGTGCGAGATGTGCCAGATGTTGCGGTCGCGACTGTAAATTTTCGTCGTCGTTTGCGCGATCGGAACGTTGTGCTTCGCCGCGTATTCGATGCAATCCTCGCGCGAAATCAGGTCCCACTCGCGCCAGGGAGCAATCACCGGCAAATGCGGCGCCAGCGCCTTATAGGTCAGCTCGAACCGCACCTGATCATTCCCTTTGCCGGTACATCCATGCGCCAGCGCATCGCAGCCAGTGGCCAGCGCGACTTCTACCTGACGCTTGGCGAGCAGCGGCCTCGCGATCGAAGTGCCCAGCAGGTACTTATGCTCATACTCGCCTCCCGCGCGTACCATCTTCCAGAGATAATCGGCGACAAACTCCTCGCGCATATCGGCGACGTATACTTCGGATGCGCCGGTTTTGCGAGCCTTGTCTTCGAGGCCAGTCAACTCATCGCCGCCCTGCCCGATATCGCCGCACACCGCGACCACTTCACAGCCGTAGTTTTCTTTCAACCACGGAATGATGATAGAAGTGTCCAGTCCGCCCGAATAGGCGAGCGCTACTTTTTTAGGTTTGCTCATTTTTAGAATTTTAACAGCATCATTAACAGAGCCTTCTGCGCATGCAGCCGATTCTCTGCTTCGTCGAAAATAGCCGAGCGCGGCGATTCCATCACAGCGTCCGTCACTTCCAATCCACGTTTTGCTGGCAGGCAGTGCAGGAAAATCGCTTCCGGACGCGCCTGAGAAAACAGCGCTTCATTCACCTGATAGGGCGCGAAAATTCTCGCCCGCTCCGCCGCTTCGCTCTCCTGGCCCATGCTCGCCCAAACGTCTGTATACACAGCGTGTGCGCCCTCGACGGCTTCTGAAGGATCGCTCGTAATCGTGATCTTTGCGAACTTCGACGCCTCCGCCACGACGCTTGCATCTGGCTGATAATTCAGGGGCGCGGCGATCGCGACATGCATTCCCAGCCTTCCCGCGGTCAGCATCAACGAATGCGCCACGTTATTTCCATCGCCGACAAAAGCGAGTTTTAATCCGTCGAGTTTGCCGAATCGCTCCTCCAAAGTCTGCACGTCCGCCAGTGCCTGGCAGGGATGATACAGATCGCTCAAAGCGTTGATTACGGGCACTTTCGACCACTTCGCCAGCTCCTCAATAGTCGCATGGGAGAAAACCCGCGCTACGATTCCGTGGGTCCAGCGGTCCAGGTTGCGGGCGACATCCTTAACCGGCTCGCGATCGCCGATCGGTCCGATCGAGGACACGGCGTCACCGCCCAGTTGCTTGATGGCGAGCTCAAAGGTGAGCCGCGTGCGCAGGGAGGGTTTTTCGAACAGCAGCGTCAAGTAACGGTTAGCAAGCGCTTTATGAAATCGCGCCGGGGTCCGCTTCACTTCATGCGCCAGATCCAGCACAGCCCGCAGAGACTGCGGCGTCAGATCCAGATCCGACTTTAAATGCTTCGCGAAAGAGACAGACATGGGCATCGCGGCGGTCATGAATATTTATTCCTTCATTTGAATAATAATACATTCCACCCTATCCGGCAACCCTTAAATGGCCATAAGTATCAATTTCTGCGCACGTAACGAGCCTTAAACGACTATAACATTCCGCCGCTAGGAACCACGATAAGTGGTATAGCCGAAAGGACTTAGCAACAAAGGCACGTGATAATGCTCATTTGGATCGCGAACTTCGAAAGTAATCGAGATGGTGGGGAAAAACGGCTCCGGAATGTAAACCCCGACATCGAACATCAGGCGATAAATTCCCGGCGCGGGCGTTTCGCCGAAATCCAGGATTCGCCCATCCGGATTGGTGACGCCGCGGCCGGCGTCGCGCCAACCGTGGCCGGTGACGAAGACGTCGAGCTCAACCGGGATCAGCGCGGCGGGCTTACCGGTTGCCGTGTCTAACACGTGCGTTGTGATCATCATAATGTTGGCTCCTTTATGTTCGCCGATTTTGGGGATAGGCGGCGACACGTTACACTGGAATCGGTTTCATGCCGGTGCGATTGTTGTTCCTTTTCCTGACCGCCTTGGCGGCGGCTCAGACTCCTTTTCGATTCGTTGCGATTGGCGATACCGGGTCCGCTTCACCGGCGCAGGGACGCGTTGCCGACCAGATGTGGGCGTGGCGTGAGAAGAATCCGTTCAACCTGGTGTTGATGCTGGGCGACAACATTTACGGGACGACGGAGATTACGCACGGGGGCGATCCGAAGCTGTTTCCGAAGAAATTCGATAAGTATTACAAGCGGTTTCAGGATGCCGGCGTGGTGTTCCATGCGTCGGTGGGGAATCACGATATGCAGACGAATCACGCGCAGGGGGAGATTGACGATAAGGCGCGGTTCGGGATGCTGGGGCCGGATGGATATTACAAAATTTCGACGCCGGATTCGTTCAATGTGGGCGGAAAGCAACTGGCTGATTTTTTCGCGCTGAACTCGGAATTGCAAGGGGAAAAGTTCGATGCGCAGGTGAAGTGGCTGAAAGAGGAGCTGGCGAAATCGAACGCGGTGTGGAAGTTTGTGTTCCTGCATGAGCCGCTCTACACCGTCGGTGGAATGCATGGGCCGGCGCTCCAGATGCGGCAGGCGATTCAGAAGGACCTGCACGACAATCATGTGCAATTCGTGCTGGCCGGGCACAATCATTTTTATGCGCGGATGAAGCCGGTGGATGGGATGATGCAAATGATTTCGGGCGGCGGGGGCAGGCACCTGGCATTTCCGCACAATGATCAGTGCGCGGTGATGTCGGTACGGACTTACGAGTTTCTAGGCGTCGAGGTTTATGCGGATCGAGTGCGGTTCGTCGCGACAAATGAGTATGGGAAGACGTTCGACGATTTTACGGCGGACGAAAAATATTTGTCGGAATCGGCGCCGGGGTGTCCGATCCGGTAGCTATTTCTTTTCGGTGAAATCGGCGGTCACGCCGTCGATCTCTTCGATGTGAAGATGGACTGCTTTGCGATCCTCGGCTTGGGAATCGGGGATTTCGAAGCGCGCGCCTACCATACGGTCGAGGCGCTGATGGGGGGCGATGCGATCCTTGATTCCGAGCACGTCGTTGAATTTCGGCCCGAGGATCGGATTGTACTTGAAGACGTTCTCGATATCCGATTTCGACACCGTCATGCCTTCCAATGTTTCGCCGGAGGCGGGGTCGAGCGTCAGGCTGGCTCCCTTCATCACGAACGGAACGTCGGACGGATCGTTCACTCGAAAATCGACGACTACCAGGGAGGCGGTGGGCGAGAGCGGGAGCACGCGAACCTTTAAAATACTGCCTTTCAACTCCAGGTGATTCCCGCTGGTGCCGATCAACACGAACGCGATGCCGAGGCCGACCACGGCCAGACCGATGAGCAGAGAGATCCAGAACTGCTTACTCACAGAGTTTCGGTGATGCGCATGATTTCCCGCATGGCGGCGTGGGACGCGGGAACCTGACCTTCGCCGGACACGTGGGTCTCCAGCTCCAGACGGCCGGTATAGCCGTCCTGTTGCAGGCGGACGAAAATAGCGCCCCAGTCCAGATGTTCCGGATAATCGAGCACACTTTTGCCTTTGAGGTGCACGTTCAGGATGCGATGTTTCGGCAGCAGGTCGTAGCCTTCGGGATAAGGATGTTCACCTAAAAATGCGCCGTTCAGGGAATCCCAATTGATGGCCAGCGCTTTTTCCGGCAGCAGCTTCATGAATTTCGCCGTCTCGGCGCAGGTGCCGACGTTCTGCGAATATTCATTCTCGATGAGTAGCCGCACTCCTTCTTTTTCGGTGACCTTGGCCATTTCGCCGATATGATCCGCCACGCGCTGGAACACGGTCTCCGGCTGGGCGACGCGATCGAAGGAGAATGTGCGCATGGAAGTGACTTCGAGAGCGTGGCAGGCGCGGATGGCCTTGCGCAGATCCTCCATCCGTCCATCATAGAGAGCCTGGTCATGGGCGATACGCGTTGCGCGGGCGTCTGGAGCTTCGGGGTGGGTGTGTACGGGCTCAGTTCCCGGCAATCCGTATTTGAGAAGGGGAGTATCGAGAAAGGAAATCTTGATGCCGGCTTCTTTGAACTCCGCGTGCACGGCGGCAAGCTCGTCCGGTTCCATGGTGTGATAGGATTTCTTGCCGCCCGGCACCGCGCGCAGGGAAAGCCATTGCATGCCGAATTTCTTGGCGAAAGCGATCGCCTCGGCGGGCGATTTCGCGACTTCGTCGGAAATGGCGCTGATGCGCGTACGGTCGATTTTGGGCGCTTTCGTGGTCGCGCCGCGGAGGGCCAGGGCGGAGCCTAGACCGGCGGCGAAAAAGGAGCGGCGGTTCAACTTGGAATTTAAGAACATGAGTTAGTCACCTAGCAACTTTCCGTAAGCCTGTAAACCTGCAACATTATCACAAACGGCCTTGATCGCGGCGGTGAGCGGGATCGCCAGCACGAGTCCGATTCCACCCCACAACATTCCCCAGAACATCAACGCCAGCGTAACGACCAGCGGGTTAAGATGCACACGCGCGCCGACGAACTTCGGATAGAGCAGATTTAGCGCGAATAGATGCAGCAACGCCACGCTGACGGAGAGAAACAGGAACAACTCCGGGCCGGTGTGCATGGGCAGGGCGGCGACCAGCGGAGGTGTCAAGGCCAGCGGCAAACCGATGTAGGGGATCAGGCTGAGGAATCCGCTCAACGGTCCGGCGACCAGCCAATAGGGCAATTTCACGCTGGCAAACAGGATGGAGCTGGCGACGCTCAGCAGCACGCCGAGCAGAAAATTGCCGACGACGTAGGCGCGCACCATTTCCGCGACGCTGGCCAGGGCGCGGCCGGCGACATGACGGTCCGCTCCATCGAACAGGTACAACACGCGGGTGCGAATATGATCCCCCCAGCTCAATTGAAAATAGACCAGGAACGGGACGAAGCTGGCCATCAACAGCACGTTGTAAAAAGATGTCAGATAGACGTAGATGTAGTTGACCAGAGGCGTAGGCTCGGGACGCACGCGCACCTCTTGAATGGCGGGGGTGGGCGGCGGCTCCGGTTTTCTCTTCTTGTTATTGTTGCCCCGCGCCGCGGCTTCGCGTTCGGCCTGCTGGGTCTCCTCCTGAAAACGTTTCGGCATCAGCGTGCGGGACAAACTCTTTTCCATGTTGTCCATCCGCACGCTGGCTCCGTCGACAATCTCATTGATACGCTCGCCATAGGCGGGCAGATCGTTCAACATCGCCAAGCCTTCGGTATAGACGCCGAGGCCGGCTAGATAGAGGAACATGAGCCCGAGGCTGCAAACCACGAAGCTGGCGAGGCCGCGCGGCATTCTCAGTTTCATGAAAAAGAGCACGGCGGGATCGAGCAGAAAGGCGATGATCGCCGCGATGATCACGGTGACGATGAAGACGCGCCCGTAGTAAAGCAGTGTGACCACGACGCCAAGCGCAAGAATTCCCACGCCCCGAGAGGCAGGTTTACGAGCGGTGGTGGTCAGCACCGGAGTCAGCAGAACTTAACCCTTTCTCTAACTATAATTGGAAGACGCGTGGAGGACCAGAAAAATACAGGGAAAGGGCGTATTCTCGCCCTCGATTTAGGGAAAAAGCGCATTGGACTGGCGTTGAGCGATCCGCTGGGGATCACCGCGCAGGGTCTGCCGACGCTTGAACGGACCAATATCCGGGAGGATATGGCCGCGCTGGCGCAACTGGTCGCCGATCGGGAGGTAACGCTTTTGCTGATGGGGAATCCTATCCATATGAGCGGCCACGAGGGCCGGCAAGCGGCGTACGTTCATGAGTTCGCGGAGCGGCTGGCGAAGCACACGGGGGTCGCGCTGCGATATTGGGATGAGCGTCTGACGACAGTGGAGGCGCACCGGGTGCTGCGGTCGAGCGGAATCGGTATTGAGAAAAGGGCGCGCGCGATCGACAGGCTATCGGCGGTGATTTTGCTGGAAAGTTATCTGGATTCGGGTGCGGAATGGTGAAGACGCCGGTGGGGCGCATCCGGCGTAGCGGCCTGAAAAGGGCGGCGGCATTTCCGAGCCACAAGTCGAAGAGCCGCCTGAAAAGGCGGATGCAGCCAAAATTGGCCGCCCTACAAGCTTGGTACGGGCTATGAAGAAAATTATCCGGCTGGCGCTCATTCTGTTTGTGGTGGGGCTCCTCGTCTGCGTCGGCGCGATCTGGTCTCTGGGACGGCCTTACTTCGGCGCGCCGGGTGAGACCTTCCTCCGCATCGAGCACGGCTCCGGCACCGCCTCCATCGCCCGCACGCTCCAAAAAGCCGGAGTGATTCACTACGAATGGCAGTTGCTATTGGCGCGCGCGATGAACCCATCGACGAAACTACAAGCCGGCGAGTATCGATTCGCTGAGCCGTCCAGCGTTCTGACTGTCCTTGACCGGATCCATCGCGGGGACGTTTATTATTTCGAGGTTACGGTGCCAGAGGGCAGCAACCGGTTCGACATTGCGCGGCTGATTTCGACCAGCGGCACGATTTCAAGCGATGAGTTTATGAAAGCCTCGGCCGATCCGGCATCGATTCACGACCTGGCTCCGAAGGCGCCGTCGCTCGAAGGATTTCTGTTCCCAGCCACCTATCGTTTGACGCATTCTACGACGGCGGCCGACCTGTGCCACTTGATGAGCAGCGAATTCCGGCGGCAATGGAAGAAGCTGGATTCTTCGCACACGGCGGACGCGTTGAAGACCATCACGCTGGCCTCGCTGGTGGAGAAAGAAACCGGCGCCGCCGAAGAGCGCCCGATTGTCGCGGGGGTTTTCACGAATCGCGTCGCGAAGGACATGCGGCTCGATTGCGATCCGACGACGATTTATGCCGCGCTGCTCGACAACCGGTATACAGGGGTGATTCACAAGTCCGATTTACTGAATCAGAATCCTTACAACACGTATCAGAACGCGGGCCTGCCGCCTGGGCCAATCGCGAACCCGGGAGCCGCGGCTATCGAGGCGGCGCTCCATCCTGCCGCGACCGAATATCTGTTCTTCGTGGCCAAGGCCGAGGGTGGCGGCCACGTATTTTCCGCAACACGCTCCGCGCATGAAAAGGCGGTGCTGGCTTACCGTCATGCTAAGCACAAAGCGGGCTAAGCTCGCCAACTGGATCGAGCGGCAACAACCTTCTGTCATCGGGCTCGAAGAATTTGAGCGGCTGAGAGAAGAGCTCGGCCCTATTTCGGAAAGCTATCTGCGGAAGCTGCTGCGGGACTCGAAGAGGCCGCTGGCGCCGATCGTAGAAGGAGTCCGCCAGTCGAATACGGGGGAGTTGGAGCTGAGCCTACTGGCGCTGCTGGGCGAATATGAGTCGGGAGACGATGCATACAAGATGGCGGTGCGCGGACTGGTGATCACGGCCAAAGATCACGCCAAATGGAGGGGGAAAGAGGAGAACGTGCTATGGCTGACGATGTGGCTGGAGAATCCGCCGCTGTTCCCGGCCTGGGCCAGGCTGAGAAGAGCGTCGGCCGGGGGATGAATAACAAGCCGGGTCTAGGGCAGTAGTTCTACTGCTTGCACCTTGATTACCTCACCGTCCAGAGTGCCGCTGACTTTTACTTTCAAGTCTTTATCTTTAGAGCTTTTCTTGAGCATCGAAAGAGTGCGGGCGTTGCCGCTCTCATCGAACTTGAGAAACTTGCCGTCCGCCTGCACCAGGCCGAATCCGCTCTTGGCGCAATCGAGCGCGCAGGAGCGAGTGTGACCCGCCAAGTCCTTACCCTTGCACATCACGTCCACCACGGTGCCTGAAAAAACTTCAGCGGAGGCGAGCCCGGCGGCCAGCAAAGCGATTGAGAAAAGCCGTAATTTCATGATATCCATTATGCACCTTACGGACTCAAGTAATAAAATTGCACTGATGCTTGCGGAATTATGGCAGGCGGTTTATACTTCATTTTTTGTGGTGCATGCGATGGCAGCATTTCAGGAAGAAATCGATCCGTTAGCGCCGCAGCGGGAAGCGGCACTGTTTTACGGGTTATTCCTGCGCGGGCATTCGGCCGATACGTTGCGCAAGGATATCGACGTTCCGCGCAAGCTGCTGGATAAAATGATGAAGCGACATCGCAATGAAATGCAGGTCCGCGAGAAGTTCCATCGCGTCTATCATTTCCGCAAACAGGTGCTGGCGATTTTCGACGAACTGGTGGATCGCGAACGGACCGGCAAGCGGATGCAGGAACGAGTGAACTGATCTTTTATAAGGCCTCAGGAAGCTTCAATTGCGCCTTGTTTAGCGCTTTTTCCAGCAAATCCGCCGCTTCCACCTGATTCAAGCCGCGCGAGGTCGAAAATTCCGTAATTAGCATGTGACGGGCGCGGTCCAGCATCTTTTTTTCCCGGAAGGAAAGGGGCTTTTCGAGTTGCAGGAGAAGCAGGCCCTTCATGACTTCCGCCACGGCCAGCAGGCTGCCGTTCTGCATCTTTTCGCTGTTTTCCTTGAACCGGTCCTTCCAGTCCTGGCGGCGTTGGCAGCGGCCTTCAGACAGGAAGCCGATTACCCGCGACACGTCGCCATTGCGGGTCACTTTGCGCAGGCGCAGGTCTTCGACGTGGGAAAACGGGACCATCACCGTCATGCTGGTGTAGGTGAGTTTTAGGAGGTAAAATCGTTCGAAATGTCCGGCGAACGCCCGGCTGCTGATATTCTCGATGGTCGCGACCCCGTGGTTGGGGTAGACGACCTTTTCTCCGATGTGAAAGGTCAAGCTCGGATGCACCGCGCACTCCTTGGACCCGCTGGTCTCCGCCGATGATTTTTCCCAGTATGGGAAAGAGCATCTTAATTTAAACTTAATGTTCTGTCAACAGGAAAGTGCATCTTGCGATCCCGTAATGCAGATGGTTGATTCCAAGCGGCTTGCCATTGTAATCAGTTACGATGAATAAATAACCGATGCCTTACGACGATTTAAAGAAGACCGTCCATCTTCCCCGCACAGGCTTTCCGATGAAGGCGAATCTGGGCACGCTGGAGCCCAAACTGCTCGCGCAGTGGACCGAATCGAACCTTTACCAGCGGATTCGCGCCGATCGCAAGGGCCGGCCGACCTATATTCTCCACGACGGACCTCCTTATGCTAACGGAGAGATCCATCTGGGGACCGCGTTTAATAAAATACTCAAGGATTTCGTCGTCAAGCTGAAGACAATGGAGGGTTTCGACGCGCCTTATGTTCCTGGTTGGGACTGCCACGGCCTGCCCATCGAGAACAAAATCGACAACGAGCTCGGCTCCAAAAAAGCGAGCATGACGCAGGGTCAGATCCGCGCCGCCTGCCGCAAATACGCGCAGAAATACGTCGACCTCCAGCGCCGGGATTTCATCCGCCTCGGAGTCCTCGGCCGCTGGGAAGATCCGTACCTGACCATGAGCGCTGAATACGAAGCTGTCATCGCCCAGGCTTTCATCGATTTTCTGGACCAGGGATTCGTGTATAAAGGGCTCAAGCCCGTCAACTGGTGCATCCACGACCGCACTGCGCTGGCCGAAGCGGAGGTCGAGTATGCGGACCATTCCAGCCCCTCCATCTGGGTTCGTTTTCCGCTGATGTCGGACCCGGTGCACATCGATCCATCGCTCGCCGGCAAGCGGGTTTTCGGGCTGATCTGGACCACCACGCCGTGGACGATCCCGGCCAATCTGGCCATCGCGTATCACCCGAAGTTTACTTATTCAGCCATAGAAAACAATGGGGATGTCTATATCGTTGCCGAGGATCTGGTCAACGCTACGGCGGAAGTATGCGACTGGCAGCAGCCGCTTGTGCTGGCGACGTTTTCAGGCGAAAAACTTAATAGGACCGTCTTCCGGCACCCCTTCCTCGACCGCGATTCCATCGGCATCCTGGGCGAACACGTCACGCTCGAACAGGGCACGGGAGCCGTCCATACCGCGCCCGGTCATGGCGCCGATGATTACGTGGTCGGCCGAGCCAATGGGCTGCCGGTTTACTGTCCGGTCGACGCGGCAGGTCGGTATTATCAGGCTGAAGGCGCCGACGGGGAGCTGCCCCCGGAACTGCTCGGCAAAACGGTTTGGGAAGGCAATTCGATTGTCATTGAGATCCTGAAAAGCGTGGGCGCGCTGGCCGCGACCCGCGTGATCAGCCACAGTTATCCGCATTGCTGGCGCTGCCATAACCCGACCATCTTCCGCGCCACCGAGCAGTGGTTCGTCGGAATGGATAATAACAACCTTCGCGCCAACGCCCTGGCTGTGGTTAAAAACGTCCACTGGACACCAAGTTCCGGGGAAGAACGCATGCATAACATGATCGCCACGCGTCCCGACTGGTGCATCTCCCGGCAGCGCGTTTGGGGGGTCCCGATCACGGTATTTTATTGCGAGGCGTGCAGTGAGCCGCTCACCGATCGCAGAATTCTCAACCGGGTGGTCGAGCTATTCCGCGAGCATACCGCCGACATCTGGTATTCGAAAACCGCCGCCGAACTGATCGGCGAAGACATCGTGTGCAAGAACTGTAACTGCGCGTCGTTCAGAAAAGAGAGCGACATTTTAGACGTCTGGTTCGATTCCGGCGCCAGCCATCTTGCCGTGCTCACGCCCGAAAATGACCTGCCCTGGCCCTCCGACCTTTACCTCGAAGGCGGGGACCAGTATCGCGGCTGGTTCCAAAGCTCTTTGCTGGTCGCCGTCGCACTCAAAGGTGCATCGCCTTACCGCGCCTCCGCAACCGCTGGCTGGACGCTCGATAGCGACGGTCACGCCATGCATAAATCGAAAGGCAACGCGGTCGAGCCCGAAATTTTCATTAAACAACATGGCGCCGATTTGTTGCGCCTCTGGACCGCGTCGGTCGACTTCACCGAAGATGTGCGCCTTTCGCAAACCATCATCGACCGGCTGGTGGAGGCGTATCGCAAACTGCGCAACACATTTAAATACGCGCTCGGCAATCTGGAGGACTTCGATCCCCTGGTCGACGCCGTTCCTCCCTCTGAAATGCTGGAGCTGGACCGCTGGATTCTCGCCCGCGGTGAGGAGCTGGTGCGCAAATGCCGCGCATCTTATAGCGCGCTGGAATTTCATAAGGTCTATCGCGCGGTGTACGATTTTGCCGCCGCCGATTTGAGTTCAGTCTATTTCGAAATCCTGCGCGACCGGCTGTACACCTCGGCGACGAAGAGCCATGCGCGGCGTAGCGGGCAGTCCGCGGTTTACAAGATTCACTACGCGCTCACGCGTCTTCTGGCTCCGCTGCTCTCGTTCACGGCGGAAGAAGTCTGGTCCTACACGGCGCGTCCGATCGGCGCGCCGGATAGCGTTCATCTGGCCCATTTGCCGGAGCCGGAGGAACTGGCCGGCGGCCTGGATGCCGCGAAACTGGAAAAGTGGGACCAGTTGATGGCAGTCCGCGACCGGGTCCTGAAAATGCTCGAAACGGCAAGACAGGATAAATTCATCGGCGCACCGCTCGAAGCGAAGCTCACTCTGAAGCGGGAGCCGATTCTGGAAGAGTATTTCGCGGACCTGCCGTCGCTTTTCGTCGTCTCCGCAGTCGAGTTCGGAGTCTGCGACCGCGTCGAAAAAGCCACCGGCGCGAAGTGCGAGCGGTGCTGGAAATACACGGCCGACGATGGCGCACAGGTATGCGCGGCCTGTAGAATCGCCCTTACGGAAATGGGAATTACGGAAAATCCGGAATGAACTCTCGCGTTCGTTCCGCCGCGATCATCGTGGGAGTGGTGGTGCTGGACCGCATCACCAAGCTCTACATCCAGCGAAATTTTTCGCCGTGGGACACCAAGCCGGTGATCGCCGGATTTTTCAACATCGTTCATGCCGAGAACCCCGGCGCGGCGTTCGGGTTCCTCTCGGAATCCACCAGCCAGTGGCGCGGAGTGCTGCTGGTGGGCGTGTCGCTCGCTGTGATGGCGATCATCGGCGCCATGCTGTTCCGTCCATCAGTAAAAAAATCGCACCTGCTGGAAATAGCCCTTGCCCTGGTGTTCGGAGGCGCGGCCGGCAACATGTGGGATCGCCTGTTCCGCGGCACCGTCACCGATTTTCTGCAATTCTTTTTCGGCAGCTACGAATTCCCCAGCTTCAACGCGGCCGATAGCGCGATTACTGTGGGCGCGTGCCTGCTGCTGATCGATTTGTGGCACAACCGCGGGAAATCTTAAGCCGCATCAGCGGGCTTGCGGAATCGGAATGAGCGGTTCTGCATCTACAATGGTGGTAGCGAGTATACCTATGAGTCCTTCGAATCCCAATTCTTCCGTATTTGACCGGATGTCGGCGACAACGGTGTTGACCGCATCGCAGGCGGCGGTGATCAAGCAGACCTATGCTTTATTCGGCATCGCGGTGATTGCGGCGATGGTGGGCGGGTATGTGGGGGCGACGACGCAGGCGATCGTCCAATTTTTTTCGAGCTGGATGGGATGGATCGTGGCAATGCTGGGATTGAACTTCGTGCCGCGCATTGCGATGTCGGCCCGGGGAAATCCCGCGCTGGGAACGGCGGCGCTGGTGTTTGATGGGTTCTTCGCGGGAATCTGCCTGGCTCCGATCTTGTGGTTCGCTTCGCGCACCCAGCCAGTCATGATTCTCGCGGCGCTGGGAATTACGGCGATCGTTTTCCTGGCGATCACGGGCTATGTTTTTACTTCGGGGCGGACGTTCAGCGCTCCGCGCGGGTTGATGATCGGATTATTCTTTTCGATTATCGGGGCGATGATTCTGAATAGCTTCCTGCAAATCGGGTTCGTAGGAATTCTGATTGCGGCGGGAATCGGCGCGGTGGGTGTAATTGCATTGGTCGTCTCGACCAGCGCGATTTTGCAAAGCGGCGATGCGGATAGCGCGATTCCGGGGGCGCTAGCGCTGTTTGCGGGGGTGTTCAACGTGTTCGTGGCGACGCTCAATATCCTGCTGCGGCTGTTTGGCGGAAGAAGGAGCCAATAAGAAGTAGCCAGTAGCCAGTAGCCAGTAGCCAGAATAAAGCCGGAGCACCGTGACGGCGCGGCCAGCCTACGAATAAACGCAGCGCGCGTCCGTTTTAGGAAATCTTTGCTAACGGCACTGTGACGGAGCCGATTGCGCCTGAGGCGGAATCTCTTACTACGATGCGGATGATTTTGGCTCGGTCGGCGCGGGAAACCAGCTTGTTGTAGATGAATCCGTTCTTGACGAATTTCTGGTAGCTGTCGGCGCTCAGATTGAGATTGATGGTGTCGTCCAGGCCGTTATATTGATTGCCGGCGTCGTCGCGCTGGATATATAGCACGTCCAGACGGCCCAGCCAGTGGTCGGATTGGTGATCCAATGCGACCTGGGTGCTATCGATGACCAGAACAATTTCGAGCGATCCTGGTTTGGCCGTGGATGGCGTAATTCTGGCGGCGATTCCGAGGCCGGTGGCGTCCAGAGGGCTCCAGGCAGCGTCAGCCAGTTCGGCCTTGCGAGCCTGATCGTCCTGAGGGAGTTCCGGGAGATCGAAGAAACCTTTCCGGTAGCGCAGGTGGACGCCTTTACGCTCCACCATCTGCACTTCGATCTTGTGGAACTTGCCGTCGAAGCTCTCATCGACGGGATAGAACCCGAGCATGTAAGTGACGCGTGAATCGTCGACGGCGGTTTGGATCGCCTTTTCCAGATCGTTGGTGTTGTAGTAAGCATGGCCGCCGGTGCGGCTGGCGAGCTCATTCATGCTGTCCTGATTCTTCACGCCGACCATGGAGGAGCCCTTCGCCGCTGCCCGAGGATTGGCTGGGCCGCGACGACTGGCGTCATACTGCGGGGATGTCATGAGACCGCGCGCATCGACCGGGTAGATGGCCATATTGGCATCGTTGACGGCGCGGACGGTTTCGCTGATTTCGTCGCCAAAGGTACGCTGTTCGACGGCTGGATTGCGCCACTGGGCGGCGTTATCATAACCGATCGTGAGCGGAAATCCTCCGGAGACCCACACCAGATTCTTGCGACCAGGAGTTTTGGCAAGATGATTGGCGATGAACTCGATCGCTTTGAGCGTGCCGAGGATTCGATTGGTGGTGAAGAAGGCACGCTCGGCCGGACTGGATGCGCCGGCGCTACGCTCCAAAGTGTCCATCATGAGAGCGTCGCCGTGCATGGCGTCGGTTGGCTCCCGGCTGCTGAGGTCAGGCAGATCCTTCCCTTTGAGCGCGTCGAGACGGGCAAGAAGCTCCGCCGAATCAGCGGTGTAATCATGCAACACACGCAGCGAGCTGCCCAGCACATATATACCGATATGATCCGCGGGCTTGAGGGTCCGCAGATAGCGGATTACCTGCGCTTTGGCGACCATCTGATCGCTCAACCTGGTGTTCAGCGTATCGAGCAGGAGGATAGTCACGCTATTCTGCTGGCCGGGCTTCACGTCCATGCGATTGGTGAAGACGTTCGGTGGGAGCTTTGTTTCGCCCTGCGGGAGGGTGGCGCTGGAATCCATGGAGAAAACTTTGATCGGCTGGTCCTTGCCATTGACCTTGATGCGGAAGTCTTCCTTTTTCAGATCGGTGACGGGCTGGCCTTTGCCATCCTGCGCGATGACGCTGACCTGCACCAGACGCGTGGTCGACTTTAGGACCACCTGAGGCTGGTCAGATTGCTGGGCAAGGATTGCACCGATAGTAGCGAATACGAGGGGGATTTGAAAGCCGGTAAAACGCATGAGGACACGCTCTCCTACTATTATCAACCCCGAGATTCTTCCAAATATGCGCGATAAAGGAAAGAAAGGTTAAGAAACTTTCACGTCGCGAAAATCGTCGTATCAGTGGATGAGATGGCTGAAGTTCAACACGGTGGGCGTGGGCGGAGCGGGTGTGCAACTCTGCGTGCTGTGGATGTTGCAGCATTTTACGTCGATTTCATACGTTTTTGCCATCGTTTTGGCGGTAGAGATCGCCATTTTGCATAATTTCTTCTGGCATGAGGTCTGGACCTGGCGGGGCAAGCCGGCGGCGGATCGATGGTGGAGGCTGATGCGATTTCACCTGGGGAACGGGGTGATGTCGATCGTTTCGAACGTGGCGTTGACGTACATCTATAAAGAATTCGCCGGACTGCCGTTGCTGGCGGCCAACTTGGCGGCGATCATCACCGCGGCGCTTTTGAACTTCTGGGTGGCGCACGCGTGGGTGTTTCGCGGAGTCGTGTTTTTTGTGCTTTGTTCACAACTGATGAAGGGCGCGGTGATTACGACGACCCTGCAAGCGCCTGCGGTGGTGGCTTGGAACCAATACATCGTGGAGTTCGAGCGCACGCCGGCGCCGTCGCGTCCGCTGCTCGGCATAAAAGGCGACAAGCCTACGCTGGCGGACCTAAATGTGAACGGAGATGTTCCCGAGGGGTTCATTCATCACTGGATCGGCGCGGTAATGATTCCTGACAGGAAGGTGGCTGCGGTGGAGAACGTTCTCCGGGACTACGAGAATTACACGCGAATTTATGCGCCGGATTGTAAATTAGCGGAGGCGAACAAGATCGGGCCGCAGAGCTATGATGTGCGCTTAATCACGGTGCGGATCGAGCCGATCGGTTTGCATTTCGCCTTCGACATGCATTCGAAAGTGGAGTATCGCCATGAGCAGGGCGATACGCTGGTGCAGTCAAGATCCTATCTGATTCGCGAGAGCGACAGCGGCCATGCGCCGTACACTGATCTGATGCCGGAGGGCAATGATCACGGAATCCTGTGGAGGCTCAATTCGTACTGGCGATTGCGGCAAATGGGGACGTCCGTCTATGCCGAATGCCAGGCGATTTCGCTTTCGCGCAGGCCTTTATTCGGGACTGTGGGGCAAGTGAAAAGCCGGGCGAAGGAATCGCTGGGATTCACGCTGCGGCAGACGAAGAAAGAAGCCGGTAGCCGATAGGCAGTCAGGACCGGGGGCGGACGGTCCACTCTTTGCCTTCGTTCTCAATTTTGACCTGCTGAAGATTTTTCCCGTTGGTATAAATGTATTTTATTTTTCCAGGGCGGCCGTTGACGGAATAATCTTCGCTGGCGATCAGCGAGCCGGTATAGGCGATCGTGCGCTGGTAATAAGGCGCGTCGGAACCCTTATGATAGGCTCGAATGGCGACGAGCTGATTGCCTTCCCAGGTGAAGCGCACCAAGTTGTCGGCATTCCATTCCTGCGCGGATTCGGTGCGGCCCTGGCGGTCATACTGGACGGTGAAGGCGTGCACGCCATCCCACAAAAACGGGTTGAAAAACGAATTGCCGGAGATCACTGAAGTTACCGGTGCGCCTTCCATGACGGCCAGCACGGCCGGGTCGACATAAGGATGATCGGGCAGGACAACTTCGGGATGTCCATCGTCGCCGAGCAGCAGGGCGTGGCCTTTTGCATCGTGAGCGACGTGGACGCTGTAAGATTTGGCGGCGGGCGCAGGCGGTTTCGAAAGCACTTCGCGCAAGGCTCCCGAGGGATGGTAGGCGAAGAAAAAGTTGCCAGGGGCGTCACTTGAGGAAGCCGCGACGGCGCCTGAATCGGCAGCTCCGGCGACCACCAGCGCCCGGTACAATTGCGCGCCTTTATCGTCCTCAAAAGTGGTGCGAATGGAATCGAGGCGGCCGCTGGTCCAGTTGAACGCCATATGAACCTTGTTCGCTGTGACACTATCGATGGGGATCTGGAGGGCGAGACTTTGCGGATCATAATACCAGCCGTCGGCCTTATGTGCGGGCGGCTTTTCATCCTGGATGATGGCGAGAATGCGACGCGCTCGTTCCCGTTGTTGCGGATCGACGCCGATGGCGTTGGAATGAGCCAGGAATCCGGCGAGGATCATTTTCGCCCGCTCTTTATCGCGCAAAACGGCCGCGACAACGCCGGCCTGATATAGAAAGCCGGGATCCTCGCCATCGAGTTTCAGGGCGTCGCGCAGAAGATTGTCGAGCTTGGAATATTGTCCGTCCTGCAACAGCGCGGCGATCTGCTGGCGGGTGCTTTCCTTCAGCTTGTCGAGATCGTAAACAACCTGGCGGCGCACATCGTAGCCTTTTTCGCGCTCTGGCGTACTGGCGACGAGGCGGTCGTACTGATCGAGCAGCGGAATCGCGTCGGAATTGCGCCCTTGGGCGGCGAGCAATTTGGCGCGCAGCAGAATGACCTCCGGCGCGCCCGGATTTTCATGCTCTGCGTCCTGAATGGATTCCTGCGCCTTCTTAAAATCCTTGTCGGCGATAGCGCGGTCGGCATAGTTGAGCGCGTTGCCGAAGCGAAGATTGGCGGGCAGACCTTGCGGAAGAATCTTGCGGCGCGAAGCGTTGGCCAGCGCTTCGCCCTGCGAGGCAAGCACGTTCTCATCGCCGAGGAGCTTGCGCAGTTCCCGGTTCGAAGGATCAAGCGCCAACGCGGCTGACGCTTCCCGCGCGGCATGATCGAAATCGCTACGCTGTTCAAAGGCGCGGGCACGGCGGGCGTGCATGCGGACACTCTCCTCCAACGCTTCCTGATGCAGCGTTTGCATTTCGGGAAAGGAGGATTCATAGCGCTCGAAGTCCTGATATTTGGCGAGCAGCGTATCCCAGTCGCCGAGCGTGGCGAGAGAGCGGAGAAGCTTTGGACGATCGGTGACGAATCTGATGCGATCGGCCACGCGATCGTCGAGAGCCTGAAGCGGCGGATCGCCCGGGAAGGCCTGCCGCGCAAACTCGCTGAAGCGGTGCGTGATCAGGAAGTCGTTATAGGGACCTCCTTCTTCAAAACGGGCGAGGCCGGCCGAGATTCGGCGCTCGAGCGAATCGCGAAACACTCTGATGGCGGGTGAGGAAGGAAACGACGCGACGAATCCGCGCATGGCGGCGACCTGTTCGTCGGGATTCAGAAACGCCCAGTCCTTGCTGACGAAGTCGCGCACGGCTTCGTCGGGAGCGGCGCCAAACAGGACAGTGACAAATAGCTCGGGAGCGAGAAGATCGGTTTGTTTGGTCCTTCTATTTCGAACCAGGGAGAGGGCGAGGCGGCCGGGAACTTCCTTGGCGGGGGTGGGCCCGCGAAGATTGTAATTCTCGGGAAGAACGATGTCGCGGGCTGCGCCTGGACCGTTCAAACTGACCAGGCGGCCGGTTCCATCGTTGCGAATGAGGCCTGCTTGCGCGAGATCGACCTTGTTCAGTCTGCGGACGACGTTAGGGTCCACGTCGTCTTTCTGCTCCGGGAGCAGCCGGATTTTTCTGCTCTGGTTGATTTGAAAATCATCGACCGGTTCGAAGGAAATTTTGCCATCCGGGGATCGGCTGCCGACGACGATACTCTGCGCCAGGGCTGCTGGAAGAAGGGCGAGCAGAAGGAGACGGCTCATATCGGAGTTCACGGCTTCCTCTTTTTGCGCTCGATTTCCGCATCCAGCGCGGCCACCTGCGGGGACTTCATGGCCACCAGTTTGGCACGCGCCGCGTTCAACTCATCCATTTTGCCAAGTTCCAGGCAAAGCAGCGCGAAGCTGAACTGCGACGCGTCGTCATTGGGATTGAGCTGCACGGCCTGCTTTTCGTAAGGATACGCTTCGTCAAATTTATTTTCGTTATAAAGCAGCTCGCCGTAGGCGTGATAGGCCCAGAAAAGGGCCGGCGGAATCGGGGCCTGCATTTTTTCGAACCCGGTTTTGAAATTCAGCTTGGCGTTTTCCAGGTCGTTCATCTTGCGGTACGCATTGGCGAGCAGGAAATATCCTTCGGCATCCGGTTGGACCTTCAAATAATCGGTGAGCAGCGTGATTGCGCGCGGCAGACGATCCTTCAGCTCGTCATAATTGGAGTAAAGGGCGGCCAGGCGATAAACGAAATCCTTGTTTGTCGGTTCCAGTTTGAGGGCGCGTTCATAGAAACCGGCCGCTTGAACAGGCTTATTCTGGCGCGCGGCGACGTCGGCGGCGATGCGCAGGAGGGTGGAGTTTTCAGGATCTTTCGGAAGAAGCTCGTTAGCCAAGAGAGCAGCCTGATCCCAATTTTCCACTCGATATTCGACGCGTGCGCGCAGGGTTTTCGCCTGCATGACCAGTGCGGGGCTAGTGACGCTGGCGATCGCTTGCGTAACGCAGGTCATATCCTCCGATGAAAAACAGAGTCGGGCGAGCTTCATGCGCGCAGTGTCAGTGGCCTTAGCGGATTGCACCGCGGCCTGGTAGTGCGCGCGCGCATCGGAGGGATCTTTTTGATCCATTGAAATGTCGCCCATACGCTCATGAACCTCAGGCGAATCGGGCTTCAACTTCACCACTTCCGCGTACTCGGCGTAAGCTTCGCGGATTCGCTTGGCGGTGTAGAGCAGGTTAGCGAGGCTCAAGTGCGCGGTCAGATTGGCAGGCGTGGCGATGATCGCCCAGCGGCAATACGCCTCGGCTGCGGCAAGGTCGGCGCTGGCGGAGTAGGCCTCGACCACCATGCGCGTCGCTTCCTCATCGCGCGATTCCTCAATCGTGCCGGTGCGCAGCGCGCCGAGGACCGCGCTCCATTTTTTGAGCTTCACGTCGCAAGTGGCGAGCTTCTTGGCGAGCGCGTAATCGTCTGGCGAAAGATCCAGCGCCAGGCGCAGAGGATTGACCGCGCGGTCGCAATTTCCGAGAGCCGCGTACGCCGTGCCGATGCCGGCCAGTACCCGGCTATCCTCCGGCACATCGGCGCGGACCTTTTCCAATTCCTGAATGGCGGCCTGCCACTTCTCTTCGTGCAAAAGGAGCAGGCCTTCCCCGATGCGGGCGCCGGGATCGGCAGGCTGCGCGTGAAGAACGGCCTGATTTTCTGTGGCCGCGTCCGAACCACGGCCAAGGCGGATATAAAGGTCGGCCAAGGCGGTGCGCACCGATTCCTGATCCGGGTGGGCCTTCAGAAAATTGCTGAGCGCAGCCGCGCCGGTATCGCCGTGGCCGGCGCGCTCCTCGGTCCGGGCGATTAGAATCGCTGCTTCGGGATCGGCGGGAGCGGATTTTTGATAGGCGGTAAACGCTTCGAGCGCCTTCGCCCACTGCTGCGATTCGAAATAACAGCGGCCCAAAAGGAGGCTGGCGCGCGGATTCGTCGCCGCCGAACGGTCCAGAAGAGGGATCGCCGCGCGGCAATCGGCACTACGGTAAAGAGCTGCACCTCGTTGAAAAGACGAGTCTTCCGTTTGTGCCAAGCAGGCCCCGGCAAGTCCGATCGCGAGTATAATCCCGAACCGCAAGCCGTTAGTATAGCGTTCCGTAGAAAAAAATTGGATTAAAATAGCTTTCGGAACTAATATGAGAGACGGCGCATCGCTCATAGTGTGAGGAGGCGGTTATGACAAAAAGATTTCTGATGTTGGCTCTGGTTGTGGCGTCCTTTGCGGCGGTGGCTCCGGCGGCTGTCGTTTATGGACGCGGATATGGTTATGCTCGTCCAGCAGTTCGGGTGGGTGTTTACGCCTCCCCGCGCTACGCTTATGGATACGGATACGGACCGCGCTATTATGCGGCCCCGGTTGTTCCCTATGTTGCTCCGGTCTATCCGGCCTATGGTTATGGCTACGGTTACGGCGGCTATGGCTACGGTTACCGGGGATACGCGGGACGCTATTATGGCGGCGGTTACTACCGGGGCGGCGGTGGATATCGCGGCGGCGGATATGCTCGCGGCCGGCGATAGATCACATTCATTGCACGAGGAAAGAAACCCGGCGGATGCATCGTGCTCCGCCGGGTTTTGTTATTTATACTTGCATGGGAGGGCTTCGTCATGAGCACCGTTGAAGCGTCCGGTGATAATCGCTCGCGCGACCGCACCCCTTACAGATCCTGCGGCCTCAGCCCCGTTTTCTTTGCGATCTTGGCGAGGATCCCGGGACCCAGCTCATCGGAATCGTGGAACGAGAACGGGTAATCCTTCCAACCGTCCTTCTTCATGATCTTGTGGGAACCAACCGTGCGGTCATGGTCCCAGCCGATTCGCTTCAGCGCGGCAAACACACGTCGCGCTTTAGCAGCGGGCCACGCACTCATGCAGCGAGGTCAAATGCTGCAATCGCGAAATCGGGCGGCAGTTCGCCACGGGCAATTCGGTCGCGAACGATCTCCCGCGCGGCCGCTTGAGCTCTGTCTACAGCGTCCAGTCTTGAATCCCCATAAAGCAGGATATTCAGCTCCGGAACCTCAGCGATCCAGCGGCCGTCCACTTCCTGATCGAGCTCGATGGTGAGCTTCATACTTGGATGTTACCCCACCACCAACCCCGGTTGCTGTCCATCATCGCGCTGTTGGCAGCTTTCTATTGCCCTACGGCAGCGCCGCCGCTTTCGCGCTCCCGTAATACAAGCCGTTAAACAACAGCTTATACGTCCCGTGCGGCTGATCCCGGAAATTCACCTCTGGCCCCAGCAACACCACTTTTCCTTCTCCTACCGTCGCCTCCGCAACGGTGGTTCCTCCGTCCAGATACTGCTGGCCCCAGGCCCATCCGCTCGAAAGCACTTCAGGACCGGAGAACCATCCCACCGGATTGGTCTTCTTATCGGCCGTCGGCTCGATGCGGAACACCGGGCTATTATCGAAAAACACATCCACTTGCGGCGCCATGCCGTAGGCCAGCGGATTAGTATTATCGATATTCGTCCTCAGCAGCGACCCGGGGATGTAGAACTTCTCGCCCGGCAGTGCCCGCTCCTTCCCGTCCGGACCCATTTCGGTGAGATAGTTCTTCACCGGGATCCCGAACACGTCGGCAATACTGGTCGAACTGCCGATGGTCACGATCGATCCGCCGGATTCGACAAATTTCTT
>JBEKPC010000069.1:0-25990 GCA_049521155.1 Bryobacteraceae bacterium
CGACGAAGCCGGCGCCGCCCGGAAAATCCAGGAGTATGCGGTGCTGGGATCCCATCAGCTCGTTCACCCCCAGGCACCCCGCCAGCAGAGCGACGTACAAAACCGTGTTTTTCCTGGCCCCCGTCTTACTTGCCAACCAGCCTCTCGATCTCTTCCACTTCCTTCGGCAGCGCCCCGCTCAGGATCTTGCAGCCGTTGTCCGTCACCAGAATCGTGTCTTCGATCCGCACGCCGATATTTTCTTCCGGAATGTAAATCCCCGGCTCGATCGTGATCACCATACCCGCCTTCAGTTCCACGTTGGGCTCCGAAGGATCGTGCACATCCAGCCCCACATGATGGCTCAGCCCATGCACAAAATATTTCCCCAGCGGCGCTCCGTGCGAATCTTTTCCGTGCGTATTGATGTAGTCGAATGCGATCTGTTGCAGCGTCCCTTCGCCGCGGCCCGCTCTCATGCCCGGCTTCACCGCCGCCAGCGCCGCCTTCTGCGCACCCAGCACGATCTCATAAATCTCCCTCTGCCGCGCCGTGAATTTGCCGTTCACCGGAACCGTCCGCGTCACGTCGGTCGCATAATCGCCGCACTCCGCGCCCACGTCCATTACCACCACTTCGCCCGCATCCATCTTGCGCTTATTCGCCGAATAGTGCAGGATCACGCTGTTGGGACCGCTCCCCACAATCGGCGCGTAAGCACTGCGTTCACACCCCATGCTGTAATACGTGTTGGTCATCACAGCCGCGATTTCGTACTCTGATTTCCCGGCCTTCATCGCATGCCACGCCGCCAGATGAGCCGCCACCGTCGCGTCGGACGCCTTCTGGATCAGCGCCAATTCCGCCGGCGATTTGAACTCTCGCAGCTTCGCGATCAGCGCCGTCGCGTTTCCCTCCTCATGCAGCGGTGCGAGCCCTTTTAGCTTGTCCGCCGCCACGTCCCCGCGCTCGGCATAAATTTTCGGAGCGCTCTCAATCAGCCTCAGAAACGTCGTCTCGATCGCCGATGTCGGCAGCACCGACTGGAAACCGGTCTTCTGAAACACGTCTTTATCGTTCGGATCAATCACGCGCCCGTAAAAAATCTCCGCCGTGCGATTACGTAGCGGCAAAAACAAAATCTCCTCGTTGGCCGTCATCATCAGCACCGCGCCCGGATCGCGCCAACCAGTGAGATAAAGAAAATTCGGTTCCTGAATATAGTCCCGCAAGTCGTCGTCCGCCTTGGCGAACAGCACCAGAACCCCATCCAGCGATTTCCGCAGCTGGGTGCGTCTTGCCTGATACTCCTCTCGCGGAATCCCATCCGCAAACGCCGGCGCAATCAGCAACAGAAGACCCAGAACCATTCTCATGAAAAAAGTATAGCGTGCCCCTCTCGCCGCTAGACCCATAGCAACGAAACCCCGACGCTTCCTTATCGCTACCGAGCCGTGACCGCAGGGAGCGGTGTCTTCCTGGATGTTTTCGAGATTGCCGCCCGCCCCCTACTGCGCAATCTTAGCCAGCACCAGCCGCAGCGGTTCCTCCTCCGCCGTCGGAGCCTGCTTACACATCTGCTGCCTCGACTTCCAAAGCTGTTCCGCCAGATTCAAATTGCTCTCCACCGCCTCACTCAACTTAGCCGGCCGAGCATGGCTCGTGATTATTTTTTGAGCCGTGTCCGTCCCCGGAACCGCCGCACCACACCGATCGATCGATTCCGTCGCCAGATCCAGCATCTTCAAGCTGCGCTGGTATTGCTCCTCCGGTCCGATCCCCCGCCGCATCGGATCCAGCGCCAGCACTTCTGTCGATAATTTCAATCGAGCCAGAATCTCCGTGTCGAACGGCCGCAAATTCGCCGCCGTTTGAAAATCGGAGCGCGCCGCCTGGTAGTTTTCCCGCGCGAATTCAGACTCGCCCAACCCGGCATAGGCGTCCGCATCGAGCGGATGCTGCCGCAGAATCTCCCGAAAAATCTCTTCCGCCCGCACCGGAGACCCGGCAACCAGAAATAAACGCCCCAGTCGTTCGCGGACCCCCAAGTCGTCCGGCGCCACATCGAGCAGCGGCAAAAGCTCCGCCAGCAACTCCTCTTTCGATCCCTGTTGCGCCAGCAGATTCACCAGCTCGAATCGAACATCCACCCGATTCTTCTCGGCATCGCGATCCCAGCGCCCATAAATTGCTCGATGATAGATCGACACCGCCTCCGCGATTCGTCCTTCTTTCACCAGCACCCGAGCCAGCGCCAGATTCGCCGCGCCCGCCGTCGAATCCCGTCGCAACAGCTCCGTCAGCGTGCCTTCCGCATCGGCCAACTCGCCCGCCGCCAACTGCGCCTGCCCCAGTGCCAGCCAATACGCCGGATTGTCGCGCTCAATCGCCAGCGCCGCCTTGAACTGCCCGGCCGCGGCCAGCCGTTCCGCCTCCGCCCGATTCTCCGACCTTTCCGTCCGCGCCAGATAAGCATCAGCGATCGAAAGAGCCACAATCGCAATCGCCACCAGCCCCAAAGTCCCCAGCACGGACCCGCCGGTAGTTGGAGTCTCCTTCACCCTACCTCCGCGACTTTCCTTGAGCCGTCTGTTCTAAGCTCAGCGCCCGTCCTAGCAAAGTCTTGATCACGGCTTGACTCGCCGGACCGGTCTGACCACCGTAAACTGATTCGTAAAATGGCCAGACACATCCTCACCGCGCGAAGCTTTGTCCGCATCGTTCGCCGTTAGCGAATGCTTAGACATTCTCCGCATAGCTTCACTCCTCCCCCAATCTGTTACAAAATCGACCTGCCGACGCTCGTAGCGCACGCCCCCAGGCGTGCCGCGTCGCCACGAGTGGCGACGCGGCCGTTTGTGCTCCCGCATCATTTCCGAGCCGGCTCCCACAGTCGCTATATAAACATATCCAAGCGAACGCTAACCGAGCCGTGACCGCAGGGAGCGGAGTCTTGGTGAAGTGCCGACGTTCACTTCCCTACAGCCGTAGCCTTAGGATTCACCCATCCCCCAAACTCCGCCGTCAGCCGATCCGCCTCCGCCGGTCCCCATGTCCCCGGTTCATAGTCCAGGCACGGAGCCGGCGCGCTCAATACCGGATCCACAATGCGCCATTGCGCTTCCACCGCATCCTCACTCGCAAACAGCGATTGATCGCCCTTCAGCGCATCCCCCAGCAGCCGCTCGTAAGGAGCCATCTCACTTCCGCTCTGATGCGTCGCGATCAGTTCGACATCTTCGCCCACCATAGACTCCCCCGGCTGTTTGGCACGCATTCCCAACGCGATCACCACCTCCGGACTCAGCCGCAGGCGCAGATGATCCCCTAGTCCCGTGATCGTTTCGCCAAACGTCTCGCGCGGAGGCCTCTTGAAATCCACCATCACTTCGGTCGCCGTCACCGGCAGGCATTTTCCCGCCCGAATGAAGAACGGCACGTCGGCCCATCTCCACGTATCGATATACAGCTTGAGTGCTGCGTAAGTTTCCACATCCGAATCGCAGGCCACCCCTTTTTCCTGCCGGTATCCCTTAAATTGACCGCGCACCAGATCGTCCGGCGTCATCGGACGAACTGCCTTCAGCACCCGCGACTTCTCTTCGCGAATCGAATCCGGCACTTGCAGCCTTGGAGGATCCATCGTCAGGCAGGCCAGCACTTGCAGCAGGTGATTCTGCACCACGTCGCGCATACAGCCCGCGGCGTCGTAAAACGCTCCCCGTCCCGCCACTCCGAAATTTTCCGCCATCGTAATCTGCACCGAATTTATGAAGATGCGGTTCCAAACCGGCTCGAAGAAAAAATTGGCGAAGCGGGTATACAGAATGTTCTGCACCGGCTCCTTGCCTAAAAAATGATCGATCCGGAAAATGCACGGTTCGGGAAAAGTCTTTTCCAGAATCCCGTTGAGTTCCTTCGCCGACGCCAAGTCCCGGCCGAACGGCTTCTCCACCACCACTCGCGCCTCGGCCGCACAATTCGCCTGCGCCAGGTTCTCCACCACCGTTCCGAAAAGCGCGGGAGGAATCGCCAGATAATGCAAGGGCCGCTTGGCTCCATCGAGCGCGGTCCGCAAATCGGCAAAAGTCTTCGGGTCTTTATAGTCGCCATCCACGTATCTCAGCAACCCGATCATTTTCGCGAACGCCGCCTCATCGTAAGGCCCATTCGCCTTGACGCTGTCGAGCGCCCTTTGCTTGAACTGATCCAGATTCCATCCCGCCTTGGCCACTCCGACGATCGGAATCCCCAAGTCGTGCCTCTGCACCAGCGCCAGCAGAGCGGGGAAGATTTGTTTAAAGGCCAAGTCGCCAGTAGCCCCAAAAAAGACCAGCGCATCTGAACTAGTAGTCATACCGTCCATTCTAGCCTTGTGGCGCGTTTTATGGTCATTTAACCTCTCATCCAGCCCCCGTTTGAGTCGTTTATGCCCGTTTAAGCGTGCGAGAATGTAAAGTTGACCAGCCAACGAAGAGAACTCCTCAGCCTGGTAATCCTCCTAGGCGTCGGATTAATGGTCTACGCGCAGACTTGGGCATTCGCCTGGGATGAAGGATTCCACCTGCTCGCGGCTCAGTTGATCCTCAAAGGGATGCGCCCCTATCTCGACTTTTTCCACGCCCAAACGCCTCTCTACGCGTACTGGAACGCCTTTTGGATGAAGCTCTTCGGAGACACTTGGCGCACCTCGCACGCTGTTTCGGCGCTTTGCACCACTTTGGCGCTCTGGCTGACCGGAAGCTATGTTTTCGATCGCTTCGATTGGCGTCAGAACTGGCGCTTGCCTCTGGCTGCCGGCGCTGTGTTGCTGGCCGGTCTCAACTCGCAAGTCGTTCAATTTGCGACCATTGGACAGGCTTACGGGCTTTGCCTCGTGGCCATCGTGGCAGCGTTCCGATTTACCGTGGCCAATGTGAAACGGGACGATGCCCGATTCGCGTTCGGCGCCGGATTTTTCGCCGGCGTCGCCGCCGCTTCCTCGCTGTTGACTGCGCCCATGGGACCGGTTTTGTTCGTCTGGATGCTCTGGGCGCCCGGCGCCAGGTTGAAGAGAATACTGGCCTTTATCGCTGGCGGCCTGATTCCTTTTTTACCGCTGTTGCGCCTGTTCCTCCAATCGCCCAAAGTGGTTTTCTTTGGAGCGGTCAAGTTCCACCTCTTTTATCGCACCGTCGATTGGGCCGAATCGGAGAAGCAAAACGTTGACGTTGCATTGAGTTGGCTCGAATCTCCTCATGCGATGGTTATGGGTTTGCTGGTGCTTTTGGGGCTGGTCTTTCTGGCCCGGAACGACATTTCTTTCGCCCTCCGCCGGGAGCTGCATCTGTGCATCTGGCTGGCTGTCGTGCAAGGTGCCTATCTCTTATATGTAAGGCCTACGTTCCCTCGATATTTCCTATTTATTGTGCCGTTTGTGGCGATTATATCATCTCTTGGTTTATATTATGCCGGGACCCATATCGGTCGCCCGGACAAGCCCGGCCCGGTGCTGGTCTTGTTGGTAATCCTGATGTGTCTGGGGGTTGGCCGCACTCTGAACGGCGGGAAGGGCGACTATCGGTGGTCCGATTGGGAAAAGATCGCCAAGAAAGTCAATGAGGTAACCCGCGCTGGTGGATTGATCGATGCCGACGAGGCTGTTTTTTTCCTCACACGCCGCACGCCGCCTTCGGGAATGGAGTACGACGACACACATAAACTACGCCTTTCCAAAGAGTTATCGGCGGAATTGCATGTGTTCTCCAAAGACGAATTGGAAAAGCGCGTGAAGTCCGGAATTTACGATACGGTGGCGAGTTGCGCCGACGACGACAAGATGGTTGAGGAGGGTTTGCCTAGCCTCTATAAGCAGAAAACCACCATCGGCGATTGCAGCGTATTCTGGGACCGGGCTACTCGATAAGCCCAAGTTTCTTCAAGGTTTCCGAAGGCTCCGGCTCATCATAATGCGGCACCGGCGCCTGTTCCCTGCCATTCTCAATGTAGACGCCGTAAGGAGGATCGCCGAACGGGAAGGTCTGCTTGAGAGTCGTTAAATCCAGTGATGTCTTGGCCTTGAAACCGGTATCGGTAAGGAAAGATCCCGCCCATTGGGGCTGCTGCGTGGGGATGCCGATCACCGTAACATCCTTTTTCCAGTTGTACTTGGACATGTGCCGCGCAGCCGCGTCGCAATGGCCGCATTGCGGATCGTAGAAGAACAGGAAAATCCGGCCCTTCTGGAGCGAAAAAGGCTTCCCGTCCACCGTGATTTCAGCCGGCGCTTTGGTGCCGCTGAGGCGAGCGCTGGCCAATCCGAAACTGCTCGCCGTCACTGCGGCGATAACACCTAAAACGATGAAAGCACGGCGAATCCCTGTCGAAGGCCGGGACCAATATGCGGCTAACATGGCAAGCAGCAGCATGAGCGCATCTCCTTCGAAAAATCCAGGTCCGATGGTGCGCTTCACCCACGGGAAACAACTGCATTCCTTGCCCAGCAGGGCCGAGTAATTCAACCCGATATAGATCATGAAAACAACCAGCAGCAGCGCGGCGAGCGATGCGCCCCAGCGCCGAAATCGAGGGATCAAAACCAGCGCCCCGGCGGTTGTTTCAGAAACGGCCAGCGCGAGTGTGGCCAGCAAGCTGAGCTGGTAAGGAACCCGCAAATCCTCCACCATACGGGCCCAGGTGAAGGGCTGGGTCATTTTCCAGATTCCAGCGGTCAGAAACAGCAGGGCGACTGCGATGGCGGCGATGTGGCTGGCGTACTTTTTCCAGGTGGGCACTGTCTCTATATTACCTGCTGCGCTCGTAAATCAGGCGGCCATTTCGAATGGTGAAATGAACTTGTGAGAATGCCGTGACGTCCGATGCCGGGTCCGCGTCCAGCACGACGAGATCCGCCATTTTGCCCGATGTGATGGTTCCCCGTCGCGCCATGACGCCAAAACGCGTGGCCGGCGCGACGGTCAGCATGCGTAAAATATCGCGGTAATTCAGGCCCGATTCGGCCAGCGCGCGAAATTCGTCCGCGGTGGAATAATCTTCCATGTAGCCGACGTCGGTACCGAACATCAGGTCTCCGCCGAGCTGGTGAAACTGCCGAACGATGGCGTAAATGGGTTGGAGGAACGCGGGATCTCTAGTGACCGTAGTGGCGAACATTTTGAGCGTCGGCTCCATCGACATGTGATGATTGATGATCGACTGCAACAGCGCTGTGTCGACGCCGGCAGGCTCGCTGGGCGCGTGCGCCAGCACATCCACTCCGCTGTCGATCGCGACCTTGGTTCCGGCGAGATTCGATTCATGCGCGAAGGCAAGCTGTCCGTGGCGATGCGCGACTTCGACGGCCGCGCGAGCGATATCGACAGGCATCGGTAACACCTCCTTGCGCGAAATGAGCGAGCCGGTGAACAGCTTCAGCACGTCGGCTCCGCGCGCGATATTGGTCTCCTCGATCTTCGCGGCGGCTTCGGGTGTTTCCGGCTGCGGCAACTGCCAGCGAATGAAAAACGGCAGATCCGCGAGGTAATAAGGGATGCCGTGGGGCGGAAACAGGCCGGAGCCGGCGGCGTAAATCCCAGGTCCTCTCAGATCGCCGGTCTCGACGCGGCGGCGCAGCGAAACCGTCTGCCGGATATCTGAGGAGAGATCGACCACGGTGGTGAAGCCGCGGCTGGTAAGCATGTCGGCGAGCTGCGCGTTCAGCGTGGAGGCGGATTTGAACGCCGCATTGTCCCATTTCGGTTGGGTGAAATGAACGTGAGAGTTCCAGAATCCTGCGGTGACGGTGCAGTGCGGGCATTCGATAATCTGCGTGTCCTGCGGGATCGCGATGTTTTGTCCGACGGCCACGATGACGCCGTTGCGCACCAGAACGGTGCCGTGATCGATCGGATCCGAATCCGGCGCGATATAAATTCTGACATCGCGCACGGCCAGCGTTCCCTCGGGAAAAACCAGCCGCGGGTGCGGATTACGCAGGGGAAAAAAGAAGAGGAAATAAACGGCGACGACGAACAGAAGCAGCAGTGCGGGGAGCACTCGACGCATGGATCAATTATAGGCCGGCCTTTAAAGCGCTGCGACGTGCACGGACTGGTGCTGCGATTTTTCCTTTGCAATCTTGTTCCGCAAGGGGCGGCCATAGCCTTGCCAGGAAATTTCCATATAATCGCCATCCTCGAGCGTGATTCCTTCGCCGAAGCTGAAGGCGCCCGCTCCCAGGAAATGCACGTGCGCATCACCTGGGCGGCGATGGATCGGATATTTGAAATGATGATGCTCGATGTTCGGGAGCGAGTGGCACATATGCGCGTCGCCGGTGGAAATTTCTTTGGACCAGAGGATTTCGCCGTCGCGCTCGATTGTGACGATGCCGGGGACGAGGGAAAAATCGGGATCGAGGATCAGCTCCGGGCCGATGGCGCAAGGGCAAAGCTTGGAATGCGCCAGGTAAAGATAATTTTGCTTTTCGACCTGATGGTCGGAGAATTCGTTGGCGGTGGTCATGCCGAGGCGGCGCGGGTTGCCGTCGGGATCGATGACGTAGACGGACGCGAGCTCGGGCTCCTCCCCGCATCCGCCGGCGAAACTCGGGACGGGCAGGGCTGCGCCGTGGCCGCGGAGGGCAGCGCCGGTTCCTTTATAAAACCATTCAGGAGCGGCGCCGGTTTCGCCGGGAGCGGGCCGGCCTGCTTCGACGCCAAGCTGGTACATACGCATGGAATCGGTCAATGTGGGCGCGGCGTGCATGGCGTCGCGATGGGCGGCGCTGGCGAGATGGGTCAGGCCGGTGCCTGAAACCAGGCATCGCGCGGGCTCCTCGGGGTGATCGAAGGACGGGAGAAAACTCCATTCGGAGCGGAGCGAGTAGACCTCGTCGTAATCGAGTGGAACGCCGGAGACGTCGCTGAGAATGAGTTCGTGAAGGCGAACCCCGGTCTCGATCGCGGCGAGGGCGAAGGCGTAAATCGAGCGATGCGTTTCGAGCAGGCGAAGAGTGGAGCCGTCGACGATCGCGACCCGGCGGCCGTAGAAAGGGTGCGCGATCTGTACCAGACGCATCATAATTTAATATAGATCCTAAAAGTCGATCCCGGCGAGAATTTCGGACGGCTTTCGCTCGAACGCCTTCGAGATGGCGAGCAGACTTTCCATACTGGGCATGTTCGTACCGCGCTCAATCGCGCTGATTTGGGACACGCTTAACTTCGTCTGTTGCGCCAGATCCTTTAGGGACCAGTCGCGCTCCACGCGCAACATCTTGATGCCGTGGCCCAGGCGCTCCCGCAAACGGTCCTGCGGCGAACGGTCCAGGCCGAAGGCTTCGGTGGCATTTTTCAGCACCTGGCGGAGCTGCGCGAGCGTAAACGGCTTGGCAAGGTAATCGAAGACCTTCAGCTTGAACGTCGCGCGCATATCTTCAAGGGACGGATAGCCGGTGATGATGATGACGCAGAGTCCGGGCCAGCGGGTGAGTAATTGTTCCAGGACGCGATCGCCGCCGACATCTCCCATTTTCATGTCCAACAATACGATGTCCGGCAGTTGCTCCTCGCAGGCGGCGAAAAATTCGTGCGGATGGGCGAAAGCGCGCACGGTGAAGCTGCCCTCGTCCTTCAGAAGGTCTTCGAGGTAATTCCGGAAATCAACATCGTCGTCCAATACGGCGATATCGGGCACGCAGTTATATTAGCAGGATGACGGCTCCGGATCACTAGAGCGGTCTTCCTTTCCATTCGAGCTGGCGGCCGGTGAGGGCGGCGGAGAATCCGTTGGTGATGATGGCGAACATACCGTAGATTCCCAGCGGGACGAGCAGGGCGCGCAGCGGATTCCGGTACCACACGCCGAGCACCGCCCATGGCATCAGGGCGAAGGCGATGAGCGCGGCCCACTCCTTATCGACCGCCAGCCAGATCAATACCGGCAGCCACAACGCGGCCACAAAGGACGCGAAAAAAATCGTGAGGCCGATCAATGGGCTGATCATCACGAAGCGGAACGCATTGCGCTCAAATCCGCTCCACAAGCCGCCGGGATGAAATCGCACATGGCCAAGCCTGGTGCGGGCGGTGGAGAATTTCAGCCGGTGGCGCTGCGCCAGTTGGGCCAGCTTCACGTCTTCAATCACGCTGGTGATGACGGCCGCGTGTCCACCGATAAAATCGTAGGCGTCGCGCCGCACCAGGACGCACTGGCCGTTAAAGATTCCAGCCGGATCGCCGCGGGGAGAGACGCCGGCGAAATAGAGCGCCAGCGCGCAGGGGACCAATACGCTTTCGGCAAACGATTCGAACTCTGGGCGCAGATAAATGGAGAGGAAGGACAATCCGCTGGCTTCGGCGGCGGCGACGGCGGCGGCAAGGAATCCTTCATCGAACCAGGTATCGGCGTCGGCAAACAGCACCCAGCGCGACCGCAGCACGCGGGCTCCGGCGGCGCACGCGTTCGATTTGCCGATCGATTGGGCCAGCAGTTCGGGAGCGGGAAGGACTCCGGCACCCGCCCGGCGCGCCGCTTCCGCGGTGCCGTCTTCAGAATGATCGTCGACCACGATCACGGTATCGTGCGGAAAACTTTTCACGGCGCGGGCGATGACGGCTTCTTCATTCCGCGCCGGGATCACGACCATGCAATCGGGCGCGGATGCGGCTCCAGTTTTCGCGGCCGGCAATTTCGGAATTGCCAAATAGTTGAAGCGGGACCGGACAAAAAATGCGATGAAGAGAACAGCGATTCCCAGCGCGACCAACAGGCTGAAGCCCTGGCCAAGCTCGCTAAGCACTCATGACCCTCCACAGGCTGCGCGTAATCGGGCCGGCCATGGAGCGAGCCGTGATCCAGGCACGCTCCACCGCTGGCACCGCCGGGCGGCGGTGGAACACGTCAAAATGCGAGGCTTCGATGTGCCGAAGCGTCTTGCGATAGATGTCGAAAGCGGTTCTCATGGCAAAGCGTCCGCGGTGATCCAGCAACTTGAGACCGGGCTCCGCCCTTTGATAATAGCTGCGCGCGCGCTCCGACTGGAACTGCATCAACTGCCGGAAGGCGTCATTGCGGACGTGCCGTTCGGCGTCCGCCTCGGAATATCCAAACGATTCCATCTCTTCGAGCGGCAGATAGATGCGTCCGCGCGCGAGCTGTTCGCCGACGTCGCGCAGGATCGCGGTCAGCTCGATGGCGAGGCCCAGGTCCGCCATATAATCGAGCGCCGGACCGCGGAACCCGACCACGTGGGTCATCATCTGCGCGACGGTTCCGGTCACCCGATGGCAGCGGTGGCGGAGCTGCGAAAAACTGGCGTAGCGCATTTGATCGAGATCCATGCGTACACCCTCAATCATTTCAAGCGGCAGATCGTGCGGGATGGCGCGCTGGTCTAAGGTGTCGAGAAAAACATCCAGCACCGGATGGCGGGCCAGCTCCCCGCGTAATCCAGCGGTGACCATGGAGGCCCAACGGTCCAGATCGGCGCGGCCCTGTTCCGCCGTCGCCTGACTGGCAAGCCGGCGCGTGTAGTAGCAGAACCAGTAGACGGCGTGCGCGGCGCGCCGCAGGTCCATCGGGAAAAAGCGCGTGGCGAAGAAGAATCCATGAGACCCGTTTCGCGCCGCCTCCGCCGCTTGGGTGTAGAGGGCGTCGAGCGAATTGATGTTTTTAGACGGGGGCGGACGCATAACCAATGGTTTCCAGCGATGATATCACGGCCGAAAGCGCGGCCTCGGGCTTGATAATTTATACTGGCAATGGGTCTCAGTGTGATGCGCGCCATCTCTCTCCTATCTGCAACTCTGCTGATCGGAACGAGCATCGCCCAGCAGAACAATCCCGATGCCAACGTCGTCTTTCAGAGCCAGGCTCGTGAGGTGCTGCTGGAAGTTGTGGTGCGGGACGCGCATGGGAAGTTGGTCACTAAAATCGACCCTTCCCAAGTGTCGGTATATGAGGACGGAGTTCGCCAGGACATCAAATCCTTCCGCTTGGTTCTGGGCCGCGAGGTGCGGGCCGAGGTTCAAAAGGAGATCGCGCAGGTGGCTGCTACCCAGGTGGCTGTGATCCCGGCGACACGGGCTGGGCGGCCGGGTGCGACGCGGGCCCGGTCCAATCCGCTGCGAACTGTCAACGTCGTTTGCCTCATCCTGAACGATCTGACGCCGGAAACCAGGAAATTCGCTTTCGACGCCGGGCGAAAATTTGTCGACAAAGAGCTGCGGCCGGACACTTTCATCGGGGTATTCAGTCTAGATGCGAGCGGCCTGCGCCCCGTGTTTCCGTTTTCGAACAATCGCGAGCACCTGGTGAAGGCCATTGAACTGGCCTCCGTGAACCAGCTCCCGACCATCGGGCAAAGCAACGCCGCCTTATTGAATGGATTGAGCATGACGACGCTCGGCGTTTCAGCCGTCAGCGCCACTTCCATCGCCCCGAATGGCGCCATCATCAACACTCCCGGCGCTGGCGTTCCCACTGGCGCCGATGGATCCAACACTCAGGATCCGCTGGGCACGCGGGGAGACATGGGCGTGGCCGTAAACGCGGGACTGCGGGAGATCGATGCGCTGATCGTCCTGATGAAGCAGCTTGGCCAGCTTCCGTTTCAGAAGACCGTGCTGCTGATGAGCACCGGGTTGACGCGTCCGCCGGATCAGTTGGAATACTGGCAGTCGCTGATCACCTTGGCGAACAAAGGCGGCGTAACATTTTACGCCGTCGACGTTTATGGCCTCGGCGTTTGCCAGGATATGCCGGACTGTCCGCAGGGAAGCACTTTGGCGCAAGGCGGTTCTCCGGCGATTACAGGATCGCCCACATCGACGCCATCGAGCGCTGCCGCCGCGATGCTGAAAACGACTGCCGCGCTGAGCGCCAGTCAGGTTAGCCGATTACCGAAAACGACCGCCCAAACGATGGAGCTCGCGCATCAGGACGACTATCTGCGGTTCGGCGTATCGAGCGCCAATACACAGGAGGCGCTGCGGGAGATTGCCGAAAGCACGGGCGGATTTCTTATCGCAAACACAAATAACACGGAAGCGCTCTTAACAAAAGTAATGGAAGACGTGGATACCCATTATGAACTGGCCTATCGGCCTGAATCGGCGCCCTCCGACGGACATTTTCGGAAAATCGAAGTCAAACTGGCCCGGGCGGACCTGCGCGTTCAGACGCGAAGCGGATATTTCGCGGTGCCGGAAACCGGAGAAGGTCCGCTGACGCCGGGGGATTTGGGAGCGCTCCAAGCGCTGGACTCGAATCCGCTGCCACATGCCTTCGACTTCGGCTCCAGGGCGTTTCGCTTCCGCTCCGGGAAGGGAACCGCTCAATACTCCATCGCCTTCGAGGTTCCCGTCGCGAGCCTGACCGCGACGGCCGAGGCGAATGAGAAGAAGCACAAGTTTCACGCATACCTGCTGGCCCTGGTGAAAAATTCGCAGGGAGAAATTGTGGAGCGCGTTAGCCGGGATGTGCCTTCCGATGTCGCGGACGATCTTCTGCCCGCGCTGCGCGCGGAGGCGATGACTTTCGAACATGCGATCAACCTCAGTCCGGGGAATTACAGAATCGAAACCGCCGTGGTGGACCAGGAAGGGAATCGCGCCAGCACAAATATTCTGCAAATTGACAATCAGGAGCAGTCCGGGCCAGGGCTCAGCGATATCGCATTAGTGCGCCGCGTCAGCACCCTCGAACGTCCGCCGGACGCCGCGGATCCGTTTGAAGTTCCGGGCAAGCGAGCGCAGCCGTATCTATCGACGACGCTCGCCGCGGGAGCGCAGCCGTATATTTATTTCGTGGCGTATCCGGAACCAGGGAATTCGGAAATACCCTTCATGCGGGCGCAATTCCTAAAAAATGGCCGCGTTCTGGCGACGCAAAAGGCTGAGCTTCCCAAACCCGATCCATCGGGAGCGGTGCCAATGACAATTCAACCAGCGGCGGGTCCTGGCGATTACGAAGTGAGAATCATCATGGAACAGGGGCGCCATTCGGTCGAACGAAGCTTAAAGTATACGATCGATACCAAATAATTTAAAGACGGTGCAGAATCATCACGACTCGGGTTATGATCTTGAAAGAGGTGGCCGTGATTCGTTCCCTTCCTTTGCTTGCGTGCGCAATTTTGACAACGCTTGTTTCAGTGAAGGGGGCCACTCCCGCTCCCACGTTTCATAAGGACGTCGAGCCGATTCTTGAGAATCGCTGCCAGGGATGTCATCGTCCCGGCGAAGCCGCTCCCATGACGTTCCTCAACTATAAAGAGGTGCGCCCCTGGGCGAAGGCGATCCGCAGCGCGCTGCTCACCGGCAAGATGCCTCCGTGGCAGGCGGATCCCCGCTACGGGCATTTTTCGAACGACCTGTCGCTTCAGCACGGCGAAAAAGAGACCATCATTTCCTGGATCGACGCCGGTGCACCGGAAGGCAACCCCGCCGACGCGCCGAAGCCTCGCACCTGGGTGGATGGATGGCGCATTCCTAAACCCGACGTGGTTTTTGAGATGCCCGAGGAATTTGAGGTCCCCGCGACCGGCGTCATCAACTATCAGTACATTCCCGTGCCGACGCATTTTACCGAGGATAAATGGGTAGAAATGGTGGAAGTCCGCCCCAGCGACCGCAGCGTGGTGCATCACGCGATCGTGGTGGTCGATACCGGCAACGGCATGCGCGGACAGGAATATCTTGCCGGCTACGCGCCCGGCATGGCGCCGCAATTTTGGAAACCGGGTCAGGCGAGGCTGATCAAGGCCGGTTCCTATCTCATTTTTCAAATGCATTACACCGCTAACGGGAAGCCCGCGCACGACCGCACTAAGATCGGCATGATCTTCGCGAAAAAGCCACCCACGCAGGAGATCGTGGCCATGCAAGCCGCCGCGCATTGGCTGCAAATTCCCCCCGGCGAAGCGAATTACCGCACCGAAGCCTCGGCCATCATGCGCGAAAATGTGGAATTGGTCGGCATGCGCGTGCACATGCACGTGCGCGGGAAATCGATGATTTTTCGCGCTCTTTATCCCAACGGCGAATCGGAAACGCTGCTCGACGTCCCGAAATACGATTTCAACTGGCAGCCTTATTATTATCTGGAGACTCCGAAACCGCTGCCGCGCGGCACCCGCATCGACGTGACCGCCGTGTTTGATAATTCGGTGAACAATCCCTTCAATCCCAATCCCGCCGCCACCGTTTTTTGGGGCCCGCAGAGCTGGGATGAAATGATGATCGGCTGGTTCGATGTCGCCATCAATGCGGGAAGCACCATGGGCCGCGCGATCTACGGCGCGCCGATCGAACTGCACTGAGTCGCGCGTTCGCGCCTCTCCATTCTGTTACACTCTTAAAAATCTATGGACATCTTTCGAACGAAGCCGCTCGCGAGCCTCCTCGCGCAGGCCAGCGATTCCAGCCATGGCTTGAAACGCACCCTGACCGCCACGGGACTGATCGCGCTGGGCATCGGCGCCATTATCGGAGCCGGCCTCTTTGTCCGCACCGCGGCTGCATCGGGCGAGGCCGCCGGCCCCGGCGTGACTCTTTCCTTCGTATTCGCCGCCATTGGATGCCTGTTCGCGGGCCTGTGCTATGCAGAGTTTGCTTCCATGATCCCCATCGCCGGCAGCGCCTACACTTACGCTTACACCACCATGGGGGAGATCATCGCGTGGGTAATCGGTTGGGCTCTGGTACTCGAATACGCATTCGGCGCGGGCACGGTATCCATTGCCTGGAGCGAATATTTGAATAAGCTCTGCGGCGGCAGAATTCCATACTCCTGGTGCCACTCTCCTTTTGAAACCGACCCGCTGTCGGGGGCTCACGGAATGATCAACATCCCGGCGCTGTTCATTGTTCTGATTCTGACTCTTCTGCTGATCAAAGGCACCTCCGAATCGGCTACCGTCAACGCGGTGATCGTCGCGGTGAAAGTCGGCATCGTGCTGGCCTTCATCGCCATCGGCTGGCACTTCATCGATCCGGCCAATCACACGCCGTTCCTGATTCCGGAAGGTGTGCAGGGTCATGAAGGTTTCTTCCAGCACGGATGGGGCGGCGTGCTGCGCGGAGCGGGCATTGTCTTTTTCGCCTTCATCGGATTCGACGCCGTCTCGACAGCGGCCCAGGAAACCATTAACCCCGGGCGCGATATGCCCATCGGAATTCTCGGCTCGCTGGCGGTGTGCACCGTGCTCTATATTCTGTTCGGCTGGGTACTTACTGGCGTCGCACCGTATCCGGAATTTCTGACGGCGGGCAAGGAAGCTTCGGTGGCCTACGCCATCCAGCATCATATGCCGGGCTTCGGATGGCTCGCGACCCTGGTCACCGTGGCGATTCTGGCGGGCTTCTCGTCGGTAATCCTGGTCATGTTAATGGGCGGAAGCCGGGTGTTCTTCACCATGGCGTGCGACGGATTGTTGCCCAAGCTGTTCTCCGAGATTCACCCCAAGTTCCGCACCCCCTACAAGTCGAACATGATCGTGTTCTGCTTCGTGGGAGTGCTTTCGTCCTTCGTTCCCGGCGATCTGCTAGGGGACCTGACCGCGATCGGCACATTGTTCGCCTTCGTGCTGGTGTGCATCGGTGTGTGGATCTTGCGCGTCAAAAATCCGGGACAGCATCGCCCGTTCAAGACGCCTCTGGTGCCGCTGATCCCGATCCTGGGCGTGCTGTTCTGCATCACGATGATCATTTCGCTTGATAAATATACCCAGCTCGTCGCCTTCATTTGGATGCTGATCGGCCTCGTCGTCTACTTCCTCTACGGCAAGAGCCACAGCCGCCTCAATGCCTAGCGCGCCTCCAGGCGTGCCGCGTCGATAGTAGTGTTTGTGGGGCGGCGCCACGCGCTGCCAGATCGCTACCGAGCCGTGACCGCAGCTTGTGGAACAGCCATGCGTAAGCACGCGGATAGTACAAACCGCCATTTCGTACCATCCGTCCAGTACCTCCTGAAACGGGACTCCCACTCCTTGTGTACTCCATCTTTCCCCGGCAATCTCAAGGAGTGAATCTATTCGAACTCCTTCAGCGCCGCCCAGCCCGCGTTCTTTTTGTCTGTCTCGGCAACGCGTGCCGCAGCCAGATGGCCGAAGGCTTCGCCCGAGCTTATGGCAGCGACATTCTGGAGTCGCACAGCGCCGGTATCTCTCCCGCCGCCCGCATTTCCCGCCGGGCCTGCGCCGTGATGGCGGAAAAAGGCGTCTCGCTCGCCACTGGTTTCTCTCCCAAGAACATTTCGACCTTCAATCTGGACGATCTCGATCTCATCGTGAATTTGAGCGAATACAGTCTTCCCCGCACCTCGACGCTGATGCTTACGCGCGTCCTCCGCGACCCCATGGAAGGCGACATGGACGCTTTTCGCGACGTCCGCGAAGACATCGAACAACTGGTCCGTTGCATGATTGAGCACTTTCGCTTCGCTCGCCGATGGGCGAATCCGCTATATTCGGAGGAATGCGGCGCGGCGGTCTGACTCTCATTCTGATCGCCGCGGTGGTCATCGCCGCGCGCCTTTCCCACACCAACGTTTTGTGGGCCGACGACAATCTGCCGCTCGCCGCCGCCATCCAAATCGCTCACGGAAAAGTCCTCTATCGCGATATCTGGTTCGATAAGCCCGCCCTTGTGGCATGGATCGATCTCTTATGGGGCGCGCGCGCTGGAGTCCTGTTGCGGCTCGCCGGCGCGGTGTACGTGATCGCAGTCGCGGTTACCGCCCGGCAATTCGCGCGCTCAAAATGGGGGGATCGCGAAGGCCTTTTCGCGGCATTTTTCGCGGCGTTCTTTCTCACTTTCGGATTACCCTCCGCCGTAATCCCTCTCGCCTCCGATATGTTGCTGGTGCTGCCGCATCTGGCCGCGGTGTATTTCGCGTGGCGCGGCCGGGCTTTCTTAAGCGGAGCCGCCGCCGGCATCGGCCTCCTGTGTAGCTCGAAAGCTGTCTTCGTCCTGGCCGCCTGCGCGCTCTGGCAGTGGAGACAATTGCCGCTGCTGCTCCTGGGCTTCGCCGCGCCCAACGCCTTCGCCCTCGGATGGATGGTGTGGCACGGTTCGGCATCCGAATATTATCGCCAAGCCTGGCAATGGGGACGCATCTACGCAGCCAACACCTTCGTCGAGCATCCGTTCAAGGAAGGCATCACAAGAACCGCCAATTGGATCGGATTTCAAGCCGCATTAGTTGTCGGTGCGATCATCGCCCTACGCCGCGAACGCCGTCTGGCCATCTGGATCGTCCTCTCGCTCGCCGGCGTCGTACTCGGGTTACGATTCTTTCCCCGCTACTATTTCCTGCTCCTGCCGCCCACGATCATCGCCGCATCGCGAGGCTGGTCTCTGGCGATGAAAAACAAAATCGCCGTCGCCGCGCTCTGCGCCCTGCTCGCCGTGCCTTTCATCCGTTTCGGCAAAGGTTATATAACAGGCTGGCCGACCGACGTCGCCATGGACCGCGACAGCCGTGCCGCCGCCGAAAAACTTCGCACGCTCTCGCGCCCCGGCGATACGCTCTTCGTCTGGGGCTTTCGTCCCGATATCTTCATCGACTCCCAACTCCCCGCCGGCACGCGTTTCCTCGAAAGTCAGCCCATCTCCGGAGTCCTAGCCGACCGCCATCTTTTCTCCACCGCCTCGATCGCCCCCGATTTCACCGCCCCCAACGTCCGCGAACTAGAAACCACAAATCCAACCTGGATCGTCGACGGATTAGGTCTCTACAATCCCCCTCTGGCCCTCTCACGCCAATCCGCTTTAGCTGCCTGGTTTTCGCATTACCAGGAATTAGCGCGCACAGAAGGCTCCATCCTCTACCGCCTGTCGAAAAATTATTGAGGACCGTCGCGCTTGTAGCGCGCGCCCCCAGGCGTGCCGCGTCGCCACTCGTGGCGCCGCCAAAGTCCTTGAAGATTTCCGCCGCGCGTTATACTTGAGCCGATAGCAATCGTCATTTAGGCAGCCTGATCTCTCGACGTCCCGAGATTCGCGGCGCACGGCCATGCGTCGCCGGGTCGCGCAGTGGCACAACATCAGACTGATTTCAGAAGAAATCGCCAGGAAATTCGGACCCCTGTCGCTGGCACAAGTTCACGCGGCCCTTGCCTATTAACACGCGAATCAGCCAGAGATTGAGGCTGACCTCGAAGCCGAATCGCGCGAGACACAATCCATTCTGAGCCGCCCATGAACCATCGTATCTCCGAACCGAACCCCGACCGTCAGGGAGGGGATAAGTCCGCCAGCCAGTTACCTCAAAACCCTCACCGTAAATCCCCCCAACCCCACCGCCAGCAATCCCCAGGCAATTCCTTTTCGCCATGCCAGCGACACCCTTCGCGCCCCCGCCGCCAGTACGAAAAAAACGCCAATCTGCAACGCCGCCGCCCCCACGCTGTAACGCACCGGAAACCCCGCGATACTCAACCCGTGAAATAATCCCAGCACTCCGACAATCCACGCCAAATACTTCGCATCCGCAACCATCAGGATCTCCACCGCCAGATAAGCCACCGTCAACGCCATCGCCGCTTCCAGAAATCGCGGAGCCAACGGCCATGGAATTCGTGGACCAATCAAAACAGCGCAAACCTCGCCCAGCAGGAAACAAATAAACGGAGCCATTGTCCGAGGCGCGGCAATGGCCAGCCCCAGCAGGAACAGCAGCCCCATCCAGTTCGTCGCAGCCCTCACGAATCCCAGTCCAAATTCGCGCCCGAAAGTCTCGATCCGCGAAGGCGGCCGGAAATGCAGCTCGGACCGTGGAAACGCCTGATCGAAAACTTCCTGGTCGCTGTTGGCGCTGCGCACCGCATGCAGCCAATGCACGTGATTCGGCACCGTCACCTGGAAATACGTGCATTCCACACCCAATCGGTCCGGCACCAGAGTTTCGAATTCGTAGGAAGCGTGGCAGACATACGTGCCGTCTTCCTCGGCGCACTTCGCCGACCTTCGTTGTCCTCCCTCGAAGTGAATATGATCGAGAATCGCCTCTGGATGCGCCATCTGCGCGACTTCGACCATCGGGATGCGCAGTTCGTAATCGGCCAGCGGACCATCGATGCGCAGCTCCCCGCTGCTCATGCTGACCACGTGCGCCCACAGCGGCGCGCCGATCGTCAGCAGAGCAAATGCGCTAAGCCGTCGCACGCCGTTGTCTCCGCAGCCGCACGTATACCACGCGCAGAGCGGCCATCACCGGCACCGAGAAAAACATCCCCGGTACTCCGCCAATCTGTTCCCCCGCCAGCACTCCGAACAACACCAGCAGCGGATGGATCTCCACGCCGGAACTCATCAGGTAAGGGCTCAGAACATAGTCCTGGAAGATCCGATAAATGGCCAGGAACACCACAATCCACAATAGATGTGGATACTCCGTAAATGCCGCCACCAGCAGGATCACCGCGGAGGCCGTTAGCGGCCCCACCACCGGAATGAACTCGCACACCGCCGCAATGCCCGCCAGCAGGAACGCATAGGCGACCGAGGTGGTCGAGAGAAAAACGGTGTAGAAAATGAACGTCGAGATCGCCAGCAATACCAGCGCGCGAATATACTGCGCCAGCAGTAAATGCACGTCGGCCAGAATATCGTGGACCAGCGGCCGGTGCGCCCGATCGAAGCTCTCGACAATCGCCTCGCGCATCGCCGGGCCGTCTTTCAGAAAAAAGAACCCGAGAATCGGAATTAGAATGGTGCTCAGCACGTTGCCGATGCCGCTCAAAATTTGCATCCCGGCGCTCGAAAGAATCGGAAGCACATTCTCCCCCAGATCTTTCAGCCGCTCCCGCAACAGCTCCGCCAGCCGGGGACGCGCGAATTCGAGCCACGCCGGAATCGGCAGGCGGCTTAACGGGTCCTGTTGACGCGCCAGGTCCGGCAGCCGCGCCACCAGGCTTGCCGCCTGTTCACCGATCCGCGAGCCTACTGAAATCAGCGTCAAGACGATTACCGCCAGCAGCGCGATATAAACCAGCGCCAGGATCGCCACGTGCGGAAATCGCTTGGGCGCCATGCGCTCGAAAAAACTCACCACCGGCGTGAGTAAGTGCGAGAAAAATAGCGCCAGCGCGAAAACCATCAACGTGTGGCGAATCCCGTACACCAGCGCGATCATCAGCGCGAACAGAAATACTGTCCACGCGATTTTCAAAGCGCTGCGGTCGATTCCGATCATCTAGACCGTTACTATAGCAATACCTACCGTCGGTCAAAGAATGGTAGAGGGGTTGGCACTAGAGGCCGCAACTGGCAACCCCTCTACCGCTCAAGACGTTGACCGAAGGCCCGTAGAAACCGGTTCAGGTGAAACTGGGAGCACCACAATATCGTGAAAGGCCCGCCCGTCGAGACCTTAGCCATTGTGGGCCTTCTAGCGGCGCTAGAGGCCCTCTCAGCAGCAACTCAGCAGCCGAGAGGGGCAGAGGACCGCTCAGCAGCACCAGCACACCGGAAGCGGCAAGCACCAAACCACGTCGCACATAAAATCTCTTCATGAACCACGACGAAGCGTCATATGAAGAGCGGCCAGAGGCAAGCACCATCGGCTACGGCTTGGCATCCAGATTTCCGCAGAATTGGCAACCGTGATGCACAAGAACTCGCTCGCACTCGATGAGTTGATGGCTATCAGTAAAGATTGCGATTGATGTTGGCCGCAACCCAAGCCAGGTTGATGCTTTCAAAGAATGGGTGCCATCTGTCGGGCGCACGGACTGCCATACGCCCACCCGATTCCCACACAGGAATCACAGTTCCGCGTAAGCTCGCGTCCTGCGCGTGCTGTTGAAGTGCGAACATTTCTGATACCTGCTCACTCTCGCTTAGCAATCCAAAGCGTGATTCCAGGGGGACGATAATCAGGTCGATTCCCTGTTCGTTGACATGGGCGATATCGTAGTTCGGCATCTTCGCTCCTCTGGGCATCCAGTTTATCATGCAAAGCACTTCCAATGATAAAATCACAGCATGACGGTGCACAAACAGCAGCAGATTTTTGCAAAGTGGGTGCAGGCCGGAAAACCGCTCTGCTCTCATCGATTCAGTGAGCGATTGGCCCACGAGGGCCGAATTACGGACCATATGATTTGCACGCAGTGTGGCAGAGACGCCAACGCGGCCATCAGGATGGACGACATTCCTGTGGTCGAGTATTAGTCGCGTCGTTCGGACTTGACGGTCTCTTTTGCGAACCAAGAGATGATTGACGGACCATTCTGTTCAAGCTGCTTGGCCACGGCATTCTGAAACGGCGTGGCTACCGGCATCGTGCCGTTGCGGACAAGCATTATCGGAATCCGAATCACAACAGGAGCGGTCATTTATGTTTTATCTCCCGGCTCCATTATGGCATGAAGGCATAAAAAAGGGGTGGAACCCGAAGGCCCACCCCCAACGACTTTAACGGATTCGACTTCCTAGGCGGCGATGCCCTGCACAGCGCCACGCCATGAAGCGTTAAAAACATCATCTGCTTCCCAAACACCGACCTCGATGAGAATACTGCCGGGTGGCACTCCTTCAACTCCGGGAAACAGTTTGGTAAGGCGATCTCCATGAACGTCGGTCGCTTCAAAGAAATTCACAGCCGAACTGACCATCAAAATGTCATCATCGGAGGAACACGAGATCCCGATGGTAACGAGCGGTTGCTGGAATTTTCGTAACCGCTTCAACTCGGTTGGTGGCATTCCATTGAGAACACTAGAGATAAACATCTCAAAGGTCTTCTTATCTGGGAAGGGAACATCATTTTTCTTAAACATAGGGCACAACTCTCCTGTTTTTTGAATTTTTCAAAAATGGGCCGACTCTGTCGGCTCCGGAGATGTTTCGTGCCCAAAGAATCCCGAATGGCTACGGGGTTCCGAGGGTATCTACCGCGTATCATCTTAGTTGACCGGCCAGAACATCAGCAAGCCAAGCGGTTCACCTAATATAACAAACCATACCTTAAAGTCAAGCAGGCTCATCAGGTTATCGGGAATCCGACTTGAACATGATGACCCCCAGGGGGTGTTGAACAAAAGGCGAAATTAGCGAGGTCTAGTTCAGCGCTCCGAGACCTGCATACTTTTGTGGTATGTGTGCTGCTACAAAGGTGTCTTGACGGACGCCATGTTTTACGATACAGTTGCTGCATGACAGGCCTTGAAACGCTGCTACGCGAGGCGCTCGCAGAGCAGCAGCGGGAATTTAGTGACCTGGAAGCCCAGCTAAGTTCACTGCCGCGAATTCAAGATGAGCGGGATAAGGCTCATGCCATGGTCGCGAGGATGAGGTTTAACCTCAATTTGCCGCCACTTGGATCTGTCGAACTCCTCGAATACGGGCCGGGTGTCGAATCAACCGATAATCCTCTGCTAAGAAAGGCGCTTGCGGTCCTGGAAGCAAAATTAGCAGACCTGAATAAGCAGCTTAGTGATCTTCAAGCGGCGAAGGATAGGCGCGATAATGTCCGCGCCCTGATTGTGTTGATGAAGGAGAACATGCCTGCGGACCAGCCTAGGGACATCGAAATCGAACTGGGCGATTCCATAACCGACGCCGTGGCGCAACAGCCACTCTGGATTATGATTCGCACGATTATTTTGAATGCCAGGACTCCGTTGAACCTCGCAGATATCACGGACTCATTGCGCGGTCTCGGCTACCCCAAAGTCACCCCGGACACGGTTCGTTCAGCGATTTTTAGGAAGCCAGATGTTTTTGCACGTCGTGGTGAAGAAGGGTATGTCGTTCTGTCCGAGGATGTTCGGCCAAAGGACCGCAAATGATGCACGAATTGCTAGGGGCGTTGCCAGACACCATTAACAAGGTGTTCGACATTTTGGAACTACTGGTGGTTCGGGTCACCTTGTTGGGTCTGGCTGCGCTGGGAGCTTACGCTCTCTTCAAGCACCACACTTAAAAGTTGAATTTTCTTTCGATTCTTCCCTCAGTCGTAGTTCGCACCACACCGCCCAAAAATTCTGCATGGTTTCAGGACGCGGCAACCGGCCTTCGTGCAGACCGCAGGCGATGCGGTAGAACTCGTAATTGCTCACCACGGCAGCATCTGATAAGTGGGCAAACTTGCGGCGTTCGGAGGTCCTGGCCTCCTGTTCGATCCAATCCCGCAACGACCCGCTTACGCAAGAATCGTTTAAAAGGCGAACATATGGCGAATCTTGGCGGTAAGATTTCTGGGGAACAAGTTCTCGTGGCAAATCAGAAACCGCCATACACCCAAAGCTGAACTCGAAGAGATTGAGTGGCAATACGGCCTCCTCAGCCGTGACCGGGTTGAGCACTACTACCGGCAAAGCACGATGAGGTAATGATTGGCGACCGGTTGCCACCGGCCAGGGCGAGTCCGAATTGGTGGCGATCTGAAAACTGCTGTGGAAATGGGGGAATCGTGTTAGGACAGCATTTTCCGGCAAGAACCATTGATAAGCGGACAAGGGCGATGTAGGCTTTTAATTAAGGAACCGCCGCGAATGAGTCAACACGACACGCCACATTCGAACTTCTTGGCGCAACAGGAGTCGTGCAATTCCGCGCTTGAAGCGATCGCCAAGGCGACAACCGCGACGGCACTTGTGCAATCTGAGCCATACCGCTTGGCCATCGAAGCGATCACCGACGCCACAGCGCTAGCTCAGTCGTCCAACGCCGCATTTCACGCAATTGCCGACGCCGCAGGATTTGCACCACGAGAACCGTGGGAATCGATCGAAGGAGCGTCAATTTCGATGGCTGCCATCAGCGCACCGCAGGTCGACGCTTCAATGTTGCAATCGGCCATACAAGCTCACAGCGATATTCTCGCCGCTGTCAGCGATGGCATCTGCCAGATAGATGCGGAAACATCAAGGATCTGGCAAGAATGTATCGGATCTTCCTATCCCGAACCATACGCCGTTTCACTCGCCCTTTCTAATGAATGGGATCTCACTATTCCAGGCGTTCCGAATGTCGGCACGGAATTGGCACTGCTAGCGGCTCAATATGGCAAAGCCGAGCTAATCGCTCTCGAAAGGGACCTAAGAACCGGTTGTCTTGATTATGGCGACCCATCCAATGCGTTTACCGTAATTGGCCGTGATCCCGAAATCGATCTCTTAGCCAAATATTTCCTACTTCGCAGATTTGCTTCTCGCACTCAATCGTCGCTTGAGAACGTTGTGCGATTTATCTTGCAGATCGTATTCGCAATTCCCAAATCCGCGGATTCTGAACTGTGCGACCTCCTGAATACCTACCGTTCCTTCTTCGAGCTTCATGGTATGGGACGCCCCCCGTGTCTAGGATGGGCTTGCTAGTGGCCTGTCTTTGAACCGGGAAGACGTGATCCAGACCCACTAGAGTTTTTCCCCCAATCCCCAAAAAGAACACATTAACTTCCCTTTCTTCTTTCTAAAGGAGACAGGCAGTGTCATCATTATCTTCTGCGTATCAAGCGCCAGTGCGCTCTAATCAACCACTTTCAGTCGGAACAATCGCGCGGCTATATCATATCCCTGATCGAACCGTGCGGCACGCCGCTGAAACCAACAAACTTACTGGCTTCCGAGACCCTAATACACCAGGACATAAACCTTGGCTGTTCCTGCCAAGAGACGTTGAAGAGTGGGTTAAGGGGAGGCGAACGTGGGACTAACGATTCCCTTTTCCACTGCCGAACTCGAAACCGCCGTCGTCGCTCTTGTGTTTTTGGCTTGGACCTCCATCTCCGGATGGCAGGTAATAGTGACAAAACTCAAAGCCGCGAAGTGCATCGTGTGCGACCGGAGCGTCGCCCATCACGAGCAGGCACAGTATGTGCGCGTGGCGTGCCACGAACGGTGCCATTACTTAGCAAAACTTATGGCGAGAGAACCTTGACGGCCCAAGTCAGGGATGTGCGGGCGTATCGTCATCGCCCTGGACATGAAAACGGGGCCAGCACCGGTAAAGGCGTGGCCCCGTGTGGATCGAATGGAATGTGTTCAGTAGACCCGACCCTGGTTGAGTTTCATTCCTACTTA
>JBEKPC010000070.1:0-25285 GCA_049521155.1 Bryobacteraceae bacterium
GAGTTGTTCGCGGGTAGTGATCATGGTAGGCATCGATTTCAGTCTAATCCCGCTTCCTCCTGAATGTTACACTGCATCGTTTAGACATGTTTCGCGTCTTTGTTTTGTTTTTCCTCATTTTTCCCGCCTTCTCGCAGGCTCCGATTCGTGGATTTGGCAACGACCAATGGAAATCCGAGCATGATCGTGAGGAAAAAGCGACCGCGATTCCGCAGCGGGAGCGGTTGAAGATTTACATGGAGCGGATGGCTTCGAAGCCGCATCATGCAGGCTCTGCTGGTTCACGCGCCGTAGCGGAGTACGCGCTGGGGCTGTTTAAAGAGTGGGGATTCGACGCGCAGATCGAGACGTTCGAGGCGCTGCTGCCTTATCCGACTTCGCGGTCACTTGAGATGACGGAGCCGGTTCGCTATCGTGCGCTGCTCAAGGAACCGGGCGACGATCGGGATCAGATTCCCACGTTCAATGCTTACTCCGCGACGGGTGATGTGACGGCGCCGCTGGTCTATGTAAATTACGGCGTGCCGGAAGATTACGAGGTGTTGGCGAAGCTCAGCATCGATGTGAAGGGCAAGATCGTGATCGCACGGTATGGACACAGTTGGCGTGGGATCAAGCCGAAGCTGGCGCAGGAAAACGGCGCGGTAGGATGCCTGATTTATTCCGATCCGCGCGACGACGGCTATTTTCAAGGCGACGTTTATCCCAACGGTCCGATGCGGCCCGCGCAGGGAGTGCAGCGCGGCAGCGTGATGGATATGCCTCTTTATCCCGGTGATCCTTTGACGCCGGGTTGGGCGTCGGTGCCGGGTGCAAAGCGGCTGGCTCGCGCCGATGCGAAGACTATTTTGAAAATTCCGGTGATGCCGATTTCTTATGGCGACGCGCAGCCGTTGCTCGAACAACTGCGTGGGCCAGTGGTTCCGGAAGCCTGGCGCGGTGCTCTGCCGATCACATATCGCGCGGGGCCGGGACCGGCGACGGTGCGGCTGAAGCTTGATTTCGACTGGACGAATAAGCCGGTGCTCGACGTGATCGCGACCATTCCCGGCGGTGTTTATAAAGACCAGTGGATTTTGTACGGAAATCACCACGACGCGTGGGTGAATGGCGCGAGCGATCCGATCAGCGGCGCCGCAGTGCTGCTCGAAACGGCGCGAACGCTGGCGGAGCTGCGCAGGCAGGGATGGCAGCCGAAGCGGACGATCCGGCTCGCGCTGTGGGACGGAGAAGAATTTGGACTGGTGGGTTCGACGGAGTGGACGGAGAAACATCAGGAGGAACTGGAGCGAAAGGCGGCGGTCTATATCAACTCCGATTCGAACGGGCGCGGGGCGATTGGCGCGGCGGGATCGCATACGCTCGAAACCTTCATGCGCGAGGTGTTGCGCGATTTGAACGATCCCGTCACGCAGAAGAGTTTATTGGAATCGACACGTGGCGGGGCAGGAATCGCATTCAAGCTGGGCGCCTTGGGATCGGGATCGGATTATGTTGGTTTTTTGCATCATGCGGGCGTGGCAAGTCTGAACCTCGGGTTCGGTGGCGCGGACGTGGGCGGTGTGTATCATTCGGCGTACGACATCTTAGATTGGTTCCATCGATTCTCCGACGGCGAACTGGTATATGGCAAGACGTTGGCGCAGGTGATGGTCTCGACGTTGATCCGTTTGGCCGATGCGCCGGTGCTGCCGTTTGAATTCCATACCCTATCGCGCACCGTCCACGCGTATGTCGAAGACATTCAGAAAGAAGCGCTCAAGAGCGGCGGGACGGTGGATTTTCATGATGTGCAGGCGCAGTTGACCCGGCTGCACGGGGCTGCTCTGGCTTACGATACGGAATTGACGGCGCTGATGAAGCGCGTGGCTTCGGTGGCGCCGGAAAAACTGGTGAAGGTGAACGAAGCGTTGGAGCATGCCGAGAGGACTCTTCTTCTGGCCGACGGATTGCCGCATCGCGAATGGTACCGCCACCAGATTTATGCGCCGGGTATGTACACGGGGTACGGGGTGAAGACTCTGCCCGGCATTCGCGAGGCGGTCGACGCGAAGCGTTGGGATGAAGCGAATCAGCAGGTGCATCGGGTGGCCCAGGCGCTGCGGGCGATGTGCGCGCAGGTGGAAGAAGCGACGCGGCTGATCAAGCTGGCGGGCGAGTAGTTGCTATCTGTTTCGTGGCGAGGATGACGAGGAGCGCGCAGAGATAGAGAGCGCCCCCGACCAGAAGCGTCGCGCGCAGGCCGATATAGATGGCCAGGAAAATCGCCCCGGCAGAGCCGAGCACGCTGGCCGCGGCGTTCAGCGACCAGGCCCATCGAATCGATGGCGAATGGCGGTGTTCGAGTCGACGCAGGCCGCTCGGAAACGGCATGCCCATCAGGAAAGCGGCGGGCGCGATGGCAAGCACGGTGATCCCCATTTTCGCCCAAAGCGGCCAAGTAGCTGCGGCCTGCGTGAGCGGGCGTGCGCCGAAGGCGAGCACCGCAACCAGGATCGCGATGGCGCAGAGTAGGCGCGACAGACGGCCGTCATCGTCCGAAATCACGCGGCGGCTGAAGAAGCTGCCGATGCCGCTGGCGACCAACATCGAAAAAATAATCACCACTAGCGCGTAGGTGGGATGGCCCAGGAGTAGGACGAATTTCTGGATCAGCGCGACCTGAATCAGAATGTAGCCCGCGCCGAGGCAGATGAAATACCACAAAAACGCGATGACACCTTTTTGTTTCGGAAGACGTGTTCCGAGTAAAAAGCGCGGCGCGAGAAGGATCAGCGCGGTAGCGCACAAACTGACCGCCATCAGGCTGAAGAGCAGCGGAACGGCGCGATTCACCTTGAAATCCGCGCTGTTACGATTGGCGGTGGCGATATAATTCCACAGGTCGCGCGGCTGAACGGTATAGAAAAAGAACGGACGGTCATCGCCGATGGGTGAAACGTCAAATGGATAATCGCGCCAGAAGGCCGCCGGATCGGCGCTGGTCAGCAGTTGACCGAAGGCGTTTTTGGGAGCGTCCCCAGGCAAATAGACTTCGTCCATATGCCCATCGGCGATAATTTGACGCGCCCGCGCGACGTCGGCATCGGAAAAAGGCTTGCGCGAAATGAGGACGGTATCGAGCGCGCCCCATCCTTTGATCTTCGCGGTATCCTCGCGAACCACCATCACGTGGCGCGCGGGGTCGGTCTCGCCGACACGCGGCAGAGCGGCCATGGCGAGCGAAATCAGGCGAAGAGATTCGCGTGGAGGGTCGAAGCCCCAGCGCGTGAACGCGAGGACTCCGTCGTCGGTGAGGTGCTCCAGATAGTCAGTGAACGCATCGGTGGTGTAGAGATTATTTTCGCTGAGCGCGAAGGCCCCGGCGGCGGTGGAGGCCCAGGTGTCGACCAGCGTGGCTTGCAGCACCTGATATTTCCGGTCGCTGCCGCGCACAAAGGAGCGGCCGTCTTCGACATGAAGGACCACGCCCGGACGCAAATAAATGTGGTGGCTTTCTTTGGCGAACTTATCGCGCATCACATCGTTGGCGATGATCGGGTTGATCTCAACCGCCGTGATATCGCGGCTGCCGGAGGCTAGCGCGCGCGCCACGTCGTAACCGCCGCCGGGGCCGATGATCAGCGCGCTGGCGCCGGGGCGCATCGCATAGGGAAAGCCAGGACCCTGATGCAGCAGCTGTGCCCGATCCTGCTCCGCGAGGTTGTCCCAATCGTAGGGAGAAATGCCGGTGGCCGCGTCCGCATCGATAACGATGCTCCAGTTGCCGCCCGTCTGAGAAACTCCGATGCGGGAGATACCGTTCCAGGCGACGAATTTCTCATCCGGCAGGGCTTGGCCTTTCGCCACATGAATATCGAGCAGGCGGCCGCGCTTGCCGTTGACCACCATCAGACCGACTAACAGGAGCGAAACAAGTACGGCCATCGCACGGCGGCGGAACGCTCCGGCCTGATTGAACCAGATGGCGGCGGAAATTGCGAAAAGCACGCCCGCCGCGATCAGAGTGTTGGGTCCGCCGAACAGCTCCAGAAAAGGGATCAGCAGGAGGCAGCCCGCGGCGGCGCCGGCAAGGTCGAAAAAATAAGCGCGATCGACGCGATCAATCGCTTCGGAGATCGCGATGGAAACGACGGTTCCAGCGAAGAAAAATGGCAGCGCACTGGCGAAGTAGACAGCGCCCAGCGTGAAGTTCCCAGGGTTGGCCGGGCGCGAGAGAATGAACCACAACGACGCCACGACGCAAAGACTGTTGGTCAGCGCGAGCGCTCCCAGTTTCACGTAAAGACTGCCGGGGCGCGCGGCAACCACGTAAGAAAATACTCCGCCCGCGCCGAGGCCGAAGAGGGCGATTGAGATCGCCAGGAAAGCAAGGTGGTAGTAGAAAACCACCGAAAAAATCCGCGTGAGCGACAGCTCCAGGATCAGAGTGGCCAGGGTGGTGAACCCGAGACCGAGATAAAGCTGCGGCCAGCGTACATTATCAGTTGAATTTGAGGGCGATGAGGAACTGATCCGCGACAATCTTTTACTTTAGCAGTCCGCGCACGATGCCTTCCAATTCGACTCCGATGTTGAGCGAGATTCGAAGATCGATCAGAACCATGGGCGCGAGCGCGGCGAAGCCGAGGCGTTGGACGAAGGTGAGCAGAAGCAATGGAGAGAGGACGCGGCCGAAGGCGTACGCGTCCTCCCAGACATCGCGGCGATGCAGAAATATGACAGCGAGCGCTAGAGCGTAGATTGCGGCGGCTTCGGCATTCCAGCGTCTTCGGGCCGCCATGCGTGCCACGGCGATCAACACCAGAGCAACGCCTGCCAGGGCGACGAAATCGAACAGCCTGGCGAGGTCGTTTTTCCAAACAGCGAGCGGATACACCGCCGGGTGAACAATCCGTTCGACGAATCCGGACAAAGGCACCCAGCCGAGATACTTGATCGCGGCGGAGTTCGCCGCGCCATGTGTGACATAGAGAAACCACGCGCCAGTAGGCAGCAGCGCGCACCCGGCGGCGATCGACCTGGCGATTTGGTTGCGGGTCAGCAGGAAGATGCAGTAACCGATGACGATCAAGACCGCGGTTTCGCGCGTCAGGGCCGCACAGGCAAGAATCAGAACTACCCGCCACGGCGACCCTGACTCCACATATAGCGCGAAGCCGACGCAGAACGCTGCCAGCGCGATATCGGCAGTCATGCGATCGAGCGACGTGATGGTCGCGGGCACGGCGAGGAACGCGAGCCCCCAAGCTGGATGCAATCCTCGCAATTGGGCGAGACGCGCGAGCCAGAATACTCCGGCGAACGCGAATCCCAGGATCACCGCGATGTAGGCCGCGTGAATATGCTCGTCGCGCCCTAGTGCAAGCGTCCATGCGAGCGCGGGCACAAGAATTCGCTGGTATCGAAACGCCGCGCCGACAATGGAGTCTGCCGATCCACGCGTCATCCAGGGATCATGCGCGATGAGATGAAAAATCTGCCCGTCGTAGCCATCGCTGTTGGGGAAAATGTAGAGACGCTCGGAGCGAAGGAAGTCCGGCACCGGCATGTGCGGCGCGATGCAGAACAGACCGGTCCAGTTGCCGCCGTAGTTATAGCGGACAGTCAGGAACTGGCAGAGCCAAAGTACCGCGATGGCGTACGCTGCGAGAATCGGCGGACGATTCATTTACGTCAGTTACATCATTGCGGGAGGCGGCGCGGGATCTTCCGGACGTCCGGCCTTGGCGAGCGGCAATCGGACCATGATGAACGACAACGCCAGCAGCACGGCGAATCCGCCTAAATAGGAAGGGTTCTGGAAGAATTCGTGGACCGGAATATCTTTATATTTGAACCACGCAAAGACCAGCCCCGTGAGAGCCTCGCCCGCGATCAAGCCGCTGGCCGCCAGAATGCCGACGCTCTCGACGCGGATGCGCTGCGCCTCGTTGTGTCCCGCGCGATGGCTCAATTGGTCGGTGATCCAGCGCAGGATGCCTCCCACGAAAATCGCGAAGGTGGTGGGAAACGGCAGATACATGCCGACCGCGACCAGCATCGGGCTGCGGACCTTGAACATGATCATCGCGACGCCGAACGCCATCCCCGCGATCACCAGCGGCCACGCCATATCGCCTCCGACGATGCCTTGCGCGAGGGCAGCCATTAACCCCGCTTGCGGCGCGGCGAGCTTCGGATCGCCGAATCCCGTGCCGCCTCCTTTAATGTTGGCGACCTGCAACACGTAGAGCGGATAATACATCACGGAACTGGCCACCACGACGGCGAGCAATTCGACAATCTGGATGGATCGCGGTGTGCCGCCCAGCAGATATCCGGCTTTGAAATCCTGTAACAGTTCGCCCGCGACCGCGGAGGAAACGCAGACAACTGCCGCGACGGCGAGCACCACCGCAACCCCTCCCGGGCCGCCGACTCCCAATGCGACCATCAACACCGCGGCGATGATCAGAGTCGACAGCGTCAGCCCCGAAACTGGGTTGTTCGACGATCCAATCACGCCCACCAGATTGCCGGAAACGGTAGCGAAGAAAAATCCGACAATCAGCATGACGATCGCGGCGACGATGCCCGCCATCACCAGGCCTGATACGTAAATGTAGAGGACGATCATCAATGCGAATACGATAGCGATCAAACCGAACACGGTTTTCGCCGACATGTAGCGTTCGGTACGCGCCACCGATTCCAGCGGTGGGGCGCCATGGCGAAGTTCGCCCAGCGCGCGGCCCAAGCTCGACGTCAGATTATTGCGCATCTTAAACAGCGTGAAAGCCGCGCCCACCATCATTCCGCCCACGGCGATGGGACGCACGATATAGCGCCAAACAGCCGCTGCCTGCGCGGCCCAGCCGTCGTTCAAGGCTTGACCAGTTGCTCCTGCCGGAATAAAATTTTGCAACTGTGGGCCCAGGAAATACATGAACAACGGAACCAATAATCCCCACGCCAGCACGCTGCCGGAGAAATTGAGCGCGGATAGCTCCAGTCCGATCACATAGCCCACGCCGAGATAAGCAGGGCTCACGGTCGGCGCGGCGATTGTCGAAATCGCTCCCGTTTGCAGCAATTTCGTGCTGCCGATCGGGCCCATACGCACTACGCTCCTGCCAAGCTCGCCGATGCGAACGATGAAATCCTTGTCGACGGCATACAACTTCAGCTCGCCCAACGCCTGCACCAGAGTCCCCAGGCCCATACTCCAAAATAGATATCGTGCCGCGTCCGCGCCGCGTTGTCCGGCCTTATGAATCTCCGCCGCCGCCACTGATTCGGGGAAAGGCAGCTCCGGATCCTCCACCAGCGCGCGCCGGACGAGGGATACGAATAACACGCCGAGCACGCTGCCGATAACCATCAGCGCGGTCGATTTCCAATAGGCGTGGGCGGGGTCGAACGAAGTCCATGAGCCGGCGATGACAAATGCGGGCAGCGTGAAAATCGCCCCCGCCGCCACCGATTCGCCGATCGAGCCCGCCGTGCGCGCGATGTTTTCCTCCAGGATTGTTCCGTTTCTGAAGGCGCGCAGCACCGCCATGCCGATCACGGCCGCGGGATAGGTCGCGGCGATCGTCATCCCGGCGTGCAAGCCCAGATAAGCGTTGGCAGCGCCAAGGACCACCGTCATCACCAGTCCTAACAGGACGGCGCGCAACGTTAACTCCTTCATCTTCACGTTCTCAGGGACGAAAGGGTGATGTTGAGAGGCCATATAGGGTTGAACGGATGATGATATCACTCGGTTACAGGCGCGCGTTACAATGAGATTTCCCGGATCATGAAAAGAGCCGTTTGCCTATTGAGCGGAGGCCTCGATTCCGCTACCTGTCTCGGTTTCGCGCGCCGCCAGGGATTCGATTGCTATGCGCTTTCGTTTGACTACGGACAGCGCCATGCCATCGAACTTTCCGCCGCCGCACGGGTCGCTGAATATTTTCACGCGGCAGAGCATAAGATTGCCAAGATCGATCTTCGCGTGTTTGGCGCCAGCGCTCTGACCGCTGATTTGACGGTTCCGAAGCATCATTCGGTCGATGAAATCGGCGCCGGCATCCCGATCACCTATGTCCCCGCGCGCAACACGATTTTTCTTTCCTTCGCGATGGCTTGGGCGGAAGTGTTGGAGTCGTCGGACATTTTTATCGGCGTCAACGCCATCGATTATTCCGGTTATCCCGACTGCCGGCCCGAGTTCATTGCCGCCTTCGAGCAGATGGCGAACCTCGCGACCAAGGCCGGCGTTGAGGGGCGTACGCGGCTGCGTATTCACACGCCGCTGGCGGAATTGAATAAAGCCGGCATCGTCAGGCTGGGCTCCGAACTCGGCCTCGACTTTGCCCTCACCCATAGTTGCTATGATCCGGAGGAAGGCGGTCAATCGTGCGGACAATGCGACTCATGTCTCCTGCGCCGGAAGGGCTTTTCGGAGGCGGGGATTCCGGACCCTCTCAAATATCGAGAATGAATATCGCCGAGATTTTCTACTCGGTGCAAGGCGAAGGCATACTGGTGGGCGTTCCCAGTGCGTTCGTGCGCTTCAGCGGCTGCAATCTGCGCTGCAAATGGTGCGACACGCCTTACGCGTCCTGGGAACCCGAAGGAGACGAGTTGATGCTCGGCACAGTTCTCGCCGCGGTGCGCAGGGATTGGCCGACCCACGTAGTCGTGACAGGCGGCGAGCCCATGATCGCGCCCATGATCGGATTGCTGACGCAAAGGCTGAAGGAACAGGGGCTGCACATCACCATTGAGACGGCGGGCACGGTCTACACACCCGTCACCTGCGATCTGATGAGTATCAGTCCGAAGCTCGCCAACTCGACTCCTCATCGTCGCGACGGAGGCAGATGGGCCGCACAGCACGATCGTCTGCGCTATCAGCCGGAGGTGCTGAAGAAGCTCATGGCCGAGTATCCCTATCAACTGAAATTCGTGGTTTCAGCGTCCGAAGATTTAGAAGAAATCAAAACGATCATTGAGGAAACAAATGCCGATCGGAGCCGCGTCGTGCTGATGGCCGAAGGCACCACAGTCGAGACCATCTACGAGCGCGCCGTATGGATCGTCGAAATCTGCAAGAATGAGCGGTTTCGCTACAGCCCGCGCCTGCACATCGATCTATGGGGCGATAAGCGCGGCGTATAGCAATCCCTTCTTCGCGGTCGTGCTTAGCGGAATCCCATCAATCCCCTCAAGCCCGAACCACCGGAAACTTTCTGGCGTTGCCCGCGCCAAAGCCTCATGCACCGTAAACCGATAGTGCCGATGTGTAATCGTGTGCGAAAATTCGCCCAGCCTGACGCCGATCCGCGCGCCTTCGAACGGCTCCGGCAAATCCCAAAAATCCTGCACCCGGGTGCTCGGAGCTAATAGAACCTCACCCTTACGCTTGATCACCAACAGGACTCGTTTCAAATGGACGGGAGTCGGTTTGGTCCGTTTTTCCGGCAACTCATTCTGCGTGCCAAGCTTCCGAGCCTCGCACTCCGCAGCGATCGGACACTCGCCGCAGTGCGGATCGCGCGGCACGCATACCGTCGCGCCAAGTTCCATTAACGCCTGATTCGATCGAGATGGATTCTTCCGATCCAGCAGCAAATCCGCAACTTCCTGCGCCTTGCCTTTTCCATTTGTAATCCGCGCAATTACGCGACGCACGTTGCCATCGACCACAGCATGCGGCAGCCCGAACGCGATGCTCGCCACCGCCGCCGCCGTATAATCGCCCACTCCAGCTAACGCGCGAATCCCGGCGTGGGTCGGCGGAAACGCCCCCAGTTCCACGATCTGCCGCGCCGCCTTCTGCAAATTTCTGGCTCGTGAATAGTACCCCAGCCCGCTCCATAGCGTCAGCACCTCTTCTTCGGGCGCTTGCGCCAGTGCCGCCGCGTCGGGATATCGGGCCAAAAAGCGCTGGTAGTACGGAATCACCGCCGCCACACGCGTCTGTTGCAGCATGATCTCCGAAATCCAGATCGCGTGCGGGTCCGCGGTTTCGCGCCACGGCAGCGACCGCTTATGGCGATCGTACCAGCGGGCCAGCTTGCGCCGGATAAGCCTCTCGTCCAACCCTTTATAATAAAAGAAACCCCACCCAACTTGAGTTCAATGTCCGATTCTATAAAGATCAGAGGCGCACGCGTCCACAACCTGAAGAACGTCTCGCTCGAAATCCCGCACGAGCGTTTGACGGTCATTACCGGTGTGTCCGGATCGGGCAAATCATCCCTTGCCTTCGACACCATCTATGCCGAAGGGCAACGGCGATACGTCGAATCTCTCTCCGCCTACGCGCGCCAGTTTTTGGAGCGGATGGAAAAACCCGACGTGGATGAAATCGACGGCATCGCCCCGCCGGTCGCCATCCGACAAAAAAATACCACCCGAAATCCGCGTTCGACCGTCGCCACGTCCACTGAGCTGTACGATTTTCTGCGCCTTCTCTGGGCCCGCGCCGGCCGCACATATTGTCCCAACTGCGGTATCTTCGTCGAGCGCGACACGGTGGATCAGATTGCAGCGAAAATGCTGACGCTTCCCGCCGGATCGCGCTGGTATGCTTTGTTCCCGATCGCCCAGGAAAAAAACAACGACCTCCTCCGAGACCGTCTTTTCGAGCTTCGCAAAAAGGGATTCAACCGCCTCTATCAGGGATCGCGCGTGTACGAATTCTCGACCCCCGAGTCGCTGCTCGACGTCGATTTCAGCAAGCCAGTCTTTGCTTTGGTGGATCGCCTTGCCATTTCGCCCGACATGCGCCAGCGCCTGGTCGATACGGTCGAGATCTGTTATCGCGAATCCGGCGAGGTGATTTTCGAGTCCGCCAGTGGCGGCGAAACGCTGAAATTCAACGAAAAGTTTAGCTGCAAACGCTGCGGCATGGAATTCCTGACACCGGAGCCGAGCCTGTTCAGCTTCAACAATCCTTATGGTGCCTGCAAGCGCTGCCAGGGCTTCGGCAACACCATCGATTACGATCTTGACCTGGTCATCCCAGATAAGTCGATCACCCTCGCGCAAGGCGCGGTCGACCCGTGGACCAAGCCGAATTATGCCGGATATCTGGCCGATTTTCGGCAAGCCGTCAAAACCAAAGTTCGCCTGACGGTGCCTTTTCTGGAACTCTCCGTCGCCGAACGTGCGGTGGTCTTTGAGCACGTCCGCAAATTCTTCCGCGAAGTGGAAAAGAAAAAATACAAAGTCCACGTGCGTGTTTTCATCAGCCGCTATCGTGGCTACACCACTTGTCCCGATTGCGGCGGCTCGCGCCTGCGCCCCGAAGCGCTCTACATCAGAGTCGGCGAAAAGAACCTCGCGGAGCTGGTCCGCATGAACATCGCCGAAGCGAAAATCTTTTTCGACGGCCTCCGACTGTCACCCGAGGAAACCGAGATCGCCGAAAAGGTTCTCGTCGAGATTCAGCAGCGCCTTAAATTTCTGAACGACGTGGGCCTGGAATATCTCACTCTCGATCGTATGTCGGCGACGCTATCGGGCGGGGAAGCGCAGCGTATCCAACTGGCAACCTGCCTGGGCTCGCGTCTGGTCGGAGCCTGTTATGTACTCGATGAGCCTTCGATCGGTCTGCACAGCCGCGACACCGCGCGCCTCATCGGAATCATGAAGGATCTGTGCGACATCGGCAACACGATCATCGTCGTCGAGCATGATCCTGAAGTGATGCGGGCCGCCGATCATATCGTCGATATGGGTCCCGGCGCGGGTGAAACCGGAGGCCGCGTCATCTTCGAAGGGTCGTTCAAGAAGCTGATGCAGCCGGGTGAAACCTCGCTCACCTCGCGCTATCTGCGAGGCGAGCTGAAGACCTCGCACTTCACTGAACATCGTAAAGTCAACCCCAAGCGCATCATCCGTTTTCTCGGCGCGCAGGCCAACAATTTGAAGGCGATCGACGTGTCGATCCCTTTGAACATGATGGTCGCCGTCACCGGCGTCTCCGGCTCCGGCAAGTCGACTCTGGTACATGACGTTATCTATAAGTCGCTTGCTAAAAGGATGGACCGGCAAGCTCCGCAGCCCGCCGACGAAGCCGAGGCGTGGGGCATCGCGCCGGAAAAATTGACTTGCCGCAAAGTGGAGCGCGCGGAGCTGCTGACGCAGGTCATCCTGGTCGACCAATCTCCCATCGGCCGCACGCCGCGCTCGAATCCAGTCACTTATATCAAGGCTTTCGACATTATCCGGGAGCTGTTCGCCTCCACCCCCGAAGGCGATCGCCGAGGCTACACCGCGGGCCACTTCTCCTTCAACATTCCTGGCGGCCGCTGCGAAACCTGCCAGGGCGATGGCACCGTCACGGTCGAAATGCAGTTCCTCGCCGACGTCGAATTGGTATGCGAGGATTGCAAGGGCACCCGCTTCAAGCAGAGCGTGCTCGACGTGCACTATCAGGGCCTGAATATCCATGAAGTGTTGCAGCTCACCGTGAAGGAGGCCACCACTTTCTTCTCGTCGACCCCGCGCCTGGTGCAGAAATTGAAGGTTCTCAACGATGTCGGCCTCGGCTATTTGCGCCTCGGCCAATCGGCCACCACTTTATCGGGCGGAGAAGCGCAGCGCGTGAAACTGGCTGCGCATCTGGCGCAAACCTCCAGTGAAGGGACGCTCTATATCTTCGATGAACCGACCACAGGCCTGCATTTCGACGACATCGCCAAGCTCCTCGATGCGTTCGAGCGCCTGCTGCGCAACGGCGGCAGCATCCTCATCATTGAACACAACATGGAAGTGATTCGCCATGCCGATTGGGTGATCGACCTCGGTCCTGAAGGCGGCAGCGGCGGCGGACGCATTGTCGCCGAAGGCACCCCGGAGCAGATCGCGAAGGTTAAGGAATCCTACACCGGCCACTATCTGGCGCAATAATTACTGCTGCACTGTCACCGCAACGCCGGTCTGCGTGGAAGAACCTCCCACGCTAGCCACGATCGCCGCATCGCCGTTCGGGAGACTCGCCGGCACCGTGACGTTGAACTGATAAAGTCCCGGGCTCACCACGCCGGCGTAGGAAACCGAGGCGGTCACTCCACCGATCGTAAGTTGAGGAGTGTTCGCCAACACAGCCGGCGTGGTAACCAACTGACCGGTAGGCGTCGCCGGGTTCGTCGCGCCGAATCCTGTCCCATATATGACAATGGTCTCGCCTGGTTGCGCCGGGCTCGTCGGGCTGATAAGCGAGTAATTCAAATGGAGCGCGGCCACGTATTTGCCACTCTCAATGGTGAAAAATGCAGGAGAAAACTCGGATTTCGCCACCGACAAGCTGTTGCTCGCCTGTTTCGCCGCCGTCACCTGGACTGTGACTTGGCCAATGGTGGCGTCGTCCGGCGCCAGCACATTAATTTGCGTTGGACTGATGTACTCCACGTACGCGGGCACGCCGTCGATCGTGACCGAGACGCCCTGGAGTGAGGTCGGTAGCGCACCATTTACGAAATCCGAGGCTTGCCAGGTGTAAGTAGATGTCGACAGGTTCGATCCAAAAATAGCGACCCAGGTAGCCGACGCAATCGCCGGCGCGAAGCTGCCTCCGTTCGCGACCGCGGTGATGATTCCAGCCGCCGGTGTCCCCGTGACCACCAGCGTGATCGCGATCGATCCCGGGCTGCCCGTTGCGCCCGCCGCAGTGACCTGCACGTTCGTCGTATAGGTTCCCGCGGCCAGATTCGCCGGGTTGACCGATACCGTCAGCGTGCCCGGAGCACTGCCGGAGACGGGAGAAATGACGGCCCAATAAGTACTTGCCGATGCGGTCCATGCAAGCGTGCCCCCGCCCGTGTTACCGATCGAGACCGTCTGTGCGGCGGGAACGGAACCGCCAATGGAGTACTGGAAAGTCAGGGCCTGCGGCGCGATCGCCAGCACCGGAGGCGCCTGCGTCACGGTCAGCGTAACCGGAATCGAAAACGGAGTATTCGACGCGCCGGACGCCGCGATCTGAACCGTGCCATTGTAAGTACCAGCGCTCAGACCGGCGGTCGAAACGGACACTGTAAGAGTCGCGGGCGCCGTCCCTGATGCGGGCGATACGGTTAGCCATGTCGCGCTCGCCGTCGCGGACCAAGATAGCGTTCCGCTCCCCGTATTCGTGATCGCGATCGATTGCGCCGCGGGAGCGCTGCCGCCACTCGTATAACTGAAAGCGAGGCTCGCCGGCGCGGCGCCGATAATGGATGGATTCGGAACCGCCGCCACAATCGCGATGGCATCCGTTCCCGGCGCGGCAAACACAGTGATGACCGACAGGCCGGTAAGGCTCGCGGGCAGGACTGCCGTAATCTGGCTGGTGGTCCAGGAATTAACTTGCAAGTTCTGCGCCGTCGTGGCGCCCTCCTGGATCGCGGTCACAGTGCAGCCGTTGCAGCGGCTGCCAAAATCCGCGCCGGAAATGGTGATGGTTCCAGTACTCACGACTTTCGGAAACGTACTGATCAGCGGCCCGACAGACTCGATGGTCGTGTCCACCTTACAGCGGTAAGCCGTAAAATATCCCGGCGCCTGCGTGTATGTACCGCAATCGTAGCTGCCAAGCGATGTGCTGGTTACCGCGAACAGGCCCGTCCCGGTGACAAAGTCGTCGTAATAAATGGTGGTCGCATTGCCGCCCGCCGTCAGTCCCACGCTGCCCCATGTAACCGTAGTTAGATCGGTCGCGAAACTATCGGTCGCGCTTGCCAGGCTGAAATACGTTCCCGCGTTGGTGGCCAAATAAGGATCCGTGGCGGGCGTGGTTCCGATGGACTGCCAATCGGTCGTCCCGGCCAGGAAGGAGCGGACGATTTCGCTGGTGGGGTGAGCCGCGCTCGTGATATTCGCAATCCCCGGCGCATCGCACTGATAGGTCCCGAAGATGGTATTGGTAAATGTCACCGGGTCCACCTGGCAGTAAGGCACGATGCGGGTAACATCGGCCTGTTGGGTGACAAAACCGATAGCGGCGCTGGTGGTCGATACCAGGCCGTCGCTGGCGTTGTCGAGCACCGCGCCTGAAATACTGGTATAGGTTCCGGCATTTCCGATGATGGCAATGGCGTTGACTCCCCGCATATCGTCGCCGTGCTGATTCCAACTGGCCAGGTTCCACAGGAACGAACTGCCGGGGACCAGTTCTGCGTCCTGGGTCCCCGTGGGAAGCCCGATCGCATTATTCCCGGCGACGAACGAGCCAAAATTGGGCGATGCGATCAGCACCACGTTGCCCACCAGCGGAGTTACCGGCGGATCGAGCGACTCGTCCGGTTGTAGACCCGCCAGGTAGGACCGGACGATCAGGCCGCCCATGCTAAAACCCACCAGGTCGATTTGCGGCACCTGTTCGCCGTTGGGATATTGAATCGTGGCCAGGAACGCAGCCAGGTCGTTGCCCAACTGCTCGATGGTATTATTCGGGTCGATCAGGCAGTTATCGAACAGGTACACCACCGGAACGCCATCCGACACCAGATACTCCGCCAGATTGCCAAACGTATCGGCGGAGCTGGTCGAGATGGGACACGAATTGGTGTAGCCGGTCTCCCATCCATTCAACAGCACCACCGGATTTCGACTGGAGCCGGTGGGCACAGCCGTCATTGCGCTGACCGCGACGGTCACATCGGTCTGCCGCTGTTCCCCGGTCGCGCTGGTGGCCGAAACGGTGACGGTGTGCTCGCCCGGTTTTGCGAGCGGGGACGCCGCTATTACCATCTGTCCCGCCCGGTTCGGTCCCACCACGATACCGGTCGCCTTCGTCACACTGCGAGTCTTTGCTTTCAGCAGGAAATCAAGCGTATCGCTGGGTGCCGTAATCTGAACCGGCGTGCCCATTTGAAGCTTATACCGCGTCTGCGAAAGTTGCAACGCACTTTGAGCCGAGAGGCTGGAACAAAGCAGCAGAAAAACCTGGACACACCTCTCGCAACGAGCCATCTATTACAACAAGACGAGCCAGACCCGGAAAACGCGTAGGGGAACGACTACTTTTTCTCAGCCGGAAAACGCGAATCGATCGGCTTATCGGGATTGGCGCGGATCTGGAGCACGGCGCAATGGTGGTAACTGTAATCGCCATCCTTATTCAACCCGTGCGAGGCCATGAACTCGACGATCTGAAGTGTACATTTGGCGCAATTGATGTTGGGAATGTCGACGTCGGTTTCAAGTTCCTTATCGAACTTCGCGGTATGAGGAAACAACCCGTCGGCGAGGATCGGAGGAGCGGGCGGGTAATGAATTGCCGCCGAGACCGACCGGGGACCGTTGGCGCCGGCCTCGGTTTTCACCTCCGGATCGGGTGGAAGTTCGTCCCGCGAGTTAACGGCGAGAGCCACTCGATAAAACCCCGGATGAAATACCGTCTCCCGCAGTTTGATGTGGAGCTTCTCGCCGCCCGCGACGTTGGTCACCGCCCCTGTGGGCTTGCCCGGATCGGCCGAAGTGCCCCCGCAGGGAGCCTTCTTCTGCGGGTCGCCAATAGAAGATTCTTCCAGCCATGATGCCGGCTCCATCAGCCTGAAGTGTGCGCCGCCCTCAGGCGCAAGGACGGCGAGCACGCCACATCCAAATAGCAGGCTCTGCAATAATCTCATGTTGCAATTTTACCGCTGCGCTGACGCCCGCGGCTTTCGTTTGCTGTTTTGCGGCATCAGCAACTGTTCCACCTGCGCCTCCGGAAGAAGGAGGCTGATATGCGCCGTGCTGCCGGTGACGCTGAACTGAGCGGAGTTGGCGATCGAGGTGACGCCCGCCGGTGCGTTGGCGTTTCCGGCGATCATGCTAACGAAAAACTTCAGCACGTCCACCAGCGCTTGCGCGTTCTGCGGAGAATTCGCCACCGCGTCGGCCGAGACCGTAATCGCGGTCGAACCGAATTGCACACCGCCAGAAGCCGAGGTGATGTTCTGAATCAAACCGCTCTGCGCCACCGGACCCAGATTGCCGCTCTGCCTGCTGCTCATAAAATCGGAGAGAGGCGTAGCAGTGGCGAACCAGGCGCTATTGGAAGCACTCACCTGCACCGCGGTCTGGGCCAGCGCCCCAGTAAAAGTTGCCCCAGCAATCTTGCGATCGATGGCCGCTTTTACCGACGCAACGTCCCCCATAGCGGCAGTGGCGCCGTCGAGAAACGTCAACGCGACGGGATCGCCCGATTCGCCGGGAGGCGGGCCGATCATATTAAAACCTCGATAATTCGTGATGACGCCGCCGCTTGTGGTCGCCGAGCCGATGATCATAGCCGGGTTGAACACGCCACGTCCCAGGATCAATCCCGCATGCGTGGTCGAGGAGCCGGTGGACGAAGTAGCGGCCACAATTTCGTGCAGATCCTTGCGCGGATCGAAGCCGGTGCTGGATATGAACTGCACGAACTCGCTGTCGTTGAACTGTATCTGGGACAAAATATATTGTCCGAATGGCGACGTCACGCTCTGATCGACGTTCATGCCGGAAACGACGCTTGCGTCGGGCATGACCAGGTTCAGCAGCGCTGGGGTGACGCCCGCGGTTGCGCCAGCCGCCGCCATCAAGAAGGAAAAAGCGATCGAGTACATTTTATTCATCGGAAACCTACTCCATTCTACGAGTAATGACGGAAAGGGTTCCGGATTATTACATCGGGCCAAAAATATGCTATAAACTGATGTTAACTGATTTGTTGAAACCACAGCTATCACCGGGTGGCTCCCTTCCCGAGGTTCACGGCACCGTTCGTACCGAGCGATCCACCGTTTTGCGCCGCATGCTGGCGTTTGGCGGACCGGCCTATCTGGTCAGCGTTGGATACATGGATCCAGGCAACTGGGCCACCGATCTCGAGGGCGGAGCGCGCTTCGGGTACGGCCTGCTGTGGGTGCTGGTGCTATCGAACCTGATGGCGATCCTGCTGCAAACGTTGTCGGCGCGGTTGGGAATCGTCGCCGGGCGCGATCTGGCGCAGGCCTGCCGCGAATCGTATCCGAAAGCGGTTTGCGACGCGCTGTGGGTGCTGTGCGAGATCGCGATTGCGGCGTGCGATCTGGCGGAAGTTCTGGGCGCGGCGATCGGCCTGCATCTTTTATTCGGAATCCCTCTAGTCATCGGCGTGTCGCTGACCGCGCTCGATACGGTGTTGGTTTTATGGTTCTCCCGCTACGGGATTCGGCTGATTGAGGCCCTGATTTTAGGCCTGATTGCGGTAATGACGGGCTGTTTCGGAGTGGAGTTGTGGTTCGCGAAACCGGCCTTCCACGAAATGTTGTCAGGATTGGTCCCGCGCCTTAACGGCCAGAGCCTGTACATCGCCATCGGGATTCTGGGGGCGACCGTGATGCCGCATAATCTCTATCTGCATTCGGCGCTGGTGCAGACCAGGCGGATTGGTAAAACGATCGCGGAAAAGCGCGAAGCGTGCCGCTACAACCTGGCCGATTCGGTGATTGCGCTGAACGGCGCGTTGATCGTGAATGCGGCCATCTTAGTGATGGCGGCGGCGGTTTTTTTCAAACGCCACGTGATCGTCACAGAAATCGAGCAGGCGCATGAGCTGTTGACGCCCCTGCTGGGCACGGCGCTCGCCAGCGGTCTGTTCGCGATTGCGCTGCTGGCCAGCGGACAATCGTCGACGCTGACGGGAACCTTCGCCGGCCAGATCGTGATGGAAGGGTTCCTGAATCTGCGTCTGCGCCCGTGGCTGCGCCGCATGATTACGCGCTTTGTAGCGATTATTCCGGCCGTGATTACCGTGTATTATTGGGGTCCGCACGGCACTTTGCAATTGATCATCCTGAGCCAGGTGATTCTCAGCATGCAGCTTCCGTTCGCGGTGATTCCGCTGATCCGCTTCACCAGCGACCCGGAGCGCATGGGCGAGTTCGCCAATCGTTTTTGGGTTAAGGCGTTATCGTGGGCCGTTGCCGTTGTCATTTTGGGTTTGAATTTCTGGTATGCGGGCAGCATCCTGATTCCGTGGATCGGCGCGGCGCCGTGGCGCGGCGGGTTGGTGATTCCGGTGGTGCTGGCGATTCTCGGCCTGCTGGGTTGGATCACGTTTGCCGGAGGAAAGATGAGCACGCGCGATAGCAAGCGCGAAGGAATTCTGGTGGCGGCGGATTTGCCGGCGCCGGTGTATCGAAGAATCCTGGTGCCGCTCGATCACTCCTCGCGGGACCGGGCGGCCATCGCGCATTCGGCGGCGATGGCGAAGGTTCATGGGTCGATCCTCTATTTGCTGCACGTGGAGGAGGGAGTGACCAGCGCGCTGTTCGGGCCTTTGGCGTCCGATGCGGAGATTCAGGCGGGCGAGGACTATTTTCGCGGCATCCTCGAAGCGTTGGCAACCGACGGAATTCAGGCGGAGCTCACGGTGGCCCATGGTCGCAATCCGAAAGATGAAATTGTGCGCGCGGCGCGCCAGATTCATCCTGATTTGATTGTGATGGGTGCGCACGGGCACCGCGGGTTGAAGGATCTAATCTTCGGCAACACGATCAACGGTGTGCGTCATGAAGTGGGTGCGCCGGTGCTGGTGGTGGGTGAGTGAAGGCACAATTCGGCCATACGAAAAATCGTAAGCGACCGGTTTGCCAGACCGGCCGCTAGTGGATCGAGAAGTCTCTCACAATGGGGCCCCGGCTTGTGATGCCGATATTCCATGTTTCGATGCCCATCTCTCTGAAATACGGGCTACAACCCGCATGTTATAGGATCGATCCCAAAGTCTCCCGTCGACGCCAGAACAGCATGTCTCCGGAAGCTCAGGACCACCGTAATACGACATTTGCTGCGCAGCAAAAAACTGTCAAAGAAGCCCGGTGATCGAACTCCTTCTGCGTTCAGGATATACGAGAGGTGGAGAGGGCAGGTTGAGTGAAAGCTATAAAGGTATGAAGAAACGGGAGATGCATATCCATATTTTAAGGAGAAGCGTCCGCATGCTTACGCATGGCGGTTCGGTGGGGGGACCGAGAGACGGCCCCACCTGCTAAAACGCCAAAGCCGCTAAGACAAAGGAGATATTATTGGCCGGCGCTCGGAACTTTTTGGGCGATCTTTTGTACGCCTTTCCAAGGCGCGACTTCCTGCGGCGTGGGTAAGCCGGAGACGTTGAAATCGCCGCCGATGGCTTGAATCAGGGACACGCACGCAGTCATGCGGCGCGTCAGCAGTTGCACCGCCGTCTGTTCATTCGCGAGCGCGGTGGCTTGGGCCGTGATCACCTGGAGATACGCGGTGATGCCGCCCTGATATTGATTGATGGCGAGTTCGAGCGCGCGCTCCGCCGCGGTGACCGCGACTGCCTGCTGGCGCGCTTCCAACTCCAGCACGCGTAGCGCCGAGAGATTATCCTCGACGTTCTGGAATGCCGTCAAAACCGTCTGGCGGTAAATGGCGACGTCGGCGTCGTAAGTAGCTTGCGCCTCTTCGAGAGTGCCTTGCCGCTTTCCGAAATCGAGCAGCGTCTGCGACAGCGTCGGACCCAGCGACCAGAAGCGGCTGGGCCAGGTAAACAGGTTGACCAGACTGGTTCCTTCGAGACCAGCCGCGGCGCTGAGAGTGATGTCGGGATAGAAGGCGCTTTGCGCCACGCCGACCTGGGCGTTGGCGGCGGCTACGCGCCGCTCATTGGCGGCAATATCAGGACGCCGTTCTAAAAGCTGCGACGGCAGGCCCACCGGAACCGGAGGAGGCAGACCGCCTAACGGTTTGAAAGCGATCGTGAGCCCGGAGGGCGCCTTGCCGACGATTACCGCAATGGCATGCTCGAAGGCGGTCCGCTGCACCAGCGTATCGGTGGATTGGGCGCGGGTCTGCTCCAACTGGGTGCGCGCCTGCACCACGTCGATTTGCGACGCCACGCCCTGGTTATAGCGATTAATGGTCAGATCGAGCGCCTTCTCATAGGCGACCACAGTATCGTCGAGAAGCTTCTTCTGCCCGTCCAGCCCGCGCAACTGGAAAAAGTCGAGCGCCAGCTCAGACTGCATGCTGAGACGCATGGTTTCGAGATCACCCGCGCTGGCCTGCGCCGTTTCAATATTCGATTCGATCGTTCTGCGGATCCTACCCCAAATGTCGGCATCCCAGGTGGCATCGAAGGGGATGCTGGCGATCGCCGCGGTGCCGGAGCTGAAGGTGCCGATGGAGGAGGTGTTGCTGGAACTCCGCGAGCCGACTAGCGACGGACCCGCGGTGACCTGCGGAAAAAGCGACGCCCGCGCGACTCTCACCGCCGCTCGCGCATTGCGATAATTCGCCTCGGCTTGGGCGATGGACTGATTGTTGACGTTGATCTGCGCTTCAAGCGCGTTCAATTCCGGATCGGTGAAAACTTCCCACCAGTTCCCGCGCTGCACGTCGTCCCGCGGCTGGCCCGACTTCCATCCGGTGAGCTCCTTATACGCATCCGGCAGAGGTTCCTTGAAATTCGAAGACGCGGGCGAGGTTGGCCGCACATACTTCGGACCCACCACGCACGACGTCGCGAATATCGCGAGCGCTCCCAGTGCGAACCATTTCTTCAAACCTTTCATTGCGACGGCTCCCGATAAATCCACGGTTGAATATACTCCGGACAATTTGTCAATGTGACGTCCTCTCGCGTCTGTGCCGCTAGAAACTGCAAACTCGGCTTGTCTAATAAGGTTACCTCGCTCAGGTCGATCACCACACGCTTGTGGGACCGGCGGACGCGTTCAATGGCGCGGCGCAGTTCACCGAGCGAGGTCCCGTTGCATTTTCCGGCCAACGCCAGCGTGGCGTCGCCATTGTCGAGTCTAATGTCGATTCTCAGCATGAGTCATGCCTCCCGATAAGCTTCGGACGGGGCGGGTGCGCCGCCGTGGACACGATGATTCCACTGCTCCCAGCGCAACCGCATGCGATCGAGATACAAATAAACGACCGGCGTGGTATAGAGCGTTAGCACCTGGCTGAACAGCAATCCTCCCACGATCGCGATGCCCAGAGGGCGCCGCATCTCGCTGCCCACTCCGGTCCCCAGGGCCAGAGGCAGGCCGCCCAGCAGCGCCGCCATGGTGGTCATAGTGATCGGGCGGAAACGCAGCAGGCAGGCCTGATAGATGGCTTCTTCCGGCGACTTGTTGTCCTTGCGCTCCGCCGCGATGGCGAAATCGATCATCATGATGGCGTTTTTCTTGACGATTCCGATCAGCAGAATAATCCCGATCAGCGAAATCACATTCAGTTCATTGCCGGTGAGGCGCAAAGCCAGCAGGGCGCCGACGCCGGCCGAAGGCAGCGTCGAAAGAATCGTGATGGGATGAATGAGGCTCTCATAGAGCACGCCCAGCACGATGTAAACCGTGACCAGCGCGGCTGCGATGAGGATCGGTTCATTGGCCAGCGACTCCTGATAAGCCTGCGCGGTGCCTTGAAAACTTCCTTTGACGTTGGACGGCAGCCCGATCTCGCGTTCGGCGTTCTCGATGGCGGGCACCGCGTCTCCCAGCGCCAGTCCCACCGGAATGTTGAACGAAAGCGTGACCGACGGAAACTGGCCCTGATGGTTGATCGAGAGCGGCGTGGTGTCGCTCACATATTTCGTCACGGCGCTTAGAGGAACCTGCGTGCCGTTGGGGCCTTCGACGTAAATGTAGCGCAACCCCTCGGGATTCTGCCAGAACTGCTGGTCCACTTCCATCACCACGTGATACTGGTTCAGCTCCGTATACATGGTCGAGACCTGGCGCTGTCCGAAGGCGTCGTAGAGCGTGTCGTCGACATTCTGCGCGCTGATGCCCAGGCGCCCGGCGGTGCGGCGATCGACCACCAAAGTGGATTCGAGTCCTTTATCCTGCTGGTCCGTGTTGACGTCTGAGATCTCGGTAAGGGTCTTCAACTTCCGGAACACCAGCGGCGCCCACTCGTTCAAATCTTTTACGCTGTCGCTTTGCAAAGTGTACTGATACTGCGCGCCGCTGGAGCGGCCGCCGATGCGCAGATCCTGGGTGGATTGCAGATAAAGGCTGACCCCGGGAATTTTTGCGAGGTTGGGACGCAGCCGCGCGATCACCTCATCGGAGTTGATTTTGCGCACTTCGAGCGGTTTCAACGTCACGAACATGCGGCCGGCGTTAGTGCCTCCGCCGCCGAATCCGCCGGCGCCGGTATAGGAATTGAGCGTATCCACCGCCGGATCCTGTAACACCACGTCGTTGAGCTGGATGAGGCGCTCCTTCATCGCCTGGAAGGAAGTTGCCTGGTCGGCCTGAATCGATCCGCTGAGACGGCCGGTGTCCTGCTGCGGGAAAAAGCCTTTAGGAATGGCGATATAGAGATAGACGGTGAAGGCCAGCGTCGACAACGTCACCACCAGCGTTATAAACTGATGGCGCAAAACCCGGCTCAGCGTTTTTTGATAGAAACTGAGGATGGCGTCGAAGCCGCGTTCGCTCAAATTGTAAACCCATCCGTGTTTCTGCTCCGCATGATGCGAACGGAGCAGGCGGGCGCACATCATGGGCGTGGTGGTGAGCGAGATCACCATCGACATGATGATCGCGACCGAAAGGGTGACGGCGAATTCGCGGAACAGACGGCCGACAATGCCGCCCATCATTAATATCGGCAGGAAAACGGCGATGAGAGAAATGCTGATGGAGAGCACCGTGAAGCCGATTTCCGCCGCGCCTTTCAGCGCCGCCTGCATCGGCGCCATGCCTTCTTCCAAATAGCGGGTGATGTTTTCAATCACCACGATGGCGTCGTCGACGACGAAGCCGGTGGCGATCGTGAGCGCCATTAGCGACAGATTGTCGATGGAGTAGCCGAACAGGTAGAGCACGCCAAAAGTCGCCACCAGCGAGATCGGCACGGCGACGCTGGGAATCAGAGTGGTGCGCACGCTGCGCAGGAACAGGAACACCACCATGATGACCAGCACGATCGAAATCACCATCGAAAATTCCACGTCTTTCACCGAGCCGCGAATACTGGTGGTGCGGTCGAGAATGACCTGCATGTGCATGGCGGCGGGAATCTGGGCCTGCAACTGCGGCAGCGAGTCGCGGATGCGGTCCACCGTCTCAATGATGTTCGCGTCGGGCTGGCGGAAAATGATCAACAGCATCGCCTGCTCGTGATTGGCAAATCCGATGTTGCGGATGTCTTCCACTGAATCGACCACATTGGCTACGTCTGAAAGCTTGACCGGCGCGCCGTTCTTATAGGTGATGATCAGCGGCTTATACTGCGCGGCCAGGCGGAGCTGATCGGTGTCGTTGATGGTCCAGAGCCGGTTGATATCGTGGAAATCGCCCTTGGGACGATTCTGATTGGCGTTGCCGAGCATGGCGCGGATATCTTCGAGTCCGAGGCCGGAATTATTCAGCAGCGTGGGGTTCACTTCCACCCGCACGCCCGGCAGCGCGCCCCCGCCGATAATGACCTGGCCCACGCCTTTCATCTGCGAGATCTTTTGTTGCAGGATGGAGGCCGCAACGTCGTAAATATCGCCCGGACGCATGGTGGGCGAGGTGAGCGCGAGGAACAGAATCGGCGAATCGGCCGGGTTGATTTTTCGCCAGCTCGGATTCTGCGGCAGCGTGTTCGGCAACTGGCCGCGGGCGGCATTAATGGCCGCCTGCACGTCGCGCGAGGACGCGTCGATATTGCGGCTCAGATCGAACTGCATGGTGATGTTGCAGCTTCCGAGCGAGCTGTTCGAGGTCATCTCGTTCAAGCCGGCGATGCGTCCAAACTGCCGTTCGAGCGGCGTGGCCACCGACGATGCCATCGTCTCCGGGCTCGCGCCGGGCAATGTAGCCGAGACCATCAAGGTGGGAAATTCGACTTGGGGCAGCGGCGCGACCGGAAGAAAGAAATACGCAATTCCGCCGGCCATGCCAAGCGCGATGGTCAGCAGCGTGGTCGCGACGGGCCGATGAATAAACGGTTCGGAGATACTCATGCGGGCTCCGGTGTCGGGTGGTTGCTGTCAATGTGTCCGGAAGGGGTCGTGCTCACGCCCGCGCCGCTGCGTCCGCTGACTCGCCGCGCCGCGCGATCGAAGAAGAGATAAATGACCGGCGTCGTATAAAGGGTCAGAAGCTGGCTGAAAATCAGTCCACCGACGATCGCGATGCCGAGGGGACGCCGCAATTCCGCGCCCGTGCCGGTGCCGAGCGCCAAAGGCACGCCGCCGAGCATAGCGGCCAGCGTGGTCATAATGATCGGCCGGAACCGCAGCAGGCAAGCCTGATAAATCGCTTCCAGAGGCTCCTTGCCTTCCTTGCGCTCCGCTTCGAGCGCGAAATCGATCATCATGATGGCGTTCTTTTCCACG
>JBEKPC010000071.1:0-29837 GCA_049521155.1 Bryobacteraceae bacterium
GGCCGTGGCACGAATAACAGGATTTCTCAAAGATCGGACGGACTTCGGGGGGTTGGGCTTTGAGGCAGGGAATGAGCGCGAGAAACAGATAAGCGCGACGGAACATTCAATTGGAAGAATATCACGCTTGGGAAAAGTCGATGGGGGAACCGGCTCTCTGTGGTCGGAACGCTGTATGACGCGTGTCATGCATGGCGGTTCGGAACGTCGACGTGCTCGAATACATCTACAAAGACACCGCTCCCTGCGGTCACGGCTCGGTAGAGATCTACATGGCGCCGCCCCAGAAGGTGTCCGGGCTGTGCCCGGATGGACCGATTGGCAATCGGTCCGCAGGTTGGCACGCATGCCGGCCGCCGGGTTGGTTGTATATTTGAAAAAAGGATTGCGGATGCTATTTGTTACTTTTCATGGCGGGTCGTCGGCTTCGAAGGGTGTTCCCTGCCCGGTGAATAATGTTTACGCTTACGATGAGACCGGCACAAGTCCCATTCAGCCGTATTTGAACGTGCTGAGCGTTCCGGCGTCGGTTCCGTTGTCGGAACTGCGGGCGATGTGTTTTGCCAACGGGTATTTGTATGTGGCGAACGGCTCGAAGAAGGTCACCGATGTCCTGTGTTTCAAGCAGTCTTCGGAAACTACGAATCCGTTGTTTCTTTATGTGTCGACGTTTGTATCCAATTCGGTGAACTCGATTGCCCATCCGTTCGGCATTTGCTTCGACACGGGGGGACATGCCTACGTTTCGAGCCAGGACACGAATGTGGTGACTCAATTGAATGTAGCCACGGATTTTAAAACAGGGAGCGCGGTCAGCGGGAATGCAGCGTCCTACCTTACTTCGTTCGGAACCGGCTTTCTGAACGGGACGTTTGTGGCATCGCACGAAGCCGTGCCGGGATATTCGGGGACGCCGAAGGTCGACGACAAAAAAGGCGGGCTGGATTTTTCGCTCACCAGCGGGGCGATCAGCAATTCGGTGCGCGACGTGGTGATCTGCAACGGGATCCTGTGCGTGGCCGATGAAGTGGAGCAGATGGTGAAGATGTATGACTTGACGTCGGGGACTTTTCTGGGCGCGAGCGCGAAGCTTCCTTCGGGTCCGATCCATCTGCTGGTTCAGGGCCAGATCTTATATGCCGGAGTGGGAGCGGCGGTGTACAGTGGTTTGCCGAGCGGAAGCTCTCTCACGCTAAGCTCCGTGTTGACTGCGTCCGATGAGGTTTCGGGAATTTGCTTCGATGGCTCCGGCAATTTCTATGTGGCGCTGCGGAAGGAGAATGCGATTTATCAGTATGACCAGAGTTTCAAGAATGGGAAAGAGTTGCTGGCTAATTTGCCGGATAATCCGGAGTTCGTGGTTTGGCAGGTATCCTAAAAAAGAACTCTATGGAATCGACAATCCTTTCAAAAACGGGGCTCAGCGTTTCGCGCCTGTGCTTCGGCACGATGACTTTCGGCGGACAAACGGACGAGCCTACGTCAGTCCAGATGGTGGACCGCTGCCTGGACGCGGGGATCAATTTTTTCGATACGGCGAACGTATATACCGGTGGTACTTCGGAGACTTTCCTGGGCCGCGCGCTGAAAGGCCGGCGCCAGCGGGTGATTCTGGCAAGCAAAGTATCGAATAAAGTGGGCGATGCGGCGGATCAGAAAGGTCTTTCGCGGGCGGCGATTCGCCGAGGGATCGACGAGAGCCTGAAGCGCCTGGAGACTGATTATCTCGACCTGTATTACATGCATCTGCCCGATTACGAGACTCGTATCGAAGAGTCGCTGGCGGCGACGGAGGAACTGGTCAAGGAAGGCAAGGTGCGGCACGTTGCGCAATCGAATTACGCGGCGTGGCAGGTCACCGAGATGCAATGGATCGCTGAGAAGAATCGCTATCAGCCGGTGGTGGTGTCGCAGCCGATGTACAATTTGCTGGCGCGCGGGATTGAAGCGGAATTTCTGCCGATGTCGAAGGAATTCGGGATCGCGAACGTGGTCTATAATCCACTGGCGGGCGGGTTGCTGACGGGGAAGCACAGTGCGGCGGAGCCGATTCAGGGGTCGCGCTTCGATAAGAACAAAATGTATCTCGACCGGTATTGGCACGATGACGATTTCAGCGCGGTGGAAGCGGTTCGTGAGATTTCGAAGCAGTCTGGAAGATCGATGGTGAGCCTGGCGTTATGCTGGCTGCTGCATCATACGGCGATCGAGTGCGTGATTTTGGGAGCATCGAAACTGGAACAGTTGGACGAGAACCTGGCAGCGGCGAAGGAGGGTCCGCTGGATCAAGAGACGCTCGACGCACTTGATAAAGTATGGATACGGCTGCGAGGCGTGACGCCGAAATATAATCGATGACTAAATACTCATTTTTGCTGTTGGCAGCGATGGCGATGGCGGATACCGTTCCCGCGCCGGACGAGAATTTGCGCGTCGCGGCGCTGCATGCGATTTTTCCGGGCATGCAGATTTCGCTGGACGCGGGCAAGCGGATCGACGATTCGTGGCCGGAGGAGCCGAGGCCGGCGCAACTGGATTCTCCCGACGCGCTGGCCAAGGAGAACGTTTACCGGGTGATCGGCGGCGCTACGAATAAGGCGGAAAAGCAAGCTTCCGATCAGCTCATTACCGGCAAGCCTTCAAACACACGGCTGGTTCGTTTTCAGATTTTTCATTGGCCGGATAGCAGCGATTTGCTGGCCGTTTTGCAATATAAATTCGAGGACGCGGTGCCGTCGATGGCATGCCCATCGATCGGATTGCTGGTGCATCTGGCGAATGTAGCGGGAAACTGGGAGGTACGCGACCGGTATCTGCTGGAAACGATGCATCACTTTACATTGCAGACTATTCGCATGCTGAATCTTACGGGCGAAGGAGCGGATCGGCTGGTGATTGAATCGGATTTCGGCGGAGCGGAAACATGGGGCACGAACATCGTGATTTTCAATCTCGGCAGTAAGATTGAACAGGTCTTCGAAACCACGTCACAGATCTATAACATGACGGACGATATGTTTACGCAGGTGATCGATATTCCCAGGACTGTCGAGTTGCACGGGGAGCAGGTTTGCTTTACCAAGACCACGATTTATGAGGACGGCAAGGTATTCAAACCGGTGCGCGTTACGCTGCCCTGCTACATCCCCGACGACGATATTAATCGTAAGGAATCGGAAGAGCGGAGCGAATTGCTGGCTCCTATTTTGCGGCCATAAACGCAGAGAACGGCCTGCCCGAAGGCAAGCCGCTCTCCGACCTCGCAGTAGAAACTATTTCTTTTCGGGCGCCGGTTTACTGGCAGGCTTCGCGGCGGCGGGTTTACTGGCGGGAGCGGCATGACTCGCGGCAGGAGCGGGATGGTTCGCGGCCGGCGCCGCATGGTTCGCAGGAGCTGCCGGATGGTTCGCGGCAGGGGCGGCGTGATTCGCGACTGGCGCTGCACGATGCTCGGCAGGGGCGGCGTGATTCGCGACCGGTGCTGCACGATGCTCGGCAGGTGCTGCGTGGTTGGCGACAGGCGCCGAATGGTTCGCGGCAGGAGTTGAGTGGTTGGCTGCGTGACTCGCGGCAGCAGGGCGGCTCATCGCCGCATTGGCAGGTTTGCCGTGATTTACCGACGCCAACTGGGACCGGTCATGGGATGCTGCCGTGTGATGCGCGGTTTGTTCGGATGTCGCTGGAGTGTGATGTTCACTCATTGCTGTCCGCTCCGCCGCCGAGGGTGTCGCTCTGATTCCGCCGGTTCCGCCGTTGAAACTGGTGTGGACATTATTCTCGGCTACCGCGGTGCGATACGAATTGTGGAGCGAGACGCCGCCGACGTTCACGACTGCCGTATTGTAAGAGAAGTGGCCGCCATCCCAGCGCCCGCCCTCGAATCCGACTCCACCGAATCCGAAGCCGTAGTTCACGCCGCCATAGAAACCCACGCTGGGACCCCAATAGCCGGCATTCCAGGCGTAAAGTCCGTTATTCCAGCCCCAATATCCCGGTGTCCAAAGCACACCGACGGTGGGAGGCTGCACCCATACTCCGGGCACCCAGAAATAACCTTCATCGCCATATCCCCAGTAGCCAGGGGTCCACAAATATCCATCCCCCGGGATGACCGGCTGTACATACACCGGCAGAATCGGCGGTGCGATGGTGATGGAAACAAGCACGCCTGCCTGGGACGCGGCCGGCCCGAACGCCACGGCCAACGTCAGAACCGCGGTTCGGATTGCATTCGACGATTTCAATGTGAACTCTCCAGTCTCAAATATAGGAACCCACTGCTATAAGCAATGTCGTGCCCAAACCGAACTATGGGGAGAAATTAATGATTTGCCGGGATTTATACGGTAAATACTGCCGCGACGCGCATTTACTGCCGTCCTATTTCACCGCGGATCGCGACTGCATGATCTGCACGGTGCGCTGCAATTGCTGGATCTTCTCGTCCTGCTGGCTGTTCTGCCGCATCAGCCGCTCCACCTCGGCTTCGAGCTCGCTGCGCTTCCTCTTCAGCTCCTCGACTTCATTCGGATCGATCTTTACGGGAGCCTGGCCCAGGAATCGCGACGCTTCCTGCACTTTCTCGCCGTCGCCATCCTCGACCGACATACGCACCTCGACATCCCCTGTCTTACGCACATAGGTATAGCTACCGAGCGTCAACTCGCGCGGGGAGAGCGCGAAGGTTTGCGTGTTGCTGCCATCGTTGATCACGAGCGTTCCATGGACGGCGGAGACGACAGGCCTCGACGAATGATTCCATTCAATGCGCAACTGGCCTTCGCGCTCAATCACGGCGAGCGAAATCGGTTCGTTGGCCGGCCGGAACATCCAGTAACGCAAGCCGAACACCAGGGCCATCACCACCAGCACGGCCCAACCTACCAGCCATGGCCATTTCTTTTTCGGCGCAGGGATCGGTCGCTGCGGCTGGCCGAAGGAAGGCGCAACCTCCTGCGGGAACGCTTCGCGGCGGGCGGCGGCCACGGCGGCGGTCGAACTTTGAAACGCCTCCGAGCGCGGCATGGTGTTCAAGCGGCGCTCGCCCGGAATACGCTCCCCTCGCGGCGAAGGCATGCGATCCAACACGCCGGCCAGGCGGTCGGGGAAATTGAATTCGAGATAGCTGCGCTCGGTCTTGACAGTTCCATCCGCTTCGCGTACGAAAAATCCAGCGCGCATGCTGCCGGCGCGGCCGGGCCGCACAATCATCGTCACCTGCCAGGGCGCGGGGAAGAAGATCGAATAGAGCTCCAGATCGGAATCGCTCAAAGTAATGTCACTGCGCGTGTGGGAAAGGAACCAGCCGAGAGAAATCAGCCCCTCCAGATGCGGATCCTCGGCATCGGCGGCGAGTTGCTCATTCAACACCTTGCGATCTTTATCGGATAACAGGAACGCCGGACCACGGGCATGCTCACAGGCAATCGTCCGCATGGCCAGAACGCGGATCGTGCGGCCTTCGCGGGATCCGTATAGAATGCCGCCCACTTCGATGCCACCGCGCGAAAGCCTTTGAAACCCTTCGGCCACGGCGTGCCGGATTTCTTCGATCACGACCAGCGAATACTCGATGGTGATGGGGCTCTCCGAGACATTCCATGACGCGAACTTGAGGTCGCTCATTGGCCAGCCTCCGGCCAATAGAGCGAGGTGATCGAATCGTCGTCCGACCCCGACGCCTGATCGTCGTTCTCATGCAGATGGTAGTAATAGGTAGTGGCGCCCATCCCGGCGACAAAAATCAACGCCAGCAGCAGGCAGGCGATGGTTTTTGCATTCCACGCGCGTTCATGCGATACCGAGGCCATACTGCCCATTACGGTTAGCAGGGCTAATCCGAATACGAAGCCGAACTTTGCGTACCACGGCATCAGATCGAGGTGGCTTTGTCCACCCACCATGCTCCAGGTCTCGAAGATGGCGATCAGGGCCACCAGAAATTCAATCATAAATGCAAGCCGCGATATATAAGGGGGCATCACACGTACTTTTGAAGATACCATTGTACGGAAAACAGACGATCACCTATGCCGATTGGCTCGACCGGGCGGCGTTTTATCAATTTAACGGAAATCGGAGATAGACTAAGTATTTTGCCAAATCCTGAGCCTTATCTGTCCATCGTAGTTCCTTCGCGCAACGACGATCACGGAGGCGATCTGCTGAAGCGGATGCAGATCTTCGCGACAGCGCTGCTGGAGCAATGCCGGCGGCATCAGATTCCCGCCGAGCTGATCATCGTCGAATGGAATCCTCCGGCGGACCGGCCGCGGCTGGCCGAGGCGCTGCGCTGGCCGCGGGAGCCGGGTCCGTGCGTGGTGCGGTTCATCGAAGTCCCGGCGGCGATCCATAGGCGGTACCGGAATGCGGACGGGCTGCCGCTCTATCAGATGATCGCGAAAAATGTGGGAATTCGACGCGCGCGGGGGCGATTTGTTCTGGCCACGAATATCGACATTCTGTTTTCAGACGAGCTGATGCAGTATATTGCCGGGCAGCATCTGAGGCTGGAAACGATGTATCGCATCGACCGGCACGATGTAATGGCGGAGGTTCCAGATGCGCCGGTGGCCGAGCAATTGGCATGGTGCGAATCCCACATGATCCGCGTGAACTCAGTGGCGGGCACGTTTCCGACGCTGCCGAACGGAGAGCTTGCGCTCGAATCGAACGACGTTGCGTCGAGAGACGGCAACCTGACGCTGGGCGCCGGCTGGTTTGCGCGGGAATTGGTCGGATCCACGCCGTTTCGCTGGATCGATAACAACGCGGAAATTTACATACATGGTAGCGATCCGAAGCGTGTGCTGGCGATCGACATGGAGCCTGGTCCAGGCGTCAAGATGGCGGCAACAACGCTCGATGTTCTCGACGACGAGGGATCGAAAGTTTTCTCAATGCGCCTGGCCGGTCGCAGGGTGGTCAGTATCCCTGTGCCTGATAGAGGATTAGGCCAAAGCGGCCCGGTTCGCTTGCGGTTGCGCTTTTCGGGTGCGGGATCCCGTTTGGCGGTAGATCCGCGGCCGTTGAATGCGCAGGTGCGCCGCTGCGCACTCTATGAAGCGCCGGCGATTCCGCGTCTGTGGAATATCGCGCAAAGAACGTGGTGGATGCTTCAATGGCGGCTTAGACGCATTCTGTCACCGGAACCAGAGTATACGGATGGGTGGCCGGATTCTCTGCATCTGACGGCCTGCGGCGACTTCACGATGCTGGCGCGCGAGCACTGGCTGGACCTGCGAGGCTATCCCGAATTCGACATGTTCGCCATGGATATCGATTCGCTATTCTGCTGGAGCGCGCATTACGGAGGGGCGAAAGAGATGGTGCTCCGCAATCCGATGCGGACATACCACATCGAGCATGCGACGGGGTCGGGTTGGACGCCGGAGGGTCAGGAGAAACTGTTTGAGCGGATGGCTGAGAAAGGTGTCCCGTGGCTGCACCATACAGACGTGATCCGTTGGGCCGCCGACATGAAGCGGCTCCAGGCGCCCATCATATTCAATCGCGAAGACTGGGGCCTCGGGTTAGAGGATCTGAAAGAGACCCAACTGGTCGATTAAGGTTTGGCCTCCGAGAATCCGGAGGCGAAGAAAAAGCTGTTTATACTCATGTATTTACAAGGAATAGCAAGCATGGCCCAGTACTATATCAGCAAGAATGTTCCGACGCTTGTGACGTAGCGATCGACCTACCACTACATATTGTGGGTCTAGTCCACAAGTACTTGTGGATCTAGGATAGAAAACAAGTACGAAATGGCTTTTCTATCTAGGCCTAGTTGTGCTAGTATCGCTTTAGTTCTAATGATGGATCACTTTCGAGCCGATATTAGAACATTGTTTTTGAATTTTTTTTAGAGTCGGAGGAGGTCAACGATGAAAAGTTTTGGATTAGCGGCTGCAGCAGTGGTTGCGCTGAGTGGCGGCATGTTTGCAGACACGGTGAATAGTGCGACTGGAACATTTTCGGCGTTTCCAACCGGTTTTTCGGCATCAACGCCCGTCTGGATCAGTAACACCACTCCGCCCGCCACTACCGGGACGCCGTTCTGGAATGATGCTTCGGACGATACAGGCATCGGACCTGGTCAGGGAAGCAGCCATTTGATGAATATTGGCTATGTCCTCACGGACACGGGTGGGATGACGGGAGCGCCTTCGGTTCTCGGAACCGACACGGTTACAGAGGATTTCACGGATACGGCTGGGGGTGCGCCGGAAAACGGTGATCCCGCGGCATTTAACTTCGTCCGTAACGCGACAGCCTACAATGTTTCGTTGCTCTTTGCCGACAGCGGCGTGGACACATCAGCCAACCCGGCAGACGCAGTGGGATCCCAGATTGGCTACTACGTAGGCAGCACCTTGACGGCGCTTTATGACTTCGGTCCGACCTTTTCACCGACAGGAACGAAGCCGTTCAACCCAGGCGCATCCGGAACATCGTACGGCTTCTACGACACGGTGTGTTATGCGGCCAGCGGTGGGGTTTGCACGAAGTCCGAAACCTACGAAACCGGTGGAGATAACTTTGGCAACGATCCTGGTGGGGCTGCTTGGAATCACTTCGCTCTGTTCCAGTTAGCCTCCGGCAGCTACGTTCTGGGATTTACCGCCCAGGATGGAATGTTCGGCGAAGGTCTTGGCGATTTCCAGGACACAGTCATCGAGCTTCAGGTCATCACTCCGGAGCCGGCAACCATCGCCTTCATGGGCTTGGGTCTGGCCGGTTTGGGAATCCTGGGCCGTCGCCGTTTCGTGAAGAGATAGCTTTTCGTTCCTCCTTTCGACACTCATACGGCCAGTCATTCCAATAGGATGACTGGCCGTTTTTGTTTTTTTAGCCTACCAGTTTCTTCGCTTCCGCCAGAGCCGATTCATAATCCGGGTGCGTCCCGACTTCCTTCACATATTCCACGTGCCGCAGCGTATTGTCTTTATCCAGCACGAAAATTGCCCGGCTGTGAATATGCAATTCCTTAATCAGAGTCCCGTAATTTTCTCCGAATGAACCGGTACGATGATCGGAGATCATCTTCACATGATCCACGCCGTAGGCCCCGCACCACCGCTTCTGTGCGAACGGAAGGTCCATGCTGAAGGTGTAAATGCTCAACTCCGGCAGTTTGGCCGCTTCTTCATTGAAGCGCTTGGTCTGCGCGTCGCAGACCGGCGTATCCAGCGATGGCACTACGCTGAAAATGCGCACTCCGTGTCCAGTGCTCTCCAGATTCGCCGGCTTCAGCCCGTCGTCGATGGCCTGAAAATCCGGCGCTTTATCGCCAATCTTCAATTCAGGACCAAGGACAGTGAGATCATTTCCTCTTAAAGTTGTTGCTCCAGGTCGTTCAATAGGCATCTGCCTATTCTAGCAATTCGTCGAGTTGATTCACGTCCGTGACGGGCAAATTGCAGGCGAAATTCGAGCATACATACACCGTCGCTTTGCCTTCGATTGACGGCATGGGAACCGGCGATTCGCTCGCCCTCGCGACCACCGCCTGGGGCAGAAATCTTCGTCTAATCGCAGCCAGCATCGCGTTATCGGGCGGACCCGCCAAAACGATTTCCACCGGCAGGCCGAGCGTAAACGACAGAGCCGCCAGCATTTGCGGCACGCCGGCGCCGCCTTGGATGAGGCGCGAAGCAAATGCTTCAAAGGTCCTTGCCGCGGCGCGCCGGAAATCCTCGCGACCGGTGATGCGCGACAAGCGCAACAGCGCGACTGTCATCATCGAATTGCCCGATGGCTCAGCCCCGTCGTAATCGTCTTTCAAGCGCAGAACAAGATTTTCCGCGCCCGCGGCGGTCGAGAAAAAGCCGCCATTTTCGCGGTCCTCGAACAACTCCAGCGCACGCTCCGCCAATAATACGGCGAAGCGGAAATCGGCTGCCTCGAAACGGGTCTCATACAAGTCCAGGAAAGCCAGAATCGAGAACGCGTAATCGTCGAGGAATCCATCGATTGCCGATTCCCCGTCGCGAAAACGCCGTAGCAACACGCCCCTGGTCTCATCCCACAATCGCGCGCGCAGAAACTTCGCCGCAGCGGCCGCGGCGTCCGCATATCGATCTTCTCCAAGCGCCTGCGCGCCCTTGGCGAATGCCGAGATCATCAAACCATTCCAGGCGGCCAGGATCTTATCATCGAGATGAGGCCGGGGACCCTGCGCGCGCCGCCCGAGCAATTTCTGCGTCGCATCCCGAAGCACCGAGCGCGTTTCGTTCACGGTCACATCATTTCTAATCGCCGTTTCCTCGATAGAACACGCCTGGTACAAAATGTTTTGATTCGGAAATTCGCCATGAGGATCCTCGTCGACGTTGCCTCCGGCTTTTATTCCATATCGCGTGCAGAAAATTTCGGCATCCCGCAGACCCAGCGTCTGCTCGATCTCTTCCCTGCTCCACACATAAAACGCCCCCTCGCGTTTTTCCCTGGGTTTCTCCGGATCGACAGCGCTATCCGCGTCCTCAGCCGAAAAAAATCCTCCGTCGCGATGCGTCAGGTCCCGCTGCACGTAGGAAAAGATATCGCACGCGGCCGCGGCGTACTGTCCGTCGCGGGTAATCTGAAATGCTTCCAAATACGAAATGGCGATCTGCGCCTGATCGTAGAGCATCTTTTCGAAGTGCGGCACAAACCAGCGCTCATCGACTGAATAGCGATGAAACCCTCCGCCGATCTGGTCGTTCATGCCACCCTTCGCCATCTCGCGCAACGTGAGTAACACCATCTCGAGCGCTTCTTCGTTCTTCGTGGCGGCGTAATAGCGAAGCAGAAAATTATGGACGCTGGGCCGGGGAAATTTCGGAGCGCCGCCGAATCCGCCGAGGCGAGAATCGAACATCCGGCGGAATCCCAAAAATGCCGAATCGAGAGCTTGCTGCCCCGCTACGCCGGTGCTCGCCGTCTGCGCCGCATATTCTTTTAACTGTTCAATGACCTTCGCTCCGGATTCCTCCACGCGCGCGCGATCCTCGCTCCATGCGCGCGCCAGATTTTCCAGAATCGAGCGGAATCCGGGCCTTCCATAACGATTATCGGGCGGGAAATAGGTGCCTCCGAAGAACGGCTTCCGCTCCGGCGTCAACCATACCGACATGGGCCATCCGCCGCTGCCGGTGGATGCCTGCACGAATAACATGTACACGCGGTCCACATCCGGCCGCTCCTCGCGATCCACTTTCACCGGCACGAAATACTGATTCAAAACGCGAGCCGTCTCTTCGTTCTCAAACGACTCATGCTCCATCACGTGGCACCAGTGGCAGGTGGAATAGCCGATAGACAAAAAAATCGGCTTGTTCTCGCGCGCCGCTTTTTCAAACGCCTCCTCACCCCATGGATACCAATCCACGGGATTGTTCGCATGCTGTAACAGGTACGGACTTTTCTCTTTGCCTAATCGATTCATGAAAGCTCGTATCCTGTCTTGTCGATCTGCGCCCATACAATTTCGCTCGCATGGCCGTGCTTCAGAAACACATCGCGCACCAGGTCGCACACGTGTTCATGACTCCGCTCATAGAACACGAGAATCGATGGACCCGCGCCGCTCAGCGCGCAGCCCAGCAGTCCCGGCGCGCGCAATTTCGTGGCTTCTTCCAGCCCCGGCACCAACGGAAATCGATAGGGCTGATGCAGACGATCCTCCAGCGCTTCGGGAAACGCGCTCGTCGTCCCGCTGGTGAGCGCGGCGATCAGCAGCGCGCTACGCTGTACATTGAACACCGCATCGGCACGAGTATAGGACATCGGCAAAACACGACGCGCCTCGATGGTGGGAAGAACAAAATCCGGCACCACGATGGCGACGCCGTAGTGAGAATCGATCTCCATCCGCACGGCGCGCGCGATTCCTGCGCCGTCCAGAGCGCTGGCCACAATCGACCCGAGCACGCACGCCGCTACGTTGTCCGGATGGCCTTCGATGCGCGCCGCTTCATCCAGCACCTTGGCCCGCGACCAGCCCAGTTGCAGGATCTCCGCTGCAATCACCACGCCGGCGGTCAGTGCGGCCGCGCTCGATCCCAAGCCCTTGCCGATGGGAATATCGTTGACGATTTCGAGCTCGATTGGCGCCAGCACGGCGCCCACATCGGATGCAACTTTCAGAGCCGTCTGCCAAATAAGATTGTCGATGCCGGTCGAGATCAACGCCGCATCGCGGCCGCTCGATCGAATCGTGAGCTGCTCCGCGCGGCGGAATCGGCACTCCAGATAAATGCTCAATGCGAGGCCCAGCGCATCGAATCCGGGTCCGAGGTTCGCACTCGAAGCCGGAACGCGGACCCTAGAGAAATCAGGCACTCAACACAACCTTCGAACCCCCACGGCATGAACGATAGATTGCGTCCACTAATTCGAGCGCCTGATAACCTTCTTCGCCTGAAACCAGCGGCTTGCGATTCTCGCGGATCGCTGCGCCGAAATCGAGAAACTGCCTCTCGAAAGGCGCGAGCGAAATCGCCATGGGATCCGACGCGCCGGACGCGACATTGCGCTCCACCGGAGCATCGGAATCCGATTCTCCTTCGACGTCCCAGGTGGTGAGCTTGTCGCCCGAAATGATCGCCGTGCCCCTGGTGCCATGAATCTCCAACCGCTCCGTGTATCCAGGCCAGAATGCCGTCGAAGCCTGGATCACGCCGGTCGCGCCGTTTTCATAACGCAGCACGGATGCCAGCACATCCTCGCTTTCAATTTTGTGCAGCGCGCCGAGTTGCCAGTCGCCATACACACTCTCCACGCGCCCGATCAGCCACAGCAGAATATCGACCTGATGCACCGCCTGATTGATCAGCGCGCCGCCGCCTTCCACTTTCCAGCTTCCTTTAATGGGACGCGAATAATACTCGGCCGAGCGGAACCATTTCACGTACGCGTCGGCTTCGAGAATTTTTCCCAGCCGTCCTTCGCCGATCGCTCGCTTGAGAAACTGGCTGGAATCGTCAAAACGATGCTGGCTGACGACGCTCAGCAAAATTCCGCCTTTGCGAGCCGTCTCCACCATCGCCTTTGCCGTCTCAAGATTGGTCGCGATCGGCTTTTGTACCTGCACGTGCTTTTTCGTCGTGACGCACAGCTCAATCGGCTCCAGCCGAAAATCCGGGAAGGTACACACATCCACGAAGTCGACGCGGGGATGGCGGCAGACGTCTTCCCACGTGTTTACGGCCTCGCCTCCGTATTTTGCGCAAAACTCTTCAGCGCGTCCGGGCGCGGCGTCGCAAGCGGCGGCGATTTCATAACCGATATTGCTATAAGCCAGCGCGTGCTTGTGTGAAATCGCGCCCGTACCGATAATTCCTACCCGCAGGGCTTGGCCTACGCGCATAGCTCCTCCTCCGTGAGTCCGCAAATCGAAACTTCGATTCCCAGTTCATCGAACGCCGCAGCCTTGGCCACCAGCGCTTTTTTCGCCGACGCTTCATCCGGCGCATACGCCACCTGAATATGATTCGCCTTGTGACGCGCCATCATCTGATCCCGCGAAACACCTCGCGTCACCGCATGCATGATCGGCCATTGGGGAGTGGTGATCTTCCAGCGCCGCTCCGTCTCTTCGAGAGGCAATGCGATCGAATCGGCCAAGCCCAGGTCAGCCTTGAGCCGGCCGTCAACATAAATCCGCGACCACACCACAACGCCCGGCTTGCTGATCCCTTTCACGGTCCCTCCGCCGAGGTGAAAATACATGGGAGGCTGGCGTTCGCTCAGCGTACCCGCGTACCCATCGATGAAATGGGCCGGCGGCGCCGCGCCTGAAATTTCGAACACCCAGACAAATTGGCCGCCGAAATCCTCGCCGTAGCGCAAATCGTGCAGCGTATTTTCGGGCGCGTATCCCAGCTTTTTCCAGACCCGATTGGTCACCAATCCATCGAGGCCAGCGCATTCGTCCACTTCATTAAAGTGCGGCAGCGCCTGGCCCGCGTACAGTTCGCGCCCATCGCGAAACACCGGCGGCCGGTCGACGTTGTTCAACAAACCCTCGACCAGATCGGATGCGGGGGCCAGATCCTTCAATCCCTGCTGATACTGAATGCCGATCGTATCGCAGCCAAAATCGTCCGCAATGCCGAGCGCCGCGATATACATTTTGCACTGCTCGATAACCTGCACCTCGGTCAAGTCCGTTTCCGGATCGGGACCAAACTTAAACGTCATGCCCTTATTCACCAGCCAATCGTAAACCGCGCGCGCCTCCGTTTCCGGAACATCGCGCATGGCCGCGTACAATGCCGATTGGCTGAGGCGTTCCTTAAAAACGCCCGTCGGATGCAGCAGTTCGTCGGGGAGGATCGCGTTGTACATCCCCATGCAGCCTTCATCGAAGATGCCCATGATCGCTTTCTTCGACTTCAGTTCCCGTGCAACTTCACGGCCGATCGTGGGAGGCAGTTTGTAAAGGGATAGCGGCCGGGCGTGCGAAGTATCATGCGACAAAGGCTCGCCACTGAGCCATTTTCGCAACCCGCAGCGGAAAAACTCGTCGCTGAAATCGATGCTCCACAAGGTCGAATATTTCACGCCGGCCTTGGTCAGGGAACCGTTCAGATTCAGCATTCCGACAAGCCCCGGCCATTGTCCGCTCCAGTTTGCGACGGTCAGAATCGGTCCGCGATGCGTGTACAATCCGGGCAGCACATGATGGCTGTATTGCCACACCGCCTCGGCGACAATCAGCGGAGCCTCGGGATGGATCGACCGAAATACCTCCATGCCCTGCTTTTGGCTGGCGATAAACCCGTGTCCCAATACTTCATCGACAGCATGGCCGCGGCGAATCTCGCGCCCCTCCGCGCGCACCGCCGCCATGACTTCTTCTTCCATCTTTTGTTGCGCCGGCCAGCACTTTCTGTTCGCCGCGAGGCGCAGATCGCCACTGGCGATAAGAACGACGGGTTCGCCCATAAGCTAACTATTTTGGCATGGTCGCAGCAGAGCCGCGTCCACTGCGGAGCGATCGCGCTTTCTTATGCCTTGACCGGCTTATCAGAAACCTTCCACTTCTTTTCGTCGAAGTAGAGGACTTTTCCCTGGCGATACGATTCCACCGCCATCGTGATCAGCACTTGTGCGCAAGCGGCGGTTTCAACGTTCAGATGCGGCTTTTCGCGGGTCCGCATACAACTCAGGAAGTTATTGATGTGCGCGGACATCGTATCGGTCTTCTCGACCGGAATTTTCACTTCCTCGGTACCGAACTTGTAGCCTTCAAACATCACAGCCGTTTCGTACGGAGCGTCGCGATTGGCGCGTTTCCTCGTCACTTCAGGCTTCAGCGTGATGTGATCCGTGGTGCTCTCGAACTGCCCGTTATCCACCATAATGATCGAACCTTCGTGCCCGCGAATCAGCCCCGGGATGTGCTGCGAGTTCGCCATGGAGGAGCTCAGCACCAGCGAATGGCCTTCCGCGTATTCGCCCACCAGATGGAACGTATCCGGCACCTCGCGCTTGTATTCGAACTTGGGACCTCCGTAGATTCCGCCCGACGCCATCACTTTATGCGGGAATTGCGGCTTATCCCAGCAAATGTTCAGCGGCGCCACCACATGATAGAACAGGTCGGTCGCGATCCCGCCCGAATAGTCCCAATACTTGCGGAAACGGAAGAACCGGTCAGCATCGAAAGGATGCGCCGGCGCCTTGCCCAGCCACATTTTCCAATCGATATAATCGTCGCCTTTCCCGTCCGGACCGGCGGCTTCGTCGATATGGTAATTCCACTCGCCTTCCACTGAATCGCGATGGTAGGAGCCCTGGCTCATGATCATCTTGCCGATCATGCCGTCGGCGATGGCTTTTTTGGCCTTCCACCACTGATCGGCGGACGTGGTCTGGGAGCCGACTTGCAGCACGCGCCCGGTTTCCTTCACCGTGTTGACCAGCATGTGCGCTTCGTCGATGGTGTGGCACATCGGCTTTTCGAGATAAACGTCCTTGCCGCTATCCATCGCCTCCAGCGCGACGTGCGCGTGCCAGTGATCCGGTGTGGCGATGACCACCGCGTCGATATCTTTCCGGTTGATAATTTCGCGGTAATCCAGGTAGCCATCGCATTTGTGCCGTTCCTTGTTGGCCGTGACGCGCTTCTGGTAGGTGTCCGCAACGGCCACGATCTGGCAGGCGTTATTCTTTTCGCCGAACGACGCGAAGGAGTTCGCGTCGGAGCTGCCGCGTCCGCCGACGCCGATCACACCGATCGTAATACGGTCGTTGGCGCCGATAACCCGTCCGCTCGATCGGGCGCTGCTGCTCTTGGCGGCCTTCGGGGAAGCCAAAGCGGCTCCAGCGCTTCCTAAAGCCACGCTCACCGCGCTGGCTTTGCGCAAAAAATCTCGGCGATCAAGCGTATTGTTATCTGAAGACATCATGGCTCCTTATTGAAAGTACAGTTTACTCCTATAGCCCGCGCGGGTCAAAGGTTCGAAAACCTCTACTTACCGACCACCTCGCGGCACTTTTCGAACAACTGGAGCAGCGTATCTACCTGCTCTTCGGGGGTTTTTGGCGACTTCCCGCCGAACCCCGCCCCCGACGATGTTTTGCCAATGCCGGTGGTGGTGGTAATAAAACGCATCAATTCGAGTGCGACTTCTTCCTTGCTCAGCCCACTACTTCGTGAAGGGGTTTCTTTTTCATCCGTCATGATAGTTCTAAGGGTACTCGATTTCGGCCCATGCCAACCGACGCCCGGCGTCTGATCCGCAAAATGCGAGGAGGTGCGCAGGCGCATCTGCTCGATGCGGCGGACGGCCACGCTTATGTGGTCAAATTCGTCAACAATCCGCAGCACCGCCGGATTCTGTTGAACGAATGGATTTCTTCGGTATTTCTGAATTACCTTGGCATCGCCTCGCCCGCCGCCGCGATCGTCCGCATGTCGGAGGAATTTCTCGCCGCCAATCCTGAAGTCCACCTGCAACTTGCATCGAGCCATGAAGCGCCCCAGGCCGGCTGGCATTTCGGTTCGCGTTTTCCGGGCGACCCGGCGCGCGTCGTCGTTTACGATTTTCTCCCCGATTCGATTCTGGAACAGATTGAGAATCTGCCCGATTTTCTGGGCGCGCTGGCGTTCGATAAATGGATGGGCAATGCCGATTCGCGCCAGGCTGTCTTTTTTCGCGCGCGATTGAAAGAATGGATCCCGGGCTCCGACGCGCACTCCCTTAAGATGGGTTTCGTGGCGCAAATGATCGACAACGGATTTGTGTTTGGAGGTCCGAACTGGCAGTTCACCGATTCCGCGATCCAGGGTCTCTATTTCCGTCCCTCTGTCTATCGCCATGTGCGCGGCCTCGCCGATTTCGAGCCTTGGCTAACCCGCATCGTCAATTTTCCCGAAGAAATGTTCGACCAGGCAATCAAGTCGATTCCCCCGGCTTGGCTCGCGGGCGATGAGGAAGCATTCGACGTGCTGCTGGCGCGCCTGCTGAAGCGCCGCGCGCGTGTCCCGGACTTGATTGAGAGCTCTCGGCGTGGGACGATGAATCCGTTTCCGAACTGGAGATGAATTTTCCCGGCACGGGTGTCCAAATCGCGGGTGCAAGAGCGTCATGGTGGTAGCGGAGAATGATTTCCGCACTGACTGACGAAGGAGATTTGACATGGAATATGTGTTGTTTGCCTATGTGGACGAGGCCGGTTGGCCGAAGCTGACGAAGGCGGAACAGGAACAAGGGATGGCGGCCTATACCGCGTACTACGAGGCATTGACGAAGGCCGGCGTGCTGAAGGGCTCCAACCGCTTGCAGCCGACCTCGGCGGCGACCACGGTGCGCTCCGCGAATGGCAAGGCACAGGTGCTTGATGGGCCTTATGCCGACTCGAAAGAGCAGTTGGGCGGCTACTTCCTGATCGACGTGGCCGATCTTGATGCCGCGATTTCGTGGGCGGCGCGCTGCCCGGCGTCCATGCACGGAGTCGTCGAGGTGCGTCCGTTGTGGGCGATGCCGGCGTGAACGCATGAGTATCGGCGAAGGCGATCAGCAGGCGCGCAGCACAGCGGACGCGGTGGCGCGGCGCAGCTATGGCAGACTGGTCGCCTTTCTGGTGGCGCGGGCGCGGGATGTCACGGTTGCCGAGGACGCCCTTTCGGAGGCATTTGCCGCGGCGCTGGCGGATTGGCCGCTGAACGACTGTCCGGCGAATCCTGAAGCCTGGCTGCTGACGGTCGCCCGGCGAAAGATCATCGACATCAGCCGGCGGCGGCGCAGCAGCGAGATGGTCGCGCCCCAGTTGGAACTTCTCACGGAGGGGCTGGACGCGGCGGAGGCGGACGCCGGAATTCCGGACCGCCGGCTGGCGCTGATGTTCGTTTGCGCGCATCCGGCCATCGAAACTGGGATCCGCGCGCCGTTGATGCTGCAAGTGGTGCTGGGCTTGGATGCCAAGACGATCGCTTCGGCGTTTCTGACGTCTCCGGCAGCGATGGGGAAGCGGCTGGTACGCGCCAAGGACAAGATCCGGCAGGCCGGAATCCCGTTCAGCGTTCCGGAACGCGAAGAGTTGCCGGGTCGCCTGGAGACCGTTCTCGACGCGATCTATGCGGCCTTTACAGAAGGGTGGGCAGACCCGGGCGGAACGGATGTCGCGCGCCGGGATCTCACCGGGGAAGCCATGTTTCTGGCCCGGCTGGTAGCGGAGCTGCTGCCGGCGGAACCGGAGGCGTTGGGGCTGCTGGCGCTGATGCTTCACGCGGAAGCGCGGCGTCGCGCCCGGCGCGAGGCGTACGGCGAATACGTGCCGTTGGCCGAACAGGATCCGGCGTTGTGGGATGCGCAAATGATCGCCGAGGCCGAGGTGCTGCTGATGCGTGCCAGCGCTCTCGGATCTATCGGCCGTTATCAACTGGAAGCGGCGTTGCAATCGGCGCACGCGGATCGCTGCCGCACAGGGCGCGGCAACTGGAGTGAGGTTGTGCAGTTGTATGATGCGCTGTTGGCGCTCCATGGCTCGCCGGTGGTGGCGATCAATCGCGCGGTGGCGATCGCGGAGATTCGGGGCGCCGGAGCGGCTCTTGAGGCGATCGAAGCAGTCGCCGCCGATGTGCGGCTCGCCGAATACCAACCATATTGGGCCGCTCGGGCCGAGCTTCTGGCGAAGACTGGAGCGAATGAGGAAGCTCGACGCGCATATGGGATGGCGATCGGCCTGGAGCGCGATCCCGCCGTGCGGCGTTTCTTACAGCGGCGGCAGTCGGCATTGGAATAAGAAGCCTCGCTGATTTCCGCTCGCAAGCGCTCGATGAATCCATTCCCGAATTTGGAGATGATCAGGCCAGCAAGGAGCATCGGATGAGCTCCAGCGGGCAGAGTCCGGGGAACCGCTCCGGAGACAACTCGATGGCGCTCCTAATTGCCTCGAAGTCGCTTGCGTTGTTATGAACCAGCGGTATTCCCGCCACCAGGGCGGTCGCCGCGATCACTCCATCAAACCGCCACCGAGCCAGCCGCTCCTGCCGCGATTCTGCCAGCCGGTGGGAGCGGCGCGGAGGCGTTGGCGCCTCCGGAAGCAACGCCATGATCTCGCCAGCCACCACAGCTACCGCGGTATCGACCGGTAACACATTGCCAAGCTGGCTCAGATACGCAACCCGGGCTGCTTCGATACGCGGACGCGTTTCCGGCGCGGAGCGGCGCCATAGCAGACTGTACCCACGGATGCGCTCCGTAACCGTAACCGCGGAGATGGAGATCTCATGAAGCCCGAGGTAGGCGTATAGCCAGCGGACGACCTCCTTGCTGGCGTTCCGAGCCAGCCATCCCTCCGCACTGGTGTCGAATATAAAGGGACCAGAGGACGGATCGATCATCAGCGCCGGCCCGCGCGCACCGGTTCCAGGATCACCCCGTCCAGAATCGCGAGTTCATCGGCGGAAAAACCGGTGAAGGCCTTCCGGTATCCGTCCAAAATGCGGTCGCGCCGCTGCCTGGCGCTTTCGAGCCGCAGGCCTGCTGCCATGACTTCCGAAATTACCGTGCTGAGGTTAACCTGTCTGGAACGGGCGATTCTTTCAGCCTGCAAAAGGGAATCGGCCGGAAGCGTCAGGGTGGTACGGCGTTTGAGAACCGCTTGCTTGCGAGGCATAGATACAGTATGACATCGTTCCGCGCATCAAATCGTATCAGCTCGACATTAGGTATTAAGGTACTCTAACCATGCCATGCGGGCGCGTTTCTTGTCTCGACAACAATAGAAAGCGGCTCACCGGCGGCCTTCGTCTATCAGCTCCCTGATGGTCAAGCCTCCCCGCGTGACGCCATTCTAGCTGATGGATGATTGACGGGCGCGGTATTGTAAAAGATACAGGCAAACATGGGCGTATCTTTAATACAGACTCGGACGGCTGAATTTCGCGAGGCGCTGGCAAACCGCGTCCTGGTGGCGGATGGAGCCATGGGGACGATGCTTTATCAGAAAGGCGTCTTCATCAACCGCTGCTACGACGAGTTGAATCTGTCGCTGCCTGCGCTGGTTCGGGACGTCCATCAGGAGTACATCAAAGCCGGCTCCGAAATCCTCGAAACCAATACCTTCGGCGCTAATCGCAAGCGTCTGGCCGCTTACGGATTCGCCGAAAAAGTCCGCCTGATCAACCAGGCCGGCGTGCGGATCGCCCGGGAAGCGGCGCGCGATCAGGCCTTCGTGGCCGGCACGGTCGGGCCGCTCGGCATCCGTCTGGAGCCTCTCGGACCCACCAGTTTCGAGGAAGCACGGGCCATCTTTCGCGAGCAGATCGAAGCCCTGATCGAAGCCGGCGTCGACCTGCTGATCCTTGAAACCTTTCGCGATTCGAACGAAATTCGGGAAGCCATTTTTGCCGCGCGGGAGGTCGCCGGCGACGATATCGCCATCATCGCGCAGCTCAGTATCGAAGACGATTGCCGCCTGCGCGACGGCACTTCTCCCGAGGACTATACGCGCCGTTTGGACGAATGGCCCGTCGATGTGATCGGCCTCAACTGTTCTTCCGGGCCCAAAGTCATGCTGGAGGCGATTGAAAAAATGCTCGCCTTCACTACCAAGCCCTTGAGCGCGATGCCCAACGCAGGGCTCCCCGCGACCGTCGAAGGCCGCAATATTTATTTGTGCTCGCCCGAATATATGGCGCAGTACGCGCGCCGGTTTCTGATGGCGGGCGTCCGCATCGTCGGCGGTTGCTGCGGCACCACCGCCGCGCACATCAAGGAAATTCGCAGCGAGGCGCGCAGCTTGCAACCGGGTCAGCGGACGCTCGATGTGAAAGTGGAAGAACCGTCCGCGCACGCCAAATCGCTGGCGAAAATTCCGGTGGCGGAAAAGAGCACGCTGGGCGGGAAGCTCGCGGCGGGAAAATTTATTTCCTTCGTCGAAATTCTGCCCCCGCGCGGCGTCGACGCGTCGAAAGAGATTGAAGGCGCGAAGCTCTGCAAAACCGCCGGCATCGATTGCATCAATGTGCCGGACGGTCCGCGCGCCAGCGCCCGCATGAGCGCCCAAGTCACCTGTCAGCTCATCCAGCAACATGCCGATATCGAGACGGTGCTCCATTTCTGCTGCCGCGATCGAAATATCCTCAGCATTCAGAGCGGATTGTTGGGCTCCTACGCGGTCGGGGTCAAGAATCTGATCTGCATTACAGGCGATCCGCCACGCATGGGCACTTATCCCGACGCCACCGCGGTGTTCGACGTCGATGCCATCGGTCTCACCAACATCGTCAATAATTTGAATCACGGTCTCGACCTCGGCGGCAATCCAATGGGATCGCAAACCGCCCTGCTGATCGGCGTCGGGGCGAATCCCGGCGCGCTCAATATGGACGAAGAACTAAAACGATTCGAATGGAAGGTCCGCGCCGGCGCCGAGTACGTGGTCACGCAACCGGTGTTCGATCTCGATTTGCTGGAAGCATTTCTTAAACGCACCGAACAATACAAGCTGCCGCTGATCGCCGGCATCTGGCCGCTCACCAGTTTTCGCAACGCCGAGTTCATGGTGAACGAATTGCGCGTGCCCGTTCCCGAGGAATATATGGACCGCATGCGCCGCGCCGAAAGCGCCGAAGCCGCGCGAGCCGAGGGAACCGCTATCGCCCGCCAAATGGTGGAACGCGTCCGTCAGATGGTCGCCGGCGTGCAGTTGAGCGCTCCGTTCGGGCGCTATCAAATGGCCATCGAAGTCGCCGAAGCGATCTCCTAACTGCAAGCTGGCACCCGAAACCGCTACACTAATTCGGTGGCCACCGATCTCATCGAGATTGACGCCGAGCGTCCTTCTGAAACCGCAATTGAACGAGCCGCTGCCGCCGTGCGCCGAGGCGATGTGGTCGCCATCCCCACCGATGCGCTCTACACGCTGGTGGCGGATCCTGTGAATCTGCATGCAGTTGGCCGCGTATTCGCCGCCAAGGGCCGCGATATCCATCGTGCCTTGCCGCTGCTGGTTTCAGACGTCATCATGGCCGAAGAACTGGCGAAGGAGATGTCCGCGCGCTTTCGCCTGCTGGCCCGCTATTTCTGGCCCGGCGCGTTGACCATCATCGCTCCGGCATCCTCGCGTGTGCCGTTGAAAGTTACCGGCAATACCGGCCGCATCGCCATGCGTCAATCGAAATCGAAGGTCGCGAACGCGCTGCTCGAACGGCTGGCCCAACCCTTGATTTCGACCAGTGCGAATCTTTCCGGCCAGCCGACCTGCACCAGTGGAATCGAGTGTTTCGCCATGATGGACGGCCGGGTGGACCTTGTTCTCGACGGCGGCATCGTCACCGGTACGGGCGCGACTACAATCGACGTAACGGAGCCTTACTGGCGCGTCATCAAGGAAGGCGCGATCGGAGAAAAGGAAATCGCCGAGGTCCTCAAAGGCACTTAGCGCCTGGTCTTTTCGAGAATCCACCCTACCAGCAGGAACGCCGGCAAGGGCGCCCAGCTATAGGTGGGAAAGAAAATCGCCGTAATGAAACTGGCGGCGAATGCCGCCGCCGTCAGTGCGACGCGAAAGCTCAGACGATCCGCTTCCGACTGTTCCGTATCGACAATCAGATGCTTGCGCCTCGCGTACTGCCAATGGACGTTCAGCAGCAGCGCGATGGCCAGCATATTCCCGAAATAAAAAAATTGCGACACCGGATGGATGAACAGATGGCTCATCAGGCCGGAGGAAAATGGCAGCAGCGAAACGAACATCAGGAAGATCAGATTCACCCAGACCAGAAATCCATCGACATGCTTGATGAAGTGAAACGTCAAATGGTGCAAGTACCAGAACGCGCCGGCGATCAGGAAAGTGACAATATAGGTGGCAAATTCGCCTTTCAGCTCCAGCAGCGCTTCCAGCATTTCCTTATCGGAGTGGTGGCTCATCACCTCCGGAACCTTCAATTCCAGCACCAGCAGCGTGATCGCGATGGCCACCACGCCGTCGCTGAGTGCCTCAATTCGCGATTTACTTAAAGTCACCATAACTTAATTTGGTTTATGATCGAAATAAGATCAGGAGATTCTAATCATGCCACTATCGCGACGCCAAATGATGACGGCGCTTGGTTCCTGCGCCGGACTGGCGCTGATTCCCAAGCTTCGAGCAGCAGCCACCGTAAAGATCGTCGAATTCGACAGCGCCGGTCAACGCACCGGCGTTGTGACCGTTGATAAAGTCGTCAAGCCCGATGCCGAATGGCGCAAGCAGCTGACATCGGAGCAGTTCGAGGTCACGCGCCGTGAAGGAACCGAGCGCGCCTTCACCGGCAAGTACGCCAAGAATCACGACGCCGGAATTTACCGCTGCATCTGCTGCGCCACGGCTCTATTCAACTCCGATACCAAGTTCGAATCCGGCACCGGCTGGCCCAGCTTCTGGCAGCCCATCGCCAAGGAAAATGTCACCAATAAAGCCGACCACAGCTTCGGCAGCGAACGCACGGAAGTGAAGTGCGCCCGCTGCGACGCTCATCTGGGCCACGTGTTTGACGACGGACCCAAGCCCACCGGCTTGCGCTACTGCATGAACTCCGCGGCGCTCAATTTTGAACCGAAAGCGAAAGGCTGACATGAGAAAATTGATTCTGCCTCTCCTTCTTGGAACCGTGATCGCTTGCGGCGGCGGGCGACTCCCTTCGCCCTCAACCGACGTAAAGGCAGCCGGCCAGACCGCGACCGCCGTCTTCGCCGGAGGCTGTTTCTGGGGCGTGGAAGGGGTTTTCGAGCGCCTGAAGGGCGTCTCCGACGTCGTCTCCGGATTCGCCGGCGGTAAGAAATCCACCGCCAACTACGAGACCGTCAGCGGCGGACGGACCGGCCATGCCGAATCGGTGAAAATCACCTACGATCCCTCGCAAATCTCCTACGGCCAGCTCTTGCAGGTGTTCTTTTCCGTCGCTCACGATCCGACCACGCTGAATCGCCAGGGCCCCGACGAAGGGACGCAGTACCGCTCGGTAATTTTCTACGCCGACGAAGAGCAAAAGAGGGTCGCCGAGGCGTATATCAAGCAGCTTACCGACGCCAAGGCTTTCCGCCATCCGATCGTCACGCAGCTCACGCCACTCGATGGATTTTACGCGGCCGAAGCTTATCATCAGCACTTTCTCCAGCGGAATCCGACCTATCCGTACATCGTCTACAACGATCTGCCGAAGGTGCGGGCGCTGGAAAAACAGTTCCCCGAACTGGTCGCAAAAAAGTAGCGCGCAGCCCTCTGAATGTTATAATTTTTGAGAGCGCGGGAGTAACTCAGTGGTAGAGTCACAGCCTTCCAAGCTGTTGGTCGCGGGTCCGATTCCCGTCTCCCGCTCCATCTTTTAGCCTCGCATTCGCGTGTACCTTGTGTACAATTGGGAGTCATGCGATATGCCCTGTTTGCAACCCTCGCATTCGCGTGTACCTTGTGTACAATTGGGAGTCATGCGATATGCCCTGTTTGCAACCCTCGCCGCCTCGCTCTTCGCTCAGCCCAATCCGTACCGCACCGTCGAGAATTTTTTCAAGCTGCCCGAAGGCCGCGTCTGGGGCTCGACCAGCACCGTCGCGGTCGATTCCAAGGGGCACATCTGGATTGCCGAGCGCTGCGGCGCCAATAGCTGCGGCGGCAAAACGGTGGACCCCATCCTCGAATTTGACGACTCGGGAAAACTGCTGAAGAGTTTTGGAACAGGCCTGCTCTTGTTTCCGCATGGAATCTGGATCGACCAGCAGGACAACTTGTGGATCGCCGATGGCCAGGCCAGAGACGCCAATGGAAAAGGGCACCAGGTCTTCAAATTTAGCCCCGACGGCAAAGTCCTGATGACCCTTGGAAAAGCCGGCGTTACCGGCGACGGTCCGGACACTTTCAATCAGCCGAATGCCGTGGCCATCGCCCCCAATGGCGATATTTTCATTTCCGATGGTCACGATCGCGGGAAAGGAAACGCCCGCGTCGTCAAGTTCACGCCGGATGGGAAGTTTATTAAGCAGTGGGGTGGGCACGGGTCCGGTCCAGGACAGTTCGAAGTGCCGCATGCGCTCGCCTTCGATTCCCAAGGAAGACTTTTCGTTGGTGATCGCGCCAACAACCGGATTGAGATTTTCGACCAGGACGGCAATTTTATCGCAGAGTGGAAACAGTTCGGCCGGCCTAGCGGGATTTTTATCGACAGCCATGACGTGATCTACGTCGCCGATTCCGAATCGATGGAAACGGGCGGTTACGCCGGCAATAATCCCGGCTTCAAACGCGGCATCCGCATCGGCAGCGCGAAGGACGGCACGGTGACCGCGTTCATTCCCGATCCCACCCCAGGCACCACTGCGACCAGCGGAGCCGAAGGCGTGGGCGCCGATGGCAAGGGCACGGTCTACGGCGCCGAGGTGCTTCAGAAGGGCGTGAAGAAATACGTCAAGCAGTGAAGCCTGGATTTTAGTACAATTCTTGACCAAGACCAGTTTTGGAGGTATCCATGTTGATGACAGAAACTTCGCGTCGAACTTTTCTAGGGGCTATGGGAGCCGCGTCCGCGCTGGCAGCCTCTCGCTCCACCAACAAAGCTCCGGGGGCATCCGCCGATATGTGCCTCTTCTGGGTCGCGGCCTGCACGCCTTGCGATAAGAACCTGAAATTCGACGAGGGCGCTTACCGGGACATGATGGCGTATTTTAAGGATCAGGGCGCCGATGGAGTAGTGGTCACCGGCACCACCGGCGAGTACCCGTCATTCTCCGTCGCGGAACGAAAAAAGATTCAGGAAACAGCGCTCAAACACCGGGCCGGGCTCACTTCGATCATCGTCTCGACCGGCACTACGAATTTCCCCGAAACGATCGAATTGTCGCAGCACGCAGCGGCCAATGGAGCCGATGGATTGCTGATTATCCCGCCCTTCTACTTCAAGAAGCCGCCGCTTGCCGGATTGACAAAATATTATTCGCTGATTTTCGATCAGGTAAAAATTCCCATCAACTTGTATCACATTCCCGGCACCAGCGCCGTTCCGATCACGGCGGAGCTATTGCACAGCCTGGAACATTATCCGAACCTCGCCGGCATCAAGGATTCCAACGGCGATGTTCCCGAGTACGAGATGTACCTCAGGGAATTTCCAAAACTGAACATGAGGACCGGCACCGGCAATAACCTGAAAGCCGCGTTGAATGCCGGCAAAGGCGCAATTCTCGCCGAAGGAAATCTTTTCCCCAAGCGAATCGCGAACGTGTTCGCAGCGCATCGCGCGGGCAAGGATATCGATGGGCCTCTCGAATCCCTCCATGCCGCGCAGCAGGTGCTTCGCCCCGGCGGAGTGGGCTCCTACGGCCCCATGAAGTACGCTCTCAGCCTGATGATGGGATCTCGCCAGACCTATCAGCGTCCGCCGAATCCCGATGTCACTGAGGAGCAGAAGACGATCATTAAGGCCAAGGTCGAAGAACTAAAACAGATGGCCTAAGCGCCAAAAGGAAACCAAGTATGTTTCGAATGACGCCGCTGATCGCCGGGATCGTTGTGATCGCTTTGTCCGCGTCCGCGCAGACCCGGCTGAGTATCGTTAAAAAGGACAAGGAAGGCGAGTGGCCCAGCTACGCCGCCGACCTTGCCGGCACCCGCTACCGGCCTCTCGATCAGATCAACGCTTCGAACTTCAGCAAGCTCGAAATCGCGTGGCGTTTCAAGACCGATAGCATCGGCAACCGGCCCGAATATAAGCTCGAAGGCACGCCTCTCATGGTGAACGGCGTGGTCTACACCACCGCCGGATCGCGGCGCGCGGCCATCGCGCTCGATGCCGCCACGGGCGAGCTGCTTTGGCTTCACGGCGAGCATGAAGGAGAACGCGGCGCAGCGGCTCCGCGCCAGCTCTCCGGCCGCGGCCTCGCCTATTGGACCGATGGCAAACTGGAACGTATCCTTTATGTAACGCCCGGCTACCGCCTGATCTGCCTGGACGCGAAGACCGGCCAGCCGGTCGCGTCCTTCGGCAAGAACGGCGTGGTGGATCTGAAGCTCGACGACGATCAGGTCATCATGCCGGACCTGACGACCGGCGAAATCGGGCTCCAGTCGGCGCCCATTGTGGCCAAGGACACCATCATTATCGGCGCCGCGTTCCGCGAAGGTATGACGCCGAAAAGCATGCGCAATAACAAAGGATACGTGCGCGGCTTCGACGTCAAGACCGGCAAACGCCTCTGGATTTTCCACACCATTCCTTTGAAAAACGAACCCGGCTACGACTCCTGGCAGAAGGGCTCGGCCGATTACACCGGCAACACCGGCGTCTGGACCCAGGTCACCGCCGACGAGCAGCTCGGCCTGGCCTATCTGCCGGTTGAATCGCCCACCGGCGATTTTTACGGCGGCCATCGCCCCGGCAACAATCTTTATGGCGAAAGCCTGGTCTGCGTCGATCTCAAGACCGGCCAGCCCAAGTGGCATTACCAATTGGTCCATCATCCGCTGTGGGACATGGATATTTCTTCCGCGCCGATTCTTGCCGATATCGTCGTCGATGGCCGCGCGATCAAAGCTGTCGCGCAGCCCACCAAGCAGGGTTTCCTCTACGTTTTCGATCGCATCACCGGCAAGCCGGTCTGGCCGATTGAGGAGCGCCCCGTCGAACAGGGTACCGTTCCCAATGAATGGTACTCGCCTACGCAACCTTTTCCCTCGAAGCCGCCCGCCTATAGCCGCAACGGCGTCGTCGCCAGTGACCTGATCGATTTCACGCCCGCCATGCGCGATCAGGCCATGACCATCGTCTCGAAGTATCACATCGGCCCCGTGTTTACGCCGCCGGTGGAGAGCAAACTCGAAGGTCCTCTGGCGACTCTCACACTCGGCACCGCGAGCGGTGGAACCAACTGGCCGGGAGCTTCCTACGATCCCGAAACGCACATCGTTTACGCCTATGCCTGCAACGCCTGCCTCACGCCGATCGGTCTGATGCGCGCCCCGAAGACTCTTTCAGACATGGAGTTCGTCGCCGGCACCGCGGGTCGCGAAGTGGTGAACAGAGCCGGTCCCGGAGAAGGCGCGGGAGCCGATTCGCCGATGCCCGCGCGCACCCCGCCGCCCGCTGCGAATCCAGCCGGCCGTGGTGGTCGAGGCGGAACCGCTGCTGCAGCCGCCGGAGCAGGCGGTGGGCTCACGGTACAAGGATTCCCTCTGATCAAGCCGCCCTACGGCACCATCTCCGCGATCAGTCTCGATAAAGGCGAGATCGTATGGCAGGTTGCGCACGGCGAAACCCCGGATAATATTCGCGCCGCGCTGAAGACCGCCGGCCTGGATATTCCGCGCACCGGCCAGATGGGCTATAACGTTGGCACGCTGATCACGAAGTCACTGGTAATCGCCGGCGAGGGTCAAGTGACCACCACTTCGGAGCATCCCCGAGGCGCCATGCTGCGCGCCTACGATAAGGCGACAGGTAAGGACGCGGGCGCCGTTTTCATGCCCGCGCCGCAAACCGGCTCACCTATGACCTACATGCTGAACGGCAAGCAATACATCATCGTCGCTGTCAGCGGCGGCAATTATTCCGGCGAATATATCGCCTACACTTTGCCGGCCTCGGAATAAGTGACTATGAAAATTGCAATCGTGGCCGCGCTGCTCATCGGCATCGCGTTCGCGCAGGACACCACACGCTCCGTCTGGGACGGCGTCTATACAGCGGAGCAAGCCAGCCGCGGCCAGAGTCTCTACAATCAACACTGCTCGTCCTGTCATGCCGATACTTTGACCGGAGGCGAGATGTCTCCTCCGCTCGCCGGCGGCGAGTTCATGTCCAACTGGAACGGCCTCACCCTGGGCGATCTGTTCGAGCGTATCCGCACCACCATGCCGCAAAACAAAGCCGGAAAATTGAGCCGCGAAGTCAACGCTGATATCACCGCCTATATCCTGAACGTGAACAAATTTCCCGCCGGCAAAACCGAACTAGCTCATTCCGCAGAGTTCCTGAAAGAGATCCGAATCGAAAGCGAAAAGAAATAGGGTTACTTCTTCTTAGCCGACAGCATCAGCTTAATCAACTCTTCGGTAACCTGCGGCTCCAGCCCTTCCGTATGACCCTTGCCTTCGCGAATCACGTCCGCCACAATGCGCCCGCCCTTGCAATGCGGGTATTCAAACACCTCCGCCGTGCCCGGACGCGGCAACCGTCCCCATCCATCCGAACCAGGGTCCTGCCGGGTGGAATCGTACACATACCCCGCCTTCGTATCCACCACATCTGCCTTCCGCACCCGCGCCGAGCAGCCTAATTTCTCCGCCCATGCCGACGTCTCCGGAATCCCTTTGGCGTCCATCTCATTCTGCCCCGTCTCGTAAATGAAGGAGAACTCATTCCCCGGAAG
>JBEKPC010000072.1:0-24796 GCA_049521155.1 Bryobacteraceae bacterium
CAACTGCTCGCGGCGATTCCAGACGATGCCGGCCTTTATCGTGCCTGGCTCCATCCCGCCGGTGGCCAAGCCGCGCAAATCATCCAGGAAAAGCTGTTCCCGCCAGCCATCGCCTCCGCCGCGCCTCGCTCGAATCTCGCTCCGATCGTCGCCGAAACCGCCGACGCAGGCAGTGAGATCGACTTGGAATCGAGAATCGATGAGCGTCCTCTCGCCGAAAATCGCGACGCCTTCAAAGTTTTGCGCGACCGCCTGGACGCTACGAAGATCGATGCCATGCTGGAGATTTCGTCGACCAAGGTCGATCCGGACCAGGTGTTCGTACGTCCCCACTCGGTCATTGTGCTGCTGGCCGGCGTGGCTTGGGATGCCGGCGCCGTTCGCGCGGCACTCGGAAGCGCCGCCGAAGGCGTGTGGTCCAACTCATCCACCGCGGCCTGGCGTGCCGGCGCCAATGGCATTCAGGAACTCGAAGGCTTGGGCAAACTTGCCGTGGCTGCCGACGGAAAATGGCTGGTCATCGGCGACTCCGCGGCAATGGTGAACGCAGTCTTCGCCCGCCGCACTCGAACCGCAATCGCCGGTGCTTCCTACGCCGCCGGTTGGCGCCACGCGCAAGAACTTCCCAACTTCGAGCGCATGACCAAGCTGATCGATTTCCCCCAAGCCTCCGATGAGCCTCAATTTTTCTCCGCCAATCTAGCCAGCCTCGGTCGCACCCTAAAACGCATCAACGCCGCGACTATCGTCGTCCATGACGCCGGCACAATGTTGCGCGAATCCGTCGTTTACAAATTGACACCGTGACAACCCGACGAAATTGCGCTGCTCTGGTTATTCTTCTCACGTTGCCACCCCTAACCGCAGCCGACCTCAACTACATCGTGGTCGACGTTCGTACCCGCCAGGTCATAAAACAAGACTGGCCCGATGCGGAACAACCCATCCCTGTCGGGTCATTGGTAAAGCCCTTCACCGCTCTGGCCGCCAGCGGAGCATTTCCCGAATTCTTCTGCCAAGGCGCAAGCGATCATTGTTGGCTTGCCAAAGGTCACGGCTCACTGGGATTTCGCGAAGCCCTTGCGCACTCCTGCAACTCGTATTTTCTCCAACTCGCCCGCGATGTCGACCCCGATTCGCTCGCCGTTGTCGCGGCGAAATTCGGCATTCCCCCTCCCGATGCCGATACGCCCGAAGCAAAAATTGGCCTCGGTTCGAACTGGCAAATCTCCCCGCTCGCCCTCGCCCGCGCCTATTGTGAACTTACGGAGCGCAGGGCCGAACCCCGCGTAGCGGAAATTTTAGTAGGACTGAAACTCGCCGCCGAATCAGGCACCGCCAGCGCCGTCGGTCAAGGCACGCTGGCAAAAACCGGAACCGCGCCCTGTGTCGCAAACCGCAAACACAAAGGCGACGGATTCACCATCGTCCTAGCCCCTGCCAACGCCCCGCGCATCGCACTCCTGGTGCGCGTTCATGGAGTCCCAGGCGCGGAAGCCGCCAAATCCGCCGCCCTTTTGCTTGCCAGCCACCAGCAATGATCGTCGCCATCTGCGTCTTCAGCCTCTTTCACCCCGTCGAATTGCAACTGCAACCCGCCCGCGCAAATGTGTTGGTAGTGGAACAGAGCGGCCATCGCCAAACCCTCGAAGGACTAAATTCAATAACCCTGCGCAGCCCCGCGACGGCCACCGGACGCAACGGAGCCCAGACCGCATTCATTCTCAGCATCCCCGGAAAGATCCGTCGCGAATTTTACGGACAGCTCGAAGTGCGCCAGAAGGATGATCATCTTCTAGCCATCGTAACCATGGATCGCGAAAATGCCGTTGCCTCGATCGTGTCGGCGGAAAGCCCGCCCTCAGCGCCTTTGGAAGCCCGAAAAGCGCAAGCCGTCGTAGCTAGATCATTCCTGATCGCCGCGCACAATCGGCATGAAGGTTTCGATTTTTGCGACACCACGCATTGCCAGTTCCTGCGCGAAGCTCCGCCGCCCGGAAGCCCTTCCGCCGAGGCCGTCGCGCAAACTCGGGACCTGATCATTGCCTATCAAGGCCGCGCCATCGCCGCTCTTTACTCGGCCAATTGCGGCGGCAAAACACAGTCGCTCGAAGACGCCGGCTGGAACCCGGAAGCCTATCCTTATTTTGCCGTCGAATGTCCCGTGCGCCGCGAAGTCGCCGGCCATCGCATCGGCATGTGCCAGGAAGGCGCCGCGCAAATGGCCCGCAATGGAAACACATTCCGCGAAATCCTATCCCACTACTTCCCCGCCACGACAATCATTTCCAACCCATAACGTGCCGGAAACGACCTCGCTAACCGGAGCGTTTTCGAGAGTGTTTGTGGGGCGGCGCCATGCGCTGCCAAAACCCCCCGCGACTTCCGGACCGCTACCGAGCCGTGACCACAGGGAGCGGTTTCTTCGCGGATGTTTTCAAGAATCCTACCGCGGATAAGGATGTCCCCGCAGCGTTGTCAGCGCCCGATAAATCTGCTCCGCCAAAACCACTCGCGCCAGCTCATGCGGCATCGTCATCGGCGAAAGCGCCAGCAGCAAATCCGCCCGAGGTCTCCATTCCGCCGGCAAGCCATCCGAGCCGCCAATAATAAAAACCATGTCATGCAGTTTCTCAACCTGCGCGATGAACCCAGCCGAATCGAGTTTGCGCCCCAGCGGATCCAGCAGAATTTTCGCCGCCCCCGGATGCTTTATCCAGGGATCGAAACGCCCCGGATGAATCTCCCGCATCTCGCAAGTCGCGTACCGCGTGGACCGCTTGATGTATTCCTCCGCCATCGCATTGGCGTGCGTGTCGCGCGCCTTGCCGATGTAATAGAGGAAAATTTTCACTTCAGAAACGCGCGCATCCGCTCCACCGCGCTCATCAGGTTTTCAAACGAATTGGCGATGGAGAATCGCAGATAGCCTTCACCATACTCGCCGAACGCAGCCCCGCTCAGTACTGCGACCCCAGCCTCGTTCAACAGCGCGTCGGCCAACTCTTTCGATGATCGCCCCGTGCCGCGGATGTCGGGAAACGCGTAGAACGCGCCCTCCGGAATCGCACAACGAAACCCCGGCAGCGAGTTGAGCCCCGCGCAAAATGCATCGCGCCGCCGCCGGAACTCCGCCACCATGCGGACAACCTCGTCCTGCGGCCCTTCGAGCGCGGCAATGCCCGCGCGTTGCGTGAACGACGCGGTGCATGAAGTCGAATTGACGATCAACAAATTCACCGGCTCAACCAGCCACTGCGGCAACACCCCATAGCCGAGCCGCCAGCCTGTCATCGCATACGTCTTCGAAAACCCATCGAGGATAATCGTCTGGTCGGGAAGCAGGCTCGCAATTGACAGCGGTTTTTCGCCGAACCAGATGCGGGAATAAATTTCGTCCGAAAGAATCAGGATGTCGCGATCGCGCAGCAACTCGGCCAGGCCGCGGATTTGGTCCGCCGGAATCACGCTTCCGGTCGGATTTTGTGGCGAATTAAGGACGATTAAACGTGTCTGGGACGTGATTTTTGCGCGAATAAGGTCGATTAAGGATCCGCTTTCGAGCGCCGGGTAGGGAATCGGCGTCGCTCCGCAGAACCGGATCATCGATTCGTAGATGGGAAATCCGGGATTCGGATAAATCGCCTCGTCGCCCTCTTCAAGCAGCGCCAGCATCGGAAAAAACATCATCGGCTTGCCGCCGGGCGCCACGCAAACCCGGTCCAAACTGACATCGATTTCGCGGGTTCGCGAAACATAGGACGCGATCGCGGTCCGCAGTTCGGGCAAGCCCTGGGTCGGACCGTAATGCGTAAAGCCTTGATCTAATGCGTCTTTCCCCGCATCCACAATGTGCTGCGGAGTCGGGAAATCAGGCTCGCCGATCTCCAAATGAATAATACTACGCCCCTGCGCTTCGAGCGCCCGCGCGCGCCGCAGCACTTCAAAGGCAGACTCGGTGCCAATGCGGGACATCCGCTTCGCGAGTTTCATGTTTTGGAGAAAAACGCAATATGATTGCGGGTTTCCGCCAGTTCAACCCCATCGCCGATCGCAACACGATCACCTAAGACTCTGGCAGTCAGTCGTTTACCATCTTCCAGTGCGACGATGACCAATTGATAAGGCGCATCGGCCGCGAACTGTTCCGGCGGCGCGAACACCGTCGTTTCCGTATAAATCGTCCCTTTCATGCGGCCCCCAAAATCGTAACCACCGCGGTGGCTCCCGAACCACCTAAATTTTGCGCTAAACCCAATTTGTTATGTACAACTTGACGCTCGCCGGCGTCGCCGCGAATCTGCAAAGCAACATCGCAGATTTGCGCAACTCCCGTTGCTCCCACAGGATGGCCCTTCGACTTGAGCCCACCGCTGGTATTGATCGGCCGCTCCCCGCGCAAACACGTTTTGCCCTCAAGTACATACGGGCCTCCGGCGCCTTTTTCAACGAATCCCAAATCCTCCGTGGCCACGATTTCGGCGATCGTGAAACAATCGTGCAGCTCCGCGAACTGAATATCGGCGGCAGTGACACCCGCCATTTTATAGGCTTTTTGCGCCGCCTCTTTTACTGCCCGGAAGGTGGTGATGTCGTCTTTTTCATCGAGCGCGACATGGTCGGACGTTTGCGCGATCCCCTTCACAACAACCGGTTTAGAGGTGAATTCAGAGGCGCGTTCAAGAGGGCAGATCAGCACCGCGGCCGCGCCGTCGCTGACCAGGGAACAATCGTAAACGGTCAATGGATCGGCGATGGGTTTGCCATTCAGGGCTTGTTCCATAGTGATGACTTTGCGCATGTGCGCCTGCGGATTTTTTGCGCCATTCGCATGATTCTTAACGGCGACGGCAGCCAGTTGCTCCCGCGTGGTGCCGTACTGATACATGTGGCGGCGGGCGATCATGGCGAACAGCGCCGGAAATGTTGCACCAGCGCGGCCTTCGCCCATCATGTCCCCGGCGCCGGCCAGAATCTCAGTGACTTTAGGGGTGGTTTGCGAAGTCATTTTTTCGACACCGCCCACCAGCACCAAATCGTACATTCCGGAGGCGACGCTCGAAACGGCGTGAAAAAAAGCTGATCCAGAGGACGCGCATGCGGCCTCAAACCGGGTGCAGGGGACATGTTCGACGCCCATCGCTCCGGCAATGTATGGAGCCAGGTGATTTTGACCCACGAAGGAGGGTCCGGCGAAGTTTCCAAGGTAAAAAGCTTCTACTTTTGAAGGACTTACATGGGCATCCGCAAGGCAGGCCAAGCCTGCTTCGACGGCCAGCGAACGAAGGTCCCGGTCGGCGAACGCGCCGAAAGCGGTTTTTCCAATGCCGATAACGGCTACATCTCTCATATATGATTATGATAGCAATGCACGCTTGGCCTCGATCCATCGTCAGTTCTCGTAGATGGCTAGCGGTGTATTATCGATGTTGGAAAGAGCGATGAGCGAAGCTCCCGGCTCAACCCGATTTGATGCGGCGCCGCTGTCGTCGGACCACCAGACGCGGTTCGTCGAACAGAACATGCGCCGTGTGTTCCTGCTGATTTACCGCATGGTGGGAAATGTCGCCGATGCGCAGGACCTGACGCAGGAAGCTTTTATAAAGGCGCTGCAACGCCAGGATCAGTTGAAGGATCTGGACAAGGCCGCGCACTGGTTATCGCGCATTGCGAGCAACACGGCGATCGATTTTTTGCGCCGGTCCGGGCGGGTCAGTTTTTCCGATATCGACGAAGTTCTGGAGCCGGTGACGACCGCCCATGAAAACAATCCGGAGCAACTGATGCTGCGCGGCGAGCATCACGCGTACCTGGAAGCGGGATTGAATTCATTGACAGGGCGGGAGCGCACGGCGCTGCTGCTGCGCGATGTGGAAGGTTTGGCGGCGGAAGAAGTGGCGGCGCAATTGAATTGCTCCAAGGCGACGGTGCGATCGCACATCGCAAATGCACGGGTGAAGTTGCGGAAGTATCTCGAACGGCCGCGAAGAAAAGGTCAGGCATGAAGCAGCATGTAAAAGAAACCGATCTGGCGTTATATGCCTCTGGCGATTTGCGCCTATGGCAGCGCGCGGCGGTGCATTTGCATGTCAGGCAATGCGCGTCATGCCGCGAACGGGTGGAGGAATTCCGCGCCGACGCCAGAATGTTGCGGGAGGCGGCGGCAAAGCTTCCGGAGGGATTGGACTGGGCTCGACTGGCGAGTGAGATGACGGCGAATATCCACGTCGGGTTGGCGGCGGGCGAATGCGTGAGTCCGCGTGGGCGGGCCGGACGGCTGCATAAATCGATTCCGGCAGTTTGGCGTCCGGTGGCGCTGGCGTCGTTCGTCGCGGCCATGCTGGTGGTGCTTCTTGCCGGCGGATGGTGGTTGAACATGCCTTCGCAGGACACGCGGGTATTGAGCCGCGCGATGCGATCGATATGGCATGGACGAACGGCAATCGAGGAACGCGGGCCGGCGATTGAAGCTTCCTCGGAAGGAATCGAGTTGCGCAAGGATGGCGGCTCCCTCGGCGTATCGCAGGATGCGGCGCAACTGGTGACGGTTTCAGTAAGCACGCAAGGCTCGGCGAGCGCGAATTACGTGGATCAGGACACGGGGCAAGTGACGATCACGAGTGTTTATGCGCAGTAGAATCGCTATTTTCGCGCTGGCAGCGCTGACCGTGATGGCGGCGGCGACGGCGCAGACGCCGGGTCGCAAGATCGATTTCCCGGTGGATTCGCCGCTGACCGCGGTCTCCTCCGATTGGAGCGAAACGCGAGCCACGCCTCGCGGAGGCGCGTTCGTACTGGATGTACATGCGGTACTCTCGCTGCGCAATTCCAGCCAGAGGCGAATTCGCGGCGTGACGCTGGCGGTGCTGGCGCAGGAAGTGACGCCGGGCGGCAAGGGATCGGTTTCCGTGCCGAGTCTGGACGTGGGGCCGGGCGAAGCGTTTCCGCTGCGCATCGATCTGACGCTATTGTGTCCTTTGGGCGGCCCGATGGTGGAAGTAAAGCTCGACGGAGTGCTGTTCGACGACCTCACTTTTTATGGCTCCGATAAACTGCATTCGCGTCGCACGATGACGGTGTGGGAGCTGGAGGCGCGGCGCGACCGGAAATATTTCAAGACGCTGCTGGAGACCGCGGGCGGCGCGGGATTGCAGAAAGAAATTCTGAGCAACATCGATCGGCAGAGAGACAGGCCCTCGGCCGGGGTGCAGATGGTGCGCAGCCGGTCTACTAATACCGATCCGGAGCGTGAGCTGCAATTTGCGTTTCTGCATATGCCGGATTCGCCGGTGGACCCGACCGGCGGCACGGCGCGCATTGCCGGCAATGAAGCGCGGGCGCCGCATATCAATATTCAGAATCGATCCGATCGCGCGGTGCAGCACTTGGAGATGGGCTGGATCGTGAAGGATCAGCAAGGACGCGAATTTCTGGCGGCGTCGATTCCATCCGATGTGAGCCTGGGGCCGGGCAAATCGAGCCAGGTGACGCAGGACACGGCGTTGCGGTTTTCAGAGCGAACGCAGATCGACAGCATGACGGGATTTGTTTCGAGCGTGGAGTATGCGGATGGATCGTACTGGATTCCGACGCGAGGCGAGTTGAACGATCCGAAGCTGCGCGCGGTGATTGCGCCGTCACCCGAAGAGCAGAGGCTGTTGCAGATTTATCGAAAGAAGGGGCTCGGCGGGTTGATTGAGGAGTTGAAGAAGTTTTAGCCGGGGGCCCGCATGCTGACCCATGGCGGTTCCGGTTTCGACACTTTCAGTCAGCGGCGCAGGGAACACGCGTCCGGGCTGGCGCCCGGATGGACCGATTGGCAATCGATCCGCAGGTTGCCAACCTGCCCCACAATAAATCGCTATCGAGTCAGGCTGTAGCCTGTGCCAACCTGTAGGGATGGACTTTGAAATCACAGCTTCTGAGGTTAAACGCAGAATGGATGCGGGCGAGAAACTGCATTTGATCGACGTGCGGGAACCGAATGAATTTGCGATGGCTCGGATTAAGGGCAGCGAATTGATTCCGATGCGGCAGGTGCCGGGAGAATTGCAGATGCTTGAAGGGCGCGCCGATGAGGCTCCTCTGATTGTGTTCTGCCATCATGGCGTACGAAGTCTCAATGTCGTGAATTGGCTACGGCAGCAAGGGCTGGATGCGTGTCAGAGTATGGCGGGCGGGATTGATGCCTGGAGTCTGGTGGTTGATCCGTCGGTGCCGCGGTATTAGCCACCTAAACGGGCCACAACCTAGCGGGCTTTGATTCCCGCGCCGGGTTTTATTCCTTCTACGATTTTTCCGTCGCGCACTACGAACACTCCGTTGACTAGGACGAAGGGGATTCCTTCGGAGTATTGGGCGGGGTTTTCGAAGGTTGCTTTATCGATGACGCGGGCAGGGTCGAAGACGGTGATGTCAGCGTCGGCTCCGATTTTTATGCGGCCTTTGAGGGGCAGCTTTACGCGATTGGCGGGCAGGATCGTCATTTTGCGGAGAGCGCTCATGAGCGTCAAGGCTTTTTCATCGCGGGCGTAATGGCCCAGCACGCGCGCGTAAGTCCCGGCTCCGCGGGGGTGGCCCGTGCCGTTATAAATCATGCCGTCGCTGGCGACGATTACGTCGGGGTTTGCCATGGCTTGGCGCGCGGCTTCCTCGGGGATCGAATGGAGGATGACGAAGCCGCCGTCTTTTCGATACTTGGCGAAGGTCTCGGCGTTGAGGCGTTCTCCGGTCGCGACCCATTGCAGATCTTTGTAGGTGATGCCGAGTTGGTGCTGCCAGTCGCCATCGAAGACCGCGGAGTCGAGGCGCGTTTCACCGGCTGTATAAGGATAGGCTTCGGTGGTGATGTCGAGGCCGCGTTTACGGGCTCCGGCGATCATTTCGAGCATGAGGCCGGTTTGTCCATTGGCCATGCTGGTGATGTGCACGACGTGGATCGAAGCGCCGGTGATGGCGGCGTCGGCGATCATTTCCTGAAGCGACTCGGTGACGGAGCCGGGCTCGATGGCGCCGGGCGAGCGCATGTGCACGAAGACCGTGGCCTTGCGGTCGGCTGCGATGCGGATGACGTCGAGAATTTCCGGATGCGTGGCGGAGGGGACATAGGCGATGCCCAGGCCAATGCCGAGCGCCTTCTCGTCGAGGCCGCGGCGGATGGCGTCTTCGGTCTCGCGCTTTTCCTCCGGCGTCGCGCGGCGGTGCGCGGCTTCATCGTGCGGCAGGAGCGTTCCCGTGTCGTGCATGGCGGCCATGCGGGCCGGGATGTGGCCGGCGGTGGCTCCAAAATTGATGAGCGATTTTCCTTCGCGGGCGGCATACCAGGGCGCGACTGGCGAGACGCCGACTTCGAGTTCGAGGGCGGTGGTGACGCCGTCGCGAGCCTTGTAACGATAATTTTCGTCGTCCTGGCCGTGCGAATGAAGATCGATGAAGCCGGGTGCGATGACGAGTCCTTTGGCGTCGATGGTGGTTCGGCCTTGGAGGGGACGCTCCGAAATGGCGGCGATAGTGTGGCCACGGATGCCGACGTTGCGGATGGCGTCGAGGCCGGATTCGGGGTCCATGACGCGGCCGTTCGAGAGGACGATGTCGTAGGTTTGGGCGGAGAGCGAAGCGGCGAGGACGGCGAAGAGAGCGAGTCTCATATTTGTAAACCTCGACCTGATTCTTTGGCGCGGGTGAGGGCGAGGTGCGCGGCGACTACGTCTTCCACGGCGAGGCCTAGCGATTTGAAGATGGTGATTTCGTGCGGGGAGTCGCGCCTGGCGTGGGGATCTCCTAGTTCAGCAACGATGTGGGAGTCGCCGAGGGGGATCACATCGCCCGATTCCTTGAGGGCGGCGGCGCGTGAATCAACGAAAAGACGGGCGCGGGCGACGAGGGCTGGGTCCATTTCGCGGTGCGTGGGCCGCGTGGCGCCGATCGATACGACATGCGCGCCGGGGGCGACCCAATCGTTGAAAAGAATCGGCGTGTGCGAAGACGCGGCGATCACGATGACATCGGCGCCGCGAACGGCTGCTTCAGGCGAAGCGGCTGCAAGGACGCCGGTTTCTGTTTGAAACATTTCCAGGCGCTGGCGATTCGGGCTCCAGGCGCGCACTTCGCGGAAAGATCTGACATGAGAGAGCGCTTCGAAATGGCTGCGGGCTTGGACGCCGGAGCCGAGGATGGCCAGGACGGCCGAATCTTCGCGCGCGAGCTTCCTTACGGAGACTGCGGAAACGGCGGCGGTGCGCGCTTCGGTGATGTATCGTCCATCGATGATAGCGGCGAGGGCGCCGGTTTCGGGATCGAGCAGAAGGATGGTCGCGAGGTGCGTGGGCAAGCCCCGGGCGGTGTTCGATTCATAGAGGGTGACGAGTTTCGCGCCGAGGGCGGGCGTCGCCGCGATGTAGGCAGGCATCAGGCCAAAAAAAGATTTGTCTTCGCCGATTTCGAGCACGGTGCGGACGGGCTGCACTACGGCCGAGGCGGAAAAGGCGGTGAGCGCGGCGTCCATGGCGGCGATCAGATCGGGCATGGTGACGAGGGCGCGGACGTCGGATTCGGTGAGCAGTAAAGGCATCAGGTCTCTTCAGTATTCGTTGGCAAAACGAGGCGCGTCGCGCCCTTTGCCGACTATACAGTATCATGAGGCTTGCGAAAAGAAGATGTCCCGATGGTGCTGGCCGGGGCGGCTGCGGTGCTGCCGGTGGTCTCCATCGCGGGGTTCGAAATTGTGATGGGCGCGGCGATTGTGGCGATGGCGGTGCTGCGCGTGAAACCCAAATGGCCGCCGATCTGGCTGCCGATTTCCTTGTTCTTTTTGGGCACGGTCATTTCCTGGCTGGCCTCGGGAGATATGCGCGGAGGGCTGCCGCAGATCAAGAAATTTTACGTATACGCGATGGTGTTCGTGGTGGTGAGCGCGTTTCAGAACGTCGCTCAAATCCGGTGGCTGGCACTGGCGTGGGCGGCCGCCGCATCGGCATCAGCGGGGCTGGGCTTGTATCAGTTTTACGACAAGTACGAGGATGCAGTCGAGAAGCATCAGCCTTTTTACGATTCCTACGTAGCCGATCGGATCACGGGATTTCTGGATCACTGGATGACGTTCAGCGGCGAGATGATGATGGCGCTGCTGGTGATCGCGGCGGTGGTATTTTTCTGCCGCGACCGGCGATGGGCGCCGTGGCTGGTTGGCGCGGGCGGGCTGATCGGGGTCGCGTTAGTTGCGGCGGAGACGCGCAGCATGTGGGCGGGCGCGGCGTGCGGAGGAGTTTATCTGCTGTGGTTCTGGAGGCGATGGACGGTGATCGCGCTGCCGGTGCTGGCGGGGATTTTATTGCTGGTGAATCCGTTTGGGATTGGGGATCGGGAGCGGTCGATTTTCGTGCCGCATGGCGATGAGGATTCGAACGCGCATCGGTCGGTGACGCGGCGCATCGGGTGGGCAATCATCAAGGCTCATCCATGGCTCGGGGTGGGTCCGGAGCAGGTGGGGAAGGTTTACAAGAGCTACGTTCCCGCCGATGTGACGAAGCTGCCGACGGGATATTATCAGCATCTGCACAACGTTTACATTCACTATGCGGCGGAGCGCGGCGTGCCCACGATGCTGATGCTGCTGTGGATGCTGCTGCGCGCGCTGTACGATTTTATTCGCACGCTACACAGGCTTCCAAAGGAAGCCGACACGAGATGGGTGCTGCACATGGCGATCGCGGTGATTATCGCGATCATGATCGCGGGGTGGGAAGAAGTGAACCTGGGGACCAGCGTGGTGCTGGCGATGTTTCTGGCGATCCTCGGTTGCGGATACGTGGTGGTACTTACTTGCCAGGAAGAACGATCATCCCGGTTGTCTGATCGGCTTTAAGATCGATGACACTGCGGAGCTTCAGGGTGAGCGGATCGTACACTTCGATATCGTAGCCGGCGCCGTAAATATACAGGTCCTTGGCGGTGCTCGACATGCCGAAGGTGTAGCGGGCGCGGCCGTCGAATTCCTGAGTGCGGATCACTCTGCCGGTGGGAATGTCGATGACCCAAAACTCGGAGCGCTTGTTTCCGCCGGTGCCGTTGGTGGTGACGGTGTAACCGGTTTTACGATCCGGAGAGATGTGCAATCCCTGCATGCTGGCCGCCGCGGGGCCGATGGGCGTGAACTGAAATGTTCGCTTATCCAGATCGAAACGCGCGATGCCAAAAATGTTTTTGTGCACCACGGGGTCCGACGAGTTGAACAGGCTGACCAGGATGCCGGGCTCCTGAAGTCCGTCGAGCTGCTGACCCAGGTTCACATTCTGCATGCCTGGAAACTGGGGCTTGGAAAGCTCAATGGTATCGACAACCTTGAAATCTGTGGTGTCGTAGATGGTGATGGCTCCGCCCATGCGGTAGAGATATTTTCCATCGGGCGAGAATCGCAGAGCGCCGCCGCGCCCACCACCGCTGGCGGCATCTTCACCGCCGGGCATATCGACAAATTTGACGATTTTCTTTTGCGCCAGATCGACAATGGCGAATTGCGTCTTGCCTTGTTCGAAGCGGTCGATTTTCTTTTCGATGGGACGCACGATCATGTAGATGAACTTGCCCGTAGGGTCTGGAGCCCAGGCGTTGAAGCGCATCTTCTTGCCGCCTTCATCGAGCACGAATGCGTTCGTCACTTTGCGGGTGGCGACGTCGATGACTTCGATGCCATTTTTCTCGACGGTGGAGGCGTAGATCGTCTTTTGGTCGTCCGAAATTAGCATCGAGTGCGAGGTTCCGGTTTGCAGCTCGATGTGGTCGACGACTTGTTGTTTCGCCTCGTCCACCACCTGGATCTGATGGGGCCAAGTGCCGACGAAGAGGGTTCCTTGTGCGGCTGCGAAGGAGGATAACGCCGCTGCGATCGCGAGCAATTGTTTCATGGAAAAACCAAATCGATATTGCGCCAGTCTTTTGTTGCCGCGGCGCACTTTGCCGTCCAGTCCGGATAATTATTCATATGATCCGGCACCTGCGCGGGCCAGTAGCAGGTGATATAGCAATCGTAAAGATCGCGCTCGACGGGCTGGCAGAGGCCGGCTGTTCCGCCCGAGGAATCGACTTCCCAACCGGGGGAAAAGACGATGGCGCAACCCATCGGCACATGGGGCCGCTGACCCGCGGCTTGCGGACCCTGCATGGCGACCACGTCGTTTTCGATGTGTTCCTGAATGCGGCGCGCTTTTTGATTGACGGCTCGAATATGTTTCATGCGGCGGCTTTCCTCTCGGAAAAGTGTCTCAAAAAATCGGGGTTCTGCGCGGCGATGGCGCCGTAGATTTCGAGGCAGGTGTTGGTCCAGCCGCGAATCCAATCGCAGTAGTGCAAGTTCGGATGCCCGGTGTCGCCATAGCGGACGTAGGCCTCATGATGGCAGCCGCCGGCGCACAACGGACGGGCAAAACAGGTGCTGCAATCGGTCTTCACCTGAATGTGGCCGCGCGAAAGAAAATCGTTCTGCTTCGCTTTGTCGATGCCCGTGGACACGTGGCCCAGCGTGTGCGAATCCGAATCGACGAAGCGGTGGCAGGGCGCGATATCGCCCGAGGGTCCGACGCCGACCAAGCCGAGTCCAGCGCCGCAGGGATGGGATTTATTTACGCCCTGATGTAGTTCCGCGAGGGTATCGCTGACGTTCGAAAATCCGTGATGCTCACCACGCAAAGCGTGCGCCAGATACTCCGACGCGAGTACTCCGAACTGATCGAGTACTGAATCGAGTCCGCGATTGTCGATCGAATACAAACGATTGGGCGACGTGGTAACCGGCGCAAATCCGATCTCATGGAAACCCAGATCGTTCTTCAAATGACGATAGGTCCCGAGCACATCCATCGCCTGCGACGTCATCGTCACGCGAGCGACGATGGGTCGTGTCTTATGTTCCTTAATCAGCGCGCGCACGCGCGGCTCGATGATATCGTAACTGCCTTTGCCGTTCGAAAAGACCCGAAACTTGTCATGCGAGGCCTTATCGCCATCCATACTCACGGTGACGCCGATCTCATTCGCCGAAAGATATTCGATGATGGTGGGCGTGAGCAGCGTGGCGTTGGTGGTCAGGCTGAAGTCGATGGAGCGGGCCTGATCCGCGGCCTTCTGTTTGGCGTAGTCCACCACTTTTTTCAAGAGCGGGAAGTTCATTAACGTCTCGCCGCCGAAAAATGTGATGTGAACGCCGTGTCGTCCCGCCGATTGTGTGAATAAGTAATCGACCGACGCGCAGGCCGTCTCGAAATCCATGAACTTCGGCTTGCCCTCCGGCGTCGCGACCTTGTCTTCGCCGAATTCGTAGCAATACTGACAAGACAAGTTGCATTGGTTGGTGAGATTCATCACCATCGTCTGCAAAGGAAAATTCTCGGGCAGCGGCTGCGGTTCGGAAACGAAACCTTCGGCCGTGGTAATGATGCGGGATTGATACAATTCGCCGATCGTCTCGGCATCGGCGACGGCCAGCAGTTCCTGTTCGGTGGCGTCCTTCTGCGTCAGAATCGCGAGGACCGCAGCCGAAGTATCGTCCAATTCAAAGATGCCGGCGCTGGGCACGGTATACAAAAATCGCCGCCCGCCGCCGGAAAACGCGTGAAATTCGCCAAGCCGAAAAATCACTTCGGGCCCTCCGCTTCATCCCATCTTACATATAGAGGGATGGCGACCACCAGGTAGGATCGTGCGGTCAGCGGCTTGCCTTCCCGATCCTGCGCGCCATTATAAGTTGCCACGGCCCACACATCGCCGTAATTATTGCGGCTGAACTTGCGCTTCGGATTCGGGCCTTCTACCGACGGTATGAAGAAACCGGTGGGGCTCATCTTGCCCACGAATTCCTTATCGTCGTCGCCGTAGACGGCGTAAAATTCTTCCAGCGACCACTCGGCCTCGACCGGACCCAGTTCTACATCATCCGGCGTATTCGGCTTGCCGTCGGGTCCGCGATTGTAGGCGATGGCTTCGAACTGCTGATAACCCTTGGGAAACTTTTCGCCGCCCAGGCGCGCCAGAGCCGTGTCCGGCGATACTTTGATGTAATCGATTTTGTCGTACACCGCGATCGCATTGGGCGCGACCGTGCGGCGCACGGCGACGTCGCGCTTGCCGACGATCGCTTTCGCGTCGACATCCACTTCGACCGTCGCCTGATGGGCGGTCTGCTCGACGATCCGCTTGATGGTTACGCCGGTTCCGAAATCAATATCGGCTGCGGTCAACTTAGGAAAATTATCGCCGTAAATTTTTACCTTCTGCGCGGCGGAACCGGTCTTGATCATGGTCACGTCCGTGCCTGTCACGGTGACACCGTCACTGGCGCGATGCAGCGTAACGTCGTAGCCGAACTCTTCGTAGGCTCCCCAGAACCAGCGGCCTTCCATCTCATTCTGGTCGGGCGCGATCCACATGGTCTCGCGCAACTCCGCAGGCACGCCGCCGGCGGCTTGGGGTGAAGGGTCCGCCGCATTCTTCGTGGTCGAACGGCCGCGCCACGAATAGCCGGTATAAACCACTGACTTCCCGGAGCGGGTTGCAGTGCTGCCGTCCCTCAAATAAGTGAGCTTGACGTTGGTGGTGAACTCGTCTTCCGATGCGCCGGGTTCAATCACCATCTCGCCTGTCACTTTTCCTCGTCCCGCCTGATAGCCGGTGATCAACCAGCGTCCGGTCAGTTTCGGAGCGCGCATGCGGGCTCGCCAGGCGGCCCACGCGGGCGTATTCAATGGAAAATCTTTCGCCAGATATTCGACAGCTTGATCGGACGCAGGCCGGGTATCGACGGGCGTTCCATTCGCCGCGGCTGCACCGCGACCGCCTCCCCCTCCTCCTTCGCCAGGTCCGCCTCTGCCCCGGAACGATTGTTCCGAGACGATGAAGTATCCGCGGTGCATATTCACCAGCAGATCCCAATCTTCCTTGGATCGATGCCAGGAGCGGGCGCGGGCGATCGGATGACACGCCGCGCATGCTTCGCGAACCGTCTCATTGGGAAGTTCTTCGTCCTGGATCCGATGCTCGACGAAATACATCACCGGCTTTGCCTCTTCGGGCGCCAGGCCGTGATCCGTACTCAGACTCTTGACGATGGCGCGCGCTTCTTCAGGCTTCAACACCAGACCGTTGAGGCGGACCATGCGTTTGATGGCTTCCTGCCAGCCTTCGGGCGTAGTGCGCTCCCAGGAAATTCGCGAGAGATTGCCTTTTTCGTCCTTTTTATGACAGCCGCTGCACTTGGCGATGACCAGCGGATCGGTAACGGGAATACCTTCCTCCATCACCGGCTTGGCAGCGTCGGTTGCGCCGCGACCTCGCCCGCGACCGCGCTCAGGGCCGTCCTGCGCGTGCATCAGAATGGGAAGAGCTAAGAGAAGAGTGGCCAGCGGTCGCATATTCATTTTCACTGGAGCTCATCGAGATCTGTCTCGACACAGCCGTTTGGACTACGATAGCGCATTCTCAAACCGGGAGGCGCGACTTAGATCCTAACCTTACACGGAGTGCGCGGCCGGTGTCAACGCGGCGCACTCGAGGATTCTTATAAGAGGTGCAGCGGAGCTTCGTGGCCACGCGCGGTGACGCGCTCCACTGCAACCACTCGTCCATTTTCGACGATCAATGCGTCGTCGAAGTTGTTTACCGTCGGGCAAACGTGGCGCGGAATCAGGTAGAGCAGTTCGCCGATAGCTGGGACTTCGCCGGCCGAAACCTCAATCGGAAGATGCTCCTCGCTCGGCTTCAGAGGGGTCAGACCGGCGCGGCCAGCGACCGTGCAAGTGGGCACGCCCGCGTCGGCGGAAACGCTTTTATGCCCCGCATCGCAGGTAACCACGCTCGGTTTCGGATGGCTCACGACCGTTGAAACCACCAGCGCGGCGGGCTGATATCCCCACTCGGCGGGCAACTGCGTGATGCTGGTGGCGTCACTGTAGACCACGGTTCCCGGGGACGCGCGATGTACGAATTTTCCTTCCTGAAAAGGCGCGAACGTCGCCGCGCAGGGGAACGCGGGAGTGCCTGAGGTGATCACTTCCCCGATTGGAAACCCCGCCTGCTCCACTGCCGCGACGATTTCCATCAGCCGGCCGTAGCCTTTGTGCGCGAGCTTCTCTCGTTCTGGAAGCGACGCGGCGGACATGTGCCCATCGTAATAATGCAGCCCACGGAATTCGGGTCCGGCGGCGCGCACCACATTGATAATCGCTTCGACGCCATCCTGCGAAATGCCGGTGCGATCCATGCCCGGGTTCACGTCGACGAAAATCCCTATCTCGCTGCCCGACCATGCCGCGATCTGCTCGACATTTTCGACCAGCACGGAGATGAGCACGTTCGGATGTTGGCTCGCGATTTGCTTCACCCGCCGTGCATTTGCGCCCACCACGGCGTAGGCGAGCAGAACGTCCTTCATGCCGGATTCGCAGGCGGCGGCGAGCTCTACCGTGGTCGAGCATTTCGCATTCACCACGCCCTGGGAGGCGAGCCTCCGCATGATGAAGCCCAGCTTGGCGGTTTTCAAATGGGGACGCCAGCGGTTCGCATCGCCGCCCAACAATCGCAGCGTGGCGGCGATATTACGGTCCACGATTTCGGGATAAATCACCAGCGCCGGCGTCAGTAGCGCCTCGGCATTCTCGATTCGGTAAGAAGTCACTTTAATACTGTAACCGGAACATTGAAGACTGCCGTATTGACCACGCCTTTGCGCTGGAACTGGACCCATACGCGATAAATTCCCTCGCGCGGAAAAATCATATTGAACTGAATTTGTTTAAAAGGTCCGTTGTCGGGGCCTACCAGGAAAGGATGCGTGTGGATCAGGTCGATCAGGTCCGAACTGGCTGCCAACATGTGACCCATAGCGCCTATGTACGGCTCGACGCCGTCGCTCGGTGTAAGCCGGAAAAACATAAGAGTCTTCATGCCCGCGATGGGTTCGGCCGGCTCCGTCGTGAGCGAGACTTCCATATTTGCAGTCTTGTTCGGCGCCAGATCCGCGGTCAGTTTGGCCGGGACCATTTTCATTCCGGCTCCGGGCACGAACAGCGTAGTGGCGACCAACTGCGGCGTCGCGCCTTTGGGATAAAAATCGCTTAGCACGCGATAGAGGCCGGGGTGCGGAAAATTCACATCGAGATCGAAGGTGCCATCCTGTTGCATGATCGGGTGCACATGCCGGAAAAACTGCATGTCCTGGCTGATCAGGAAAAGATGAAACAGCTTCTCGTGCATGATCTCGAAATCGCGAACCGCCTTCTCGGTCGCCGGATCTTCGATGTGGAACGTCAATAAGGTTTCTTCGCCGGCTCTCAGGATCTTCGGAGCAGTAGTGATGTGCACGGGAAATTCGTGTGCGTCGGGGATCCCGGCGACCAGCGTCATCCCGCAGCGGGGACACTTGCCGGGAAGATTGGAGCGGACGTCCTTATCCATGGGGCAGACGAACTCGATGTCCGGATCAGGGGGAGCGGTAGGCTGCTGTTGCCAGGCGAAGAAGGAGGAAAGAAAAACAATAAAAGCGCGGAACATAGCGGCTATTCCTATTATCCCTCCAGTTCGTGCCGATGAGGCTTCCGTGGAGACTTTATCTTACGAGCTGCCTGTTTACAAGGCCGGCAAATACCTGACGTTTCGCGTCGCGCGCCAGGATTTCGCCATGAACACCGAATATGTGCGCGGCATTTTGCCGATGCACGAGATGGTCGCGCTCGACGTCACGCATGAATGGATTTGTGGATTCGCCTCGGCCGGCGGTCGCCATTTTCCGGTGATCGATTTGCGAGCGAAACTCGAGATCCCCCACGGATCGCATGGCAGAGAGCCTTTTGTGATTGTGGTGGAGGAGGAAGGAAGGTTGGTCGGTTTCATCGCCGACCGCGTGTCCGAAGTGCTCGAACTTCGCCAAAGGGATTTCCGAAATGGCGCTCTGCGGGGGCACGGACGCCCGCGGCGGGTGCTGGAGCCGGGTCAAATTATGAACGAAAAAGACTGGTCGACGTTGTGGATTCTTGCGGTGGATTAGTTATTCACCCAGAAGCCGGTCCTTCAGAACCTGCTCCAGGTCGCGATTCCCGTAGAGAATAGCGATCACTCGCAGGGGCGTGGTTTCCGCGCGATAGACGATGACATAGTTCGAGTATTTAGGGACTGTCCAGAAACGCACCAAGAGGGACGTGATATGCCTGCGGTGATGTCCAATGAGCGGACGTGCGGCCAATCGACGGCACGCGTCAACGATCTCAGCTTCCACCCGGTTGGCCGCGGCGTTGCTGCCCCTATCGATGAACCGCCAGATCTCATCAAGATCTTCGATTGCCTAAGCAGTGAGCTGGAACCTCTGCGTCACCTTGAACTAGCCGACTGCCGGGGGACGTTCAGCGCGGCGTCGGCGCAACATCTCCAACGCTTCGTCGCCGTCCATCATTTCACCGCGCTCCGACTGTGCGAAGCCGGTGGCAATTTTAGCCGCAATCGCCTCACGTTGATCTTTCAGCCAGTCTTCGCAGTCAAGTTGTTCGCGGAGGATCTCGAACGCTTGATCCAACGCTTCCGCTGGATCCTGACAGGCGCCTGAACGAATCGCCAGATCGATCGTGCTTTGATGTTCGGGCTTCAGCTCAATCATCATGATTGGTTCCTCGCAAACCCCATTGTAGCCGCGTTCAGCCTTTAATCCCGTCGAAGGCCTGCTCGATTTCCTTCTTCGCCTCCGGCCCGATCGGCGTCAGAGGCAGGCGCGGGATGCCTCCGTAGTATCCGTTCAGGTCCATGGCGTATTTCAATCCTGGCACGCCGTACTTGGCTGTGACCAGTTGCGCGGCCGGTGCAATGCGATTCTGCCAGTCCAGCGCGGCGGCGGTTTCACGGGTGCGATGCGCCTCATAAATCGAAATAACGGAATAGGGCGCCGCATTCGCATAGGCCAGCACCGCTCCCACGGCTCCGATGGCCAGCGACGGCGCCAGCGTGGGTGCGGAGCCGACCAGCACCTGGAACCCGGGCTTCACCTCCCGAATCATCTGCATCACTTTTTCCAGATTCCCCGAACTTTCCTTGATCGCGATGATGTTCGGATGATGCGAAAGCGCCGCTACCGCATCGGTCGTGATATCGACGCCCGTCGCCTGCGGCCAGTTGTAGATCATCAGCGGAATTTTCGACGCGTCGGCGACAGCGCGAAAATAGAGCGTCTGCGCGTCGGTCCGATTAATCAGATTCCTGTAGTAAAACGGCGTGCGGACCATCGCCGCTTTATATCCGATATCGGCGGCACGATTGGTAAGCTCGATTGTTTCGCGAACGCCTTCGACACCGGTTCCCGCCATTAATAATTTTTCGGGTGCGGCGTATTCGGCCACCCATTCCCACAGGCTGATCTTCTCTGCGGTGGTGAGATAAACGCTCTCGCCCGTGGATCCGCAAACTACGTATCCGGCGAGGCCGGTGCGATTCCACTTCTCGATATTGTGCTGGACCTTGATCTTATACAGGTCGCCTAAATGATCGAAAGGAGTCGCAATAGGAGGGAAAATGCCGTGCAGCTTTAACATGAGGGAGACAAAAGCGGGCCGCGTTTGGCAGCCCGCTCTGAAAAATTAACCCTTGGTGAATACGACCAGCAAGGTGAAAATCGCCAGCGATTCGATGAACGCCAGACCCAGCACCAGCAGCGTCTGGATTCCCGCACGGGCTCCTGGATTGCGCGCTACCGCTTCGGCCGCGCTGGCGACTGCCTTACCTTGGCCGAGTCCGCAAAGTCCGGACGCGATCGCCATGCCCACCACCAGGCCGACCACCTTCAGTTCGCCGGCGCTGACGCCGCTCGCCGGCGCCGTTCCTTGCGCGAACGCAGGCACCGCCGCGATGATCAGAAAAAAAGCCATCAACATCAACAGTTTTGTACGCATTTGTTTCTTCCTTTTCCTATCAAAATTCCGCCCAGGAGGTGGTTCCGGTCCGCGCTGGGGCGCGGGCGGCTCACACTCGACGGTTAACAAGCCGTATTAATGTTCGTCCGACACCGCGCCGCCAATATAAATTGTCGTCAGCAGCGTAAATACGTAAGTCTGCACGACCGCCACGAATACGTGCAGCAGCATAAAAATAATCGGAATGACTAAGTACGTCAGCTTCAGGAATACGCCCGTCACCTGCTCGCCCGCGAACATGTTGCCGTATAAACGAACGCTGAGCGAAAGCGGCCGCACGAAGTGGCTGATCAGCTCAATCGGAATCATCAGCGGCGCAAGCCATGCCACCGGACCGGCGAATTGCTTCAGGTATCCGACCCCATGCGCCTTGAAACCAACCCCGTTGTAATACAAGAAAGTCGGAATCGCCAATCCGACAGTGACGTAAACATAATTGGTCGGCGCTTCCAGTCCTGGCACCAGCCCGATCAGATTCATCGACAAAATGAAAATAAAAATCGTGCCGATGTAGTAAACAAATCGTTCGCCGTGATGCACGCCTACTTCAGAAATCGTGTTAACGATAAAGTCGTAAATCAATTCGAAAACGTGCTGTAGCTTCCCCGGATTTTCCGCCGAGAGCCGCCCGCGCACCAGCGCCACCGTGATCATGATGAGCGCCACCACCAGCAACTCCATCACCAGCCAGTTTGGCCAGGGATGCTGTGGATTCTCCGCCGTCATGCCGAAGACGCCGAGGATCGCATTGGCCGGCCCGGCAAGGTGTTCGTTGAACAGCGCGGTTAGCGCCAGCTCATGTTCTGCTGCCATAAATAAGGAGTTCGAGAACCAATGCCGCGAAGGAGACCAGCAAACCCACGATCAGCGCCCCCGGAGTGCTTCCCAAACCTTCAACAATAGCATAAATCGCCCCACCGATCAGCACATAGCGCAGCGCCAGAAACACCGCGGAACCGGTGGCAGGGGCCTTTCCCGTCACTCCCACTGTCTCGACCAATCGGCCCCAGGAACGGAAGCTCAGATACGATAATCCCGCGCCCACCACGAACCCCAGCGCATCCCGCACGCCGTACTTTGCCAGTACTGCGACGCCGCCGATCGCGCCCAAAGCCAGCGTCAACCGCAAAACCCTCTGTTGAGAAATTTCCACTTAATTTGGCTTCAGGCAGCTTCTTACTTGGACCCCGAGTTACGCATCAGCTCCCGGATCAATTGCACAAACCCGCTCGCGATCCCCAGCAGCAGGAAGACGACCATCAGGTAATGTGTGCCTAGCCACTTATCGAGCCAGTACCCGATCAGGTAGCCGGCAAAAGTCGATGCCGGCAGCATGGTCGCAATCGCCGTATAGCGTAACGCCGACGCGACGAAGCCGTCCTCTTTTTCCTTCACTGCTTTAATCTTAGGATCTCCGCGGCCTTGGCGGCGGTTTCATTTACCAGAAAGCCCATCTTCGGATGGGACGGTTCCAGATCCGGCTCGATTCCGAACTCCCGCAGCGTCTCGCTGGTGGTGGGTCCCACCGAGGCGACCACCAGCTTCTTCATCGCCAGCCGCACCGCGTTTTCCAAGCTTTCTTCGGCCGCGATCTTCATTAAATGCGGCACCTGAATCGAGGTCGTGAAGATCATCACGTCGACCGCCCCGGCCGCCAGCCGTTTCACTGCCTCCCGCAGAGGACCGCAGTCGAGCGGCAAATCCCATTGATAGACCGGAACCGTGGTGACCTCGCATCCGCGGCCGCGCAAGGCTTCGATCAGCTCCGTCGCAGGACGGCCGTACTCCTGGACTACGATTTTTCGCTCGCTCCGGCCCTCGATCGAGGTCAGAATCTCGCGCCACGTATTCGGCTCGGGAACCATCACCTGCGCCGGGATGCCCCACTCGCGCAGCACCGCCATCGGCTTCGATCCGCGTACCACCAGCGTCAGCGCTTGCAAGGCATTCTTAAAGCTGTCAGCGGGAAAGCGCGTCGCCAGCACCGTATCGAGCAAACGCGTGCCGACGCCGGTCAGCAGAATCATCATCTCGAAGTCGCCACGGAATAGCTTTTCGGCGAACTCGAACGCCTGCGGATTATCGGAGAGCGGCACTTCGCGCATCGAGGGGGCGACAAAAGCCTCCCCGCCCTGACTTCGGATCAAGCGCTCCATTTCCGCCGAGCGCCGGCTTTCGAGCGACAGGACCCGCAGTCCGTGAAATGGCACAATCTACTGCGCGGGCTTCGGCTCTGGAGCCATCGCCGGTTCATGCTGGCCGCGATGGCACGTATAGCAAGTGACATGATCTTTGCCATCGGGGAACTTTGCATTGATTTCCCTGGTCATCGTAATCATGGCCCGCGCGATCACCTTGTGCTCATTTGCGTCGCTTGCGAAATCCCCCGCCACGTGGCACATCTGGCAGTTCCCGCCCAGCGCTACGGTGAAGGAACGCATAATCGGAAGCAGATTGTCAGGAGTCAAAATCTGCAAGTTCTTCGGCGCCGGCGGCGGACCCTTCTTGGTGTCCTGCGGCGGCTGGGCAAACAACATGGCGGAGAAAATTGCAACAAATCCGAACGACGCGAATATACGCATTCCAGTATCATACACAAGACGCCGTGGGCTATGGAAACTGACCGGCGTGAAGAATGAAAAGCGCGCGACGCCATTCTCAGCATCATGCTCGACTTGTCCATTAGAGGAGGGAGATATAACTCATGCCGCAGCAAAATCCCAGCAGCGAATTGGTGCTCGTGACGGGCGGATCGGGATTCATTGGCGCACAATGCATTTTGCAGCTCTTGGATGCGGGCTACCATGTGCGGACCACGGTCCGTTCCCTTGAGCGTGAGCCTCAGGTGCGCGCGATGCTGAAGGCAGGCGGCGCCGAGCCTGGCGATCGGTTGTCCTTCGCGGCCGCCGATCTCGAAAAGGACGCGGGCTGGCCGGAAGCCGTCGCCGGCTGCCAGTACGTGCTGCACGTCGCGTCGCCCTTTCCCTCGAAGGTCCCCAAGCATGAGGACGAACTGATCGTCCCTGCGCGCGAAGGCTCCCTACGCGTGCTGCGCGCGTCCCGTGATGCACGCGTCAAGCGCGTGGTGCTGACCTCTTCCTTCGCGGCGATCGGCTATGGACAGAACCCGCAGGAGGCGCCTTTCAATGAAACCAACTGGACGGATCCTGATGGCGATGGCGTGCTTCCCTATGTGAAATCGAAGACTTTGGCTGAACGCGCGGCCTGGGATTTTATCGCCAAGGAAGGCGGCGCCCTCGAGCTTTCCGTCGTCAATCCGGTAGGCGTGTTCGGACCCGTGCTTGGACCCGACTATTCAACTTCGATCCTCATAGTTCAACGCATGATGGACGGCGCTGTGCCCGGCTGCCCGCAGCTTTATTTTGGCGTTGTCGATGTGCGCGATGTCGCCGATTTACACATCCGCGCCATGACTGATCCAGCCGCGAAGGGCGAACGCTTCCTGGCCGTCGCGGGCGATTTCATATCCCTGCTCGATATCGCCAAGATATTGAAGAGCCGCCTGGGCGCGTCGGCCAAAAGAGTGCCGACCCGCCAATTGCCGGACTGGCTGGTCCGCCTTGCCGCGTTGCGTGATCCGGCGGTGAAGCAGATTCTGCCCGAACTCGGCAAGAGGAAGAACGCCACCAACGAAAAAGCCAAGCGCATCCTAGGTTGGGCGCCGCGTTCGAATGAGGAGTCCATCGTCGCCACCGCCGAAAGCTTGCTAGTGTCCCGAATCCGAAGTTCGCCTCGTTCCGCGGCGATCTCGTGAGCGAACTTCGGATTCGAAAGGACACTAGAAATCTTAGATTCTAGTGTGGTTTGGTTCAGAAATTCCCTTGAAGAACCCGCGGCAA
>JBEKPC010000073.1:0-24656 GCA_049521155.1 Bryobacteraceae bacterium
ACCGCCGCGGAAAAGACCGGCAATTTTTCGGGACTCACCGATCCTTCCACAGGCCAGCCGATTCCGCTCATCAATGAGTTTACAGGCCAGCCTTTTCCCGGAAATCAGATCCCGGTGCAGGCGCAGAACCCGATCGCGATCGCGGCGGCGCAACTTTATCCTCTGCCGAATATCGGTACCAATGTATTTGAATCCACGCAGCTTGGATATACCAACTACAACCAGGGAGGCTTTCGGCTGGACCATTACTTCGGCAATAACGATCAGCTTTTCATGCGCTACTCCGCGTCGTCCTTAGCGCAGCTCGATCCGCTGCCGATTGCCGGAGCTGGCGTGCCCGGGTTTCCGGTGACCGACGATATCATCACGAATTCGTTCACCGCGTCCTGGGTGCATCTGATTTCGCCGCAGACCGTCCAGACCGTGCGCGCGTCTTTTCTCCGCAATACGTTCCTGAACGGACAGGCGGTGAATCATACGCCGGGCAGCTCGCTTGGCTTTCAATATCAACCGACGCTGGGTTTGAACGACGGCGTTCCCTATCTGATCGTGAGCGGCTACGCGTCGCTGGGCAATCCGATTACAGGGCCGCAGAACACGCATCAGAACGATTACTCGGGCTCCTATTCGATCGCGATGACGCGCGGCCGGAACAACCTGAAGTTCGGCGCCGATCTGACGCGGGAACAGATTAATGTCCTGTTCGGGATCGCCACCAATGGGTTCTTTGTGTTCGCTCCTTTCCCGGCGAGCGATTCTTTTGCCAGTTTTTTGCTGGGGCAATCGGTGCAGTTCTTCCAGGGTGGAGGCCAGTTTGATCGCGGACTTCGTAAATGGGTCGCGGCCGGGTATGCGCAGGATGAGTTCCGCTTAAGCCAGCGCCTGACTCTTAACTTCGGCTTGCGCTATGAGATCAATACGCCGTACACCGATATTCGGAATCGCATGAATGCCTGGGAGCCGGGTAAGCAGTCGATTGTCTACCCCAATGCGCCCGAAGGGCTGCTTTTCCCAGGCGATCCTGGCGTGCCGGCGGGCATCGCCGCAGTCGATTATCATGAACTGATGCCGCGGGTGGGCTTGGTGTGGGATCCGTTCGGCGACCACAAGACCATTGTGCGGGCCGGTTACGGCATTTTTTACGACGGCTACACCAATGGCACGGGAGGTCCTCTCCAGGCGTCTATTAGCGCGCTGCCGTGGACGCAGGCTTACCAGTTGGCGGGTCCGGGATTCAATCTGGCGAATCCTTATGGCAATTCACCGTCTCCGTTCGGCAACGGGAATTTCGTCGCGCCGGCTACGGTGCTCACGGTGCAATCGGGAATGAAGCCGCCGTACTCGCAGAACTGGGATCTGACGATTGAGCGGGCGATCGCGAAAGATTATTTGCTTGACGTCCGATATGTCGGCAATAAGGGCACGCATTTGCCGCGCTTTATCGAAGCGAACCCCACGATCTACGGCCCCGGCGTCAATGCGGACAATAACAATCAGATGCGCGAGTACACCACCTGCAACGCAGCCGGCGTCTGCAATTACGGATCGGTCGGATTGCTGGCCGATGACTCCAGCTCCACCTATCACGCGCTGGAAGTTGCCTTTACGCGCCAATTTTCCCGTAGTTTGAGCTTCACGGTTTCCTATTGGTATTCGAAAAGTCTCGACTATATTTCAAGTTTGAACGTTGCCGGTTCGGCACCAACTCTAGTGGCCGGCGAGAACGATCTGGCGCAGAATCCGTTCGACCTGGCAGCGGAGCATGGTCCATCGCTGTTCGACGCGACGCACCGTTTTGTGTTTAGCGGAACCTGGGCGCTGCCGGTCTGGCACGATGCTTCGCGAGGCATGGCGCTGATAACCAACGGCTGGCAGTTCAATACAATCAGCAGCCTCTCGACCGGCACGCCGTTTACCGTTTACGACAGTGCCGACGTTTCACTCCAGGGCAGCGCGCCTGAAATCAGCGGTTTCTATTCCAGCCGGCCTGACCTTATTTCGAATCCCAATAAAAACCAGCCGCACACTCCTAACGAATGGGTAAGCCGCGCGCCTTTCCTGCAACTGAATCCGGTGACGCAGGCTGGGCAATTCGGTAATGAGGGCCGCAATGTGGTGCGCGGACCGGGGATCGAAGACGTCGATGTTTCGCTATTCAAGTATTTCAACGTCGATGAGAAGCGGCGCGTGCAGTTCCGGGCGGAGATTTTCAATCTGCTCAATCATCCGAATTTCGGCCTGCCTGAGAACGATCTGGAGTCTCCGGCATTCGGTCAGATCCTGCAAGCGGGTTCGCCGCGGCTGGTGCAACTGGCGATCAAGTTCATTTTTTAGTAACTTCAAGTAATATCGATGGACGAGTCCCCGCGGAAACAGTGGTGGCTGATCGCGACCGCCGCGGTACTGGCCGTGCTCATGCTGTTTTACTACACCGGCTCCTGGCTCGCCGTGGCGCTGTTCGCCGCTGCCGGCGCGGCGTTGGTGGCGTACCAGAGGACGCGGACGCGGAAGGTTTTATCGAATCAGTGCCTGCGTTGCGGGGCGAAGTTGAATCCAAACGCGCGGCAATGCGACTCCTGCGGCAGCGCGAGCTGGACCGTCAGAAATTAGCACTGTCACCTGCCTGCTGGTTTGCTGTCCATAGCCGCCAATTCGGAGCGAAATTTCTGAGCCTTCTCCGGCATGTGCAAGGCGTCGTACACGCTCACCAAGTCCTCGCGAGCCTTTTGGAGGTAACTCAGTGAGGGGCTCGCCTGCTTGCTCAAGATGGCGTATCCGGAAAGGATGTGGCCTTCGGCCTCGCTGAATCGCTTTTCGCGAACCAGCGTTCGTCCCAGCTTAATCTGCGCGATTCCCATGCTGAGATGATCGGCGGGCAGCGTTTCGGAGAAAACCTGAATGGCCTCCTTATAAAGCTCCCGCGCGCGGACGTACTGATGGCGCTCGACGTAGGTTCCCGCCAGATTGGATAATGCGATGCCAATCAAATAATGATGGTTGTTGTACACGGCCCGATAGATGGCGAGCATCCGGCTAAACCGCGCCTCGGCCTCGGCGTATTGTTGGCGGGCCATCGCGACGTTGCCTAGTTCATTGAGCACGGAGGCGACTTGCCGGCTCACCGGACCATAGGCGCGCTCCTCAATCGGCAGCGCCTTTCCGAGCACATCGACCGCTTCGTCGAATCGCTTCTCGTACTGGAGCGTGCGGCCGAGCACTGTCAGATTATGCGCGGTCTGGAAATGGTCGGGCCCATAATAAGCCAGGTTGATATCGAGCGCCTGCCGCTGAACCTTTTCACCTTCGCTGTAATAGCCCAGGTCCTGCTGCACCGCGCCGATGTTGATCAAAGCATCGGCCACCAGTGGATGGCGGTCGCCGTGGAGCTGTCGATAGATCTCGAGAACGCGGCGAAATAAGGCATCGGCGGTGGTGTACCTGCCCGCATAGAAATGTGAACTGGCCAGTTCATTCAGGCTGGCTGCAAGATCCGAATTGACCGGACCTTCGAGCGAACTCAGCCGCACGGCCTCTTCGAGCACTGGGATGGCACGGTCGTACGCACCGCGCTCCTCCAGCACGCGGCCGAGCGCGGTGGTGGCTTTCGCGAGCGAAGGATCGTTGCGCGGCGCGTGCCGCTTCGCCATATCGAGTCCTTCCCGGACCAGCCGCTCGGCTTCCGGTAGTTGTTCCTGGTCGACCCGAAGGATGCCGAGCGCCACCAGACTCTCCGCGGTTTCGGCGCTATCCTTTCCGAATAACGATGTGCGCCGGTCCAGCCCGGAACGTAGCAGCGAATCGGCGCGATCGAATTTCCCCAGCTTCTGATAAATGCTTCCCAGAGTCTGATAAAGTTCGGCCTGCACAGCCGGCTCGCTATTAAGGTCCTCCGCCTCCTGCACGCCGCGATCGAGCAACGTGATCACCCGCAGATTATCTGAGGGTCCCACTTCTGTGTCTCCCCCTTCAAACAGGTTCAGCATGAACCTTTGGATGCGCTGCGTTCGCGCTGCCTCCGCCAGCGCCCGATTGCGGGCGATTGCCAGGCGCACGGTGAAGAACGCGACCAGACCGACGATCAGCGTGAACACCAGAGCCGCGGCGGTGACGGCGCGCCGGTGGCGGCCGAAGAATTTGCGGGCGCGGTAACGCACCGTATCACGCTGCGCCTCCAGAGGCTCATTCTTGAGATAGTGATCGATGTCCCGGATCAGCGCTTCCATCGAACTGTAGCGGCGCTGGGGATCTTTATGCATCGCCGTGAGGCAGAGAACATCGAGATCGGCCACTGAGGACGGCTTTTCGGGTTCCTGCTCCAGGATCATTTTTTCGGCGTCTCCGTACGTCCGGTTCGAAAGGTCGAACGGAAGACGGCCCGCCAGCAGCTCATAAAGAACCACGCCGAGCGAATAAACATCCGTGTAGATGCCCACGCGTTCGCCGCGGATCTGCTCCGGCGCGGCGTAGGCAGGTGTCATCAGCCGCAATCCCGTCCGCGTCTGATCGGCGGGTGAGTCAAAAGTATCGAGTTGTTTGGCGATCCCGAAATCGAGCAAGCGAACGCCTCCATCGGACCTCAGCAGGACGTTCGAAGGCTTCAGATCCCTGTGAATCACCGCGTGCAGATGCGCGTGCCGGACCGCTTCGCACACCTCCCGGAAGATCTCCAGACGCTCTCTGACGGAGCACCCGCGCTGCGTCGAATATTCAGTGAGCGGAACGCCTTCGACATACTCCATAGCGAACCAGGGCGTCCCGTCCGGGAGACTATCCGCGTCATAGAGCCGGGCGATCGATGGATGATTGAGCTGCGCGAGCGTCCGTTGTTCGCTGGCGAAACGTTCCCGGCGCGCAGGCGATAACCAGGCGTCGCGTAGAATCTTGATCGCGACAAGGTTCCCTAGGTCGTCGCGTTTGGCGAGATAAACGACGCCCATTCCGCCTTCGCCGAGGATCCGCAGGATCCCGTAGGGGCCGACTTTCTTGAAGGGAAGCGGATGCTGCGCGCCCAGCACCTGGCTGGCAACCTGGCCCACTTCGCGGTCCAGCAAAGAGCTCCCTTTAGCGTCTTCCTCGATCATCGAAAGCACTTCCAGCATCAACGCGTGGTCGCCGTGGCATTGCGCGTCGAGAAACGATTTCTGCTCGGATCGTGGCAGGTCCACCGCGCCATTGAATAGCGCTTGGAGTCGATTCCAGTGGGCGCTGTTCATTATTTACGGAGCGTGTGGGCGAGCCACGCTTTGGCCGCGCGCCAGTCGCGAAGGATCGTCGCTTCGGACACTTCGAGCAATTGCGCAATTTCAGCAACCTCGAGGCCTCCGAAGAATCGGCTTTCGACCATCATGGCCTGCCGCGGCTCGACGCGGGCCAGTTCATCCAAAGCACTATCGAGCCCGAGCAGTTCCTGTTCGCAAGCGCCCGCCGCATCCGCTTCATTAAAGGTGACGAAAATGGCTCCCTGTCCGCCGCGCTTGTCCGCATGCCGCCTCCGCGCGGCCTCCACCAGCACCTGCCGCATGGCGCGCGCCGCAATCCGCTTGAAATGGAGATGCGATGTGTTCGCCACTTGGGGAGAGCTGGCCAGTTTCAGCCACGCTTCGTTCACCAGAGCGGTAGGGTTGAGTGTCGCGCTGGGATCGCCGCGTCTCACTGTGGAAGCCAGGCGGCGCAATTCCTCGTAGGTGACGCTGAACAGGTAATTCAGATCCGCGTGTTCTGATTGCTGAGTCATCGACTTACTGGTTGCCGGATTTCCAGATTACCACCGGTTTCATACATATGGGCGATGTTACGTACGTGACCTACCTGCTGAAACGTCAAATGTAACGCAATTTCCCTCTATAGTTCTCGGCGCATCGCAATGCGGTGAAAGAAGAGAATTCCATGACAAAAGCATTTTGGCTGGCGATCGCACTGATGGCCAGCGCCCATTTCAAAACCGTCCCCCAGGAGCACAGCATTCAACACCAGCGGATTGCCATCGACTCCTATGTTCGCCAGGTTAGGTGCAATTGTTGAAGGAATTGGTGGGCCCGACAGAACTCGAATCTGTGACCTCCTGCGTGTCAAGCAGGCGCTCTAACCAACTGAGCTACGGGCCCGCGGTGGGGCAAAAGTGAGGGCGAACTCTTAATATATCACGGCCTCAGCTATTCGCTAAACTTGAGACATGCCTTCTCTTGCTCCTCCCCGGCGCCTGCTTTTCGGACCCGGACCCACCCAGGTCGAACCGCGCGTCTATGAAGCGATGACCAAACCCGTGGTCGGCTACCTCGATCCGTTCTTTTTCGAAGTCGTCGAGGAAGTCCGCCGCGATCTGCGCGTTTTATTCGGAACCTCCAACCCGCTGACCATTGCCATCTCCGGCACCGGCAGCGCGGGTATGGAAACCGCTGTCTCCAACTTTGCCGGACCTGGAACAAAACTCGCCGTCTTTGTTTCAGGATTCTTCGGCGATCGCATCGCCGAAATGGGCCGTCGCCATGGCGCCACCGTCGTCCGCTGCGAAAAGCCCTGGGGTGAAACCTTCACCGAAGCCGAGGCCTCTGAGTTTCTCGATCGGGAGCGACCGCAACTGGTCGCCTTCGTCCACGCCGAAACCTCCACCGGCGCTCTCCAGGCCCCGCAGGCGATCACCAAGCCCGCGCACGCCCTGGGAGCCCTGGTCATTGCCGATTGCGTAACCTCCCTCGGCGGCGTGCCGATCAACCTGGATGCCTCCGGCATCGACATCGCCTATAGCTGTTCGCAAAAAGGATTGAGTTGTCCTCCCGGCCTCTCCCCTTTCACGGCATCGCCCCGCGCCGTCGAGCAGTTGAAAAATAACCCCGTCTGGTATCTCGATCTCAAGCTGATCGCCGATTATTTCGACGGGCATAAGTATCACCACACCGCGCCGATCTCGAGTTTCTACGCGCTGCGTGAAGGCCTCGCCGCGATCATCGAAGAAGGCCCGGCGCAACGTTTCGCCCGCCACCAGACCTGCCATGAGGATTTTGTGCGCCGCATCGAAGCCATGGGCCTCTCAATGCACGTCGCCCCCGGCCATCGGATCGCGACTCTCAACACCGTTCGTGTGCCGAACGGCCTGGACGACACAGCCGTACGCCGCCGCTTGCTAGCTGGTCATTCGATTGAAATCGTCGGAGGCTTCGGCCCCCTCGCGGGCAAGATTTTCCGCATCGGACTCATGGGACCGCTCGCGACCGCTGAAAATGTCGAGTTATTTTGCTCGGCATTTTCAGAATCTCTGGTTCAGGCCGCGACTTCCGCGTGAAAAATGTGTTAAACCAGGAAGGCTAGGGCAGCGAAACCGGCAGCTTCGAAAGTACGATTTTCGAGCACGAGTGGAGGAACACCGGGCCAGGATTCGCGTCCTGGCCCGTTTTATGCCCAAATTCGCCCTCAACAAGACGATCGAGGCCGCCAAGCTAAATCCGCGCACGCTGCGTCCGCTCACGCCGATTAAGTCCACGATTCCCTACGGCGCCATTCTCGAAAAATTGACGCGCGACCAGGAAATGCAGCAGTTCTTTTATCTGGGCGAGCCTTACGAGTGCCCCTTTGGCGACCTCGATAGGGCACTCGATCCGCTAGATTAACGAATGATTAACCTAATCGGAGCTGTAGTTAATCTCCAGCTTCCGTGCCTGCCTCGCCGCCACAGCCAGTACCGCCAGCGTCAACACGATCAGCCCGCTGACCGCCCAAATCGCCGGCGTCGCTTCCGCCGAGGATAATAGCAACGCCGCCAGCGCTGGCATATCGTTTGGACGCGCCACCACCGGGCACATCGATTGCAAATAGAAAATCACGCTGATCTTTTTGAGCGCCGCCGGCAGGAACGGATTCGCACTCTCCCACAGCAGCACCACCGCCGCCGGGATAATCGGATTGCGGAACAATAGTCCCGCCGCCAGAAACACGCTCCCGTATCCCAGGCATGCGAGCGCTGTCACGCCCAGGTACGCGCCGATCTGCCCCAATCCCGGCCCGTGCAAATACTCCGTCATCGCCGGACCCGTCAGATGCCACCCCATCGCCATCAGTTGCAGCGCCGTGCTCGTCGTGAAAATCACCACCGTTGCGATCAGGCCCGCCAGATATTTCCCCACCAGCAGAACTTCCCGCCGGACCGGCGCCAGCAGATAAAAGTGCAGACTCTTGTCCAGCAATTCGCCGCGAAATAAATTCGTGAAAATCCCCACGCAGCCGAAAAAAATCGCCAATCTCAAAAAGAAAAATTGAAACACCGTGGCAAAAACCAGGGAGTCTTTCGAAATCGTCCGCAGCTCATTGACCCGGCGTCCCACCAGTTCGTCGTCCTGGAAAATAAATACGTAGTCGCTCTGGCCATCCGTATAACGATAAACCGCGTGCTCGTTTTGCCCCCGCCGCCCGAACGAGAATACCTCTTTCGCGTACGGCTCGCCGAGCTTCGCTTCCACCTGTCCCCGCGTCGTCCCCATCTCGATCGAATCCAGCGTCTTCGCCGACACCGCATGGGTCGATTCCGATTCCGCCCTTCGATCCCGATCGTGCATCACCGCAATCGAGTCCGCAAAAAACAACACCGCCGGAGCCAGTGCCAGCAGGTAAATCCAAATCCCGCGCTTGGCGAAAAATGTTTTGCGCATCTCCAAGCGAATGATCGCGCGGATTTGCGCCCACCACAGAGCCCAGTTCATTTGGTCGACTCCTCGCCGCCAATCAGATACTCGTAAATGGAGTTCGCGTTGTCATCGGCCGGCGTCACGCTCTCAATCGCGATCCCGTCCAGCGCAATATGATTCAGCAGCCGGTAAAACTTATCCGCGTCCCGAGTCTTGATCAGCAGCCCGCCGCCGTCGACGTGCAGCTTCACCTCCACCACGTGGTCCGTTTGAAACACCCGCGAAGCCATCGCCGAGGGCTTATCGCAGCGGATCTGCACCTGAATCGGCTGCTCGCTGATCTCGCTCCGCACCCCGCTGATCTCGCCCTCCGCCACTACGTAGCCGTTCGCCAGCAGAATTACCTGGTCCGAAATCATATCGACCTCATGCAGGATATGCGTCGACATAATCACATGCCGCCCCTTCGCCGCAAACTCGCGAAACAGCGCAATCGTTTCGGCGCGCACCAGCGGGTCCAGTCCATTCAGCGGCTCATCCAGCACCAGCACACGAGGATCGTGCGCGATCGCCTGCGCCAGCTTGATCCTCTGCCGCATCCCTTTGCTGTATCCCGCCACCTTTCGCTTCGCCGGTTCCACCAGGTTCACCCGCTCGATCGCCTTCCATGCCCGCGATTCGCACTCCGCATGCGAATCCCCGAACAATCTCAAAAACGAATAAACGAACTCAAATCCAGTCAGCCCTTTCGGGAACGAATCGAACTGCGTCGAATATCCCACCAGCTTGAACAATCGTTCCGGATCATTGGTCGCCGCCCCCAGCACGCGAATCTCGCCGCGCGTCGGCCGCACCAACCCCGTCATCAGATTCATCAGCGTAGTTTTGCCGGACCCATTCGGACCCACCAGACTCGTGATCCCCGGAGGAATCGTCAGCGTGACTCGATTGACTCCCAACACCTCGCCATAAAATCGCGAGACGTTGTCAAAGATGACCAGGCTTTCTTCAATCGGCGGAGGCGTTCCGATCGCCTCAGCGCTGGTGCCCGGCGTGGCGATCACTTCACCACCTCGAACGCCCGGACTTTTTTCGACAGCAGCCACAAACTAATCATGGAAAACAACGCCAGCGCCGTCCACGCCTGCATCGCCGAAATGCCGTTGCCCAAGTCGTAGCGGAACAGTTGCGCCCACACCACCTTCATCATTTCCATGACGTCGATCAGGTACCCGTTCTTGGTTCGCATCACGCCGTTAATCGCCGCGCCGAATCCCGCTCCCACGAACACCACGCCGAGAATCAGCCCGCCCGCCGCGATCTTCCATCGCACCCATGCCGAGATCGCGAGCGCGATCACCGATAGAATCACAGACCATAGGAACAGTCCCGCAAACAGCCCCCACGCGATCCAAAGATGATTCTTCGTCCAATCCCAACCCGCCATGTCCGCTTGAATGCCGAATAGAATCAATCCCGGAACCCAGGTGATGCGCGCCAGCAGCCACACCAGCACCGCCATCCTTCCCAGCACATATTCGGTGCGTGTGAACGGCCGGCATAGATAAAGCGGCATCGCATTATTCGTCACATCCGGAGACACCAGGCTTGGCCCCACCAGCGCCGTCAGCAGGAACGCCAGCGATCCTTGAAAATTGCAGAAGAACACAAAAAATCGTTCATTGACATCCAGGTATTTCCCCGCCTGAATATTCATCGCCTCCAGGAACGACAAGTTGTGCGAGATATAAATGAACCCCGCCGCGCCGATCGGATAAATGACGCAAGCCGCTAGGAACATCAGTAGGAATTTCGATTGAAACAGCCGCGCATAACTATATCGCGGCAAAATCATAAACCGTGACCACTGCGGCGTCAACCCGCCCGCGTATCCTTTATAAGTGCGTTTATAAACCGCCATTATTGCTCCGCTTCAGCTTCGAGCGTCGGCTTGAGCTGGCCTCTTTGTGCCGACCACCGCCCCGACACCGAACCCCGACCGTCAGGGAGGGGATAATCACGCATTTCAATTCTCCATCGCCTTCAAAAAAATATCCTCCAACGTATCCCGCCTGTAATTCAGCCGCCGCAACTGTAAATCCCTCTCCGCCGCCAGCCTGTAAATCTCCCGCAATTCGAACCCCACCGGACAAACCATCTTCAACCTTCCAAATCCGCCGGTCGAGCATTCGCATCCCAGCGAAGTCAGCGCATCCGCGAATCCTGCATCGTTCCCGCGCGTCTCCAGTTCCACAAACCGCTTGTTCGCCCGCCGCTCTTCTTCCAGATTCGCGTAGTGGACAATACGGCCCTGCTTCATGATCAGCACTTCTTCACAAGTCTCTTCCACGTCGCGCAGCAGATGCGAACAAAGCACAATGTGCATATCGCTGACCGCTCTCATCTCGCCAATCAGCTTGATCATGCGGATGCGCGCCGGCGGATCCAGGCCATTGGTCGGTTCATCCAGAATCACCAGCTTCGGCCCATGCACAATCGCCTGCGCCAGCTTCGCCAGTTGCTTCATGCCCAGCGAATAAGTTCCCAAAGGCCGATACCGAGCTTCACCCAGCCCCACGTAAAACAAAACTTCATGGGCCCGTTCGAGCGCCGCATCCTGAGGCAATCCGCTCAACTCACCCATCATGCGGATGAACGAAACCGCGGTCATGTTGGCAATGAACGAATCGTTCTCCGGCATGTAGCCGACCACGGTGCGAATCTGCTTCTGCTGCTGGCGGATGTCGTATCCGAAAATGCTAGCCGTCCCCGAAGTCAGCGGACAAAACCCCAGCAGCGATTGAATCAGCGTCGATTTCCCCGCGCCATTCGGCCCAAGCAACCCGATCGTGCGTCCAGAAAGCGAAACGCGCAAGTCCTTCAAAATGTCACGGGACCCAAATCGCACCCCCAGCCCCGCCAATTCAATCACAGGTTGCATCGTTCGTTAACCTACTTCCGCGGCATGTGGGGCAGGTTGCCAACCTGCGGACCGATTGCCAATCGGTCCATCCGGGCATCGCCCGGACTGCGTGGTTGTAGGACTCTGGCCGCTAGATAACCCCGTCCCGTGAGGGCGGGGATTTTTCCGATCCTCACAACTTCCCCAACACCGGCCCCATCAATCCCTTCACTCCATTCAATCCTACCAGCGTGTCCAATCCCAAGCCGAAAAAACTCCCCCGAGTCGCCGCCACAATCCGATCCGCCTTCGCATACGCGTAAATTAGCGTGGGAGCCCGATCCGCCGTCAGCGCCGCCAGAGCTTTCTTCTGCTCCGCCGTCAGAAATTTGGTATTCGTCAATTGATCCGCCATCGGCGCAATCGCCGCGCTCGCGTTGTAATAAGCCAGCGCCGAAAAATTCATCTGGCCATTTTGCGGCAACAACGCCTTAAATGTAGGCGAGCTCGTCAGCGTCATCCCCAGCGTCCGATTCTGAATCGACGTCGAGAGCAAGCTGTGATTCGGCGCCATCAATAAATATCCATCGGTGAAAACGTAGTTGACCGACACCGGACTCTTCGCCGAGCTTAGCGTGTAGTACGTCAGCCCGCCCGTCAGTTCATCCGTGAGCTGAACATTCAACTCCGGCTGCGCCTGTTGCGCCGCCTTCACCATCTGCTCGATCGACCATTCCAGGCGCGCCGGATTATTCACCTCGATCGCCACCTTCCAGCCCGGCGTCGGCAGCAACGGCCCATCCACCGCGATGGTCATCTCACCGCCCAGCGTCCCGGCAATGTCCTGCGCCAATTCGAAGCCTGTCATCTTCTGAATATCCGGGAACTGGCTCAGCAGCACCGCCGGATTATTCACCACGAACGACGCCGCAAACGTCGCATCCGGAGAAATGAAATCAAGTGTCCCCATCGGCGCCGGCGCCGCGATCCAACTAGCAATTCCCGTACGCTCCCCGCGAAAGCTCACCGTAGCGCTGTTCTCAGTGCGCCCCAGATTCTGCTTTCGCTCGAGGATCAGATAGCCAACGTTCATGGTCTTGGAATCTTCTACGCGCCCCGCCAGAATTTGTTCCATGTCCGCCGCGAAAAGCCATCCCGCCCCCGACGCATAACTCTGCGCAATGCGTTTTCCGAACTCAGTCGACTCAAACCCGGTTCCGGTCTGCCCCATCACCACCAGATTTCCTTGTTCAGTCACCTCATAACCCCGGTCGTCAGGGCGGGGATTCCCCGGCAAGCTCGTCAAATACTCCTTCAATCCCTTCTTCCGCTCCTCAGCGACCATCACCGGCTGCCCTAAAACCCCTCCCACCGCGGGCACCGCGAGTACAATCTCATCTCCCAGATAATCGCTGATCGTCCGCACCTGATCAACAATCTTCCGCACCTTCTGCGCGCCTTCGGCATTCCACCACTCGTTCAGCGCCGGACTCTCTTTCGCCCGCTCCTCGAAAATCGCATTCGCCTCCGCCAGTGTCGAAGAAAGATTCGGCATCGAAACAAATACCGCCGTATTCACCGGCAAAACCCCCGTCAGCTTCGAGCTGTAGCGCATCTCCGGCCCCGGCATCGCATCGAGCCTCTTCTGAACCGTCGATAGCTCGCTCAGCAGCGCGACATACTTAGCCGAATTCTCACTCCATGAAATGTCGGCAGCGACCGTCGTCCGCGCCATCGTCGGACTCGTTGCTGTCTGATCGCCGTGATGCAGCCATTCGATCCCCGTCGATTTCTCGACTTTTACTTCACCCTCGACCACCGATACGCGGGATCCCTTCAATCCGCGGCTAACGCTGAAAATAGTCCCTTTTACAGACACCATGCAATCGGGCGTCATGATTTCCAAACGTCCCCGCCTCTGCTTCGCCGCTTCCACCATCACGCTGCCCCGTTCCAGAGCCACCGTTTTTCCGCTCCATCGCTCGTTCAACCGCAAATCGCTCCGCTCGGCGATTTCGACCAGGGATCCATCGCGCAATTTCAAAACTGCCCGTGAATCCTTTGCCGTCCGAACCTGTTCGTTCTCCGCAATGGGCGAACCCACCGTCAGCAGCGTCAGTCCATTTGGCGCTACCTGATAAAGCTCTCCATCAATCGAAGCCACCGAAGCCCTTGCTCCGGAAGGAGCAAACAGAACGTTGAAATATTCCGGCAGTGTGAATCCAGCGACAAGAAGCACCGCCGCCGCAATCGCCCACGGCAACACCACTCCCACTCTCGATCGGCGCACAGGCATCATCACCACAGTGCTTTTCTGATCACCGCGAAAAAACCGGCGGCACGCCACGCACGAATGCAGATGGTCCTCCACCAGCATGTGCCGAGCCTCGCTCAACGATCCTTCGCGATAAGCGTCAGCCAGCGCCCGAAAGTCCTCGCAGGAGTTCAATCTCCCACCCATATCCACGGCGCGCATTTCCAGCTTCGCCCGCACCCTTTCCGACGCTGCGCGGATCACGTCCATCCCCGGGTCTTCCTCGCGAATCGAATCGAGCACCCGTTCAAAATCCTGATTGCTCATCGCGAGCCTCCCATCTCTCTTTGCAATTTGCGCCGCGTCCGATGCAGCGTCACCGCCACCACGACTTGAGAAATCCCCAACAGTTTCGCGATCTCCGGATTGGTGTACCCTTCAAAAAATCGCATCGCAAACATTTCCGCATTTCGCGGAGGCAGTTTTGAAAGTTCACGCCGCAAGGTGTCGCGCAGTTCGCTGAGCTCCGTGCAGGATCCGCTGGCCGCCATCCGTTCCGGTTCGAGAGTGTCGTTATCATGCCGCGCCCGCACCACATCGAGCGCCGCGTTGACCGCTGAGCGCCGCAGATAACTCTCCGGATTTTCGACCTCCGGATTTCCCCGAACCATTCGCAAGAAAACGGTTTGCAGCACATCCTCAGCATCCGCCGCGTTGCCCGTAATCCGGTACGCAGTTCGGAATACCATGCTGTGATGCGCTTCGTACATTTGATCGAGCGGTTTCACCATTGCGTAAGCGAGCATCTAAAAGTCAAGACGGGAGCCAGCCCTGATTATTACACTTGAGGGGATGACGCGCCGCGAACTGCTCGCATTGGCATCCTTAAACGTCCTTAAAGCACAAGAACGCGTCGATTACCGGCTCTTAATCGACCATATTTCACTCGAAATTGCACCCAGGACGATCATCAAGACAACCGGCTACAACGGCGCCTCTCCAGGCCCTCTTTTACGTATGAAAGAAGGCCAGCGCGTCACGATCCAGGTCGATAACGCAACCGCCGAACCGGAAATCGTCCACTGGCACGGCCTGCACATTCCCTCCGAAGTCGATGGATCGATTGAAGAAGGCACCCCGGTGATTACTCCCCATGGGAATGCTCGCTACAGCTTTATCGCGTCGCCTTCCGGCACGCGCTGGTATCACACGCATGTGATGGCAATGCGGAACTTAAACCGCGGCGCCTACACCGGACAGTTCGGATTTATCTATATTGAACCCCAGCACGATCCGGGGGCGTTCGACCAGGAAGTGTTTCTCGCGCTGCGCGAATGGGACCCCTATTTCACGCAAGCTGCGGATTCGATGGATGTAGCGTACAAGCATGGTTCCATCAACAGCCATGCGCTCGGTTTCGGTGAGCCTATTCGCGTTAAACAAGGTCAGCGCGTGATGCTTCGTATTTTGAATGCAAGTGCAACCATGCAAAGGAGAATCGCGTTTGCAGGCCATCCCTTCACGGTAGTTGCCATGGACGGGAATCCGATAGCGACGCCGAAATCCGTTCCGATTCTAGAGCTTGGCCCAGCCGAGCGGATCGACGCTATCGTTGAAATGAACCGGCCAGGCGTTTGGATTCTCGGCGCAACCGATGATCGCGACCGCAAGGCTGGACTGGGAATTGTCTTTGAATATTCCGGGCAAACAACTGCGCCGCAATGGGTTACACCATCGAAAAACCTCTGGGATTACACCGTTTTCGGTCGGGCCGGTAACGATGAAGTGGTGGAAAAGATCCCCTTAGTGATCGAAAAGAAATTCGCCGGCAGCCGCTGGGTGGATAAATGGACGATCAACGGCAAAGAGTGGCCGAAGACTGATCCTATCCAGGTGAGGGCAGGGAAGCGATACCGAATGGTGTTCGACAATCGCAGTGACGAGGCGCATCCGCTCCATTTGCACAGGCATATGTTCGAGTTACGAAGCATAGCGGGTATAGCGACCAGCGGCGTATTTAAAGATGTTGTAGTGGTGCAGCCAAAAACAATCGTCGAGGCCGATTTTACAGCCGATAATCCGGGGAAAACGCTGTTTCATTGCCATCAACAGATGCATATGGATTATGGGTTTATGTCGTTGATTGAGTATGTCTAACCCCAGATGTAGGGGTTATTCAAGCCACACCCCAACCCTCAGTAGGGTAGTGCTTTACTTTTGCCGCGGATCGGTTTACGATGGAGTCACTCCCCCCTGAGTGAACGTCAAAAAAGAAGGGGCTCCCGTGCTCAAACTAAAACGCGTCGATATCCAAGGTTTCAAATCGTTTTACGACCGGACCGATATGAGATTTCACGGTTCGGGCATCGCCGCGGTGGTGGGTCCGAACGGCTGCGGAAAATCGAACCTGAGCGACGCCATCAGTTGGGTGCTCGGGGAGCAAAGCGCGAAGAGCCTGCGCGGCGCCCGCATGGAAGACGTGATTTTCGCCGGGACGCGGGATCGGAAGCCGCTTGGAATGGCGCAAGTCACGCTGACGATGTGGGATCCGGAAACCGCCAAGCCTATGGAGCAAAACGGCAACGGCCATCATCCGAAGCACGAAGATATCGTGATTACCCGCCGTTTGTATCGGTCCGGGGAGAGCGAATATCTGATTGGCGGGCGATCGGCGCGATTGCGTGACATTCAGGATTTGTTTTCCGGCACCGGTCTTGGCCCGGAGAGCTACGCGATTATCGAGCAGGGGCGCATCGGGCAGATTCTTTCCAATAAGCCGGCCGACCGGCGGGCCATTATCGAAGAGGCGGCGGGGATTGGCAAATACAAGACACGCAAACGGTTGGCGGAGTCGAAGCTGGAAAGTGCGAAGCAGAATCTTTCACGCGTGTTCGACATTCTGGAAGAAGTCGGCCGGCAGGTGAATTCGCTGAAACGGCAGGCTTCGAAAGCGAAGCGCTATGAAGAGCTGCGGACGGACATGGTGGCCCATTTGCGGCAAGCTGTCTCCGGACGTTTTCGGATGCTGGAAAGGGAAGCGGCGAAGCTGGCTCTGGATCTGAATCAGGCGCAGGCATCGTTCCACGGAATCGCGACGCAGGTGCAGGAAAAAGAGCGCGAGCACGGCGCGACGCGCGAATCGTGCTACCGGACGGAGAAAGAGTTGACCGAGGCGCGCGGTAAAGTCGCGGAATTGAACCTGGAATCGGAGCGGACGCGCGGGCGCTTGGAATTGCAAGCGAAGCAGATCGGGTCGATCGGCGAAAGGCTGGCTGCGGGCGAGGCGGAGACGCAGGAACTCGAAGCGCGCCATGAGCGTGAGCTGGCCGAGCTTGACGTTCATGCAAAGGCTGTAGCCGGTATCGAGCAGGAAGGCTTGGCGCTTCAGGAAATGATGCGCGCGAAAACTTCCGAGCGCGACGCATTGCAGGCCGATCTGCGGCAGCGCGAAAAAGGGCTCGAAACAGCCCGGCACCAAGTTCTGAGATTGTTGGGCGAGTCTTCAAATTTACGGAATCAACTGGCGCAAATCGATGAATTTCTAGCGGCGGTGGATCGGGATACGGCGCGGGCACGGAAAGAAGAAGACGGGGCGACGGGAGATCTGGCGCGCCTGGAAGAAGTGAAGGCGGAGCTATCGACCAAGCTTTCGGCGCAGCAAATGGAACTGGAATCGCTAGCCGACCGGCGCCAACGTGTGGACGAGGAAATCAAACAGAGGCGGGCGCGCACTCTGGAGATGCGGCAGAAGCTGGAACAGCTTCGTGGAGTGCTCTCGAAGCAGAAAGCGCGCCGGGATTCGCTGGAAGAAATTCTTTCGCACCGCGCATATACGACCGATTCCGTAAAGCGGTTGTTTACACAAGTCGAGCGCGGACAGGTGGAGAATTTCAAGCCCTCTGGAGTGCTGGCGGATTTCGTCGAAGTGGCCGATGCGGCTTGGGAAAAAGCTTGCGAGGCCTTTTTACACGAAGAGTTGGAATACGTGGTGGTGGGCGGATGGACGGAGGCGGAGCACGGCGTAGAGTTGATGCGCGCGGAAGCCGATGGACGAGCGACCTTCCTGGTTCATCCGGAGAAAAGCGCGGCGTCGCCGCACGCTCCCGATTTGTCGAGCGATCCGGGAATTGTCGGGCGGCTGCGCGATACGCTGCGGTTGACTAATGGATTTGCGCAGGCTCCGCAAGGGCTGTTGCCACGGCTGGCGCGATGTTTCTTAGTGACCGATCGCGGCGCCGCGCAGCGCCTGGCCACTTCGAATCCGGATTGCTACTTCCTATTGCAGGACGGCGTGAGCTATCACGGGCACGCGGTGAGCGGCGGCCGCAAAACGGGCGGCGGTCCCTTGGCGTTGAAGCGGGAGCTGCGCGATTTGATCGGACAAGTGGACGCGCGGGAGCGGGAACAGGAAGCGTTCACGACGGAACTGGAAGAGCTGGAGCGCGGGACGGCGCAGATGGCGGAAGAGTTGGAGCAGCTTCGGGCGGCGTTGCAGACGCGTGAAAAAGACGCGCTGGCGCTGGGCCACGAGCAGCGGAAGCTGGCGGAAGAATATGCGCGAGCGGGGTCGCGGTTATCGGTGGCTCGCCTGGAACTGGATCGTTTGGGTAAAGAGGACGCCCGGTCGCGGGCGCAACGCGAGCAGAGCCAGGCGCTAGTGGCCGAGAAAGAGCAGGCCCGGTTCAATCAGGAAAAAGCCCTGGAGTTAGAGCGCGGCGAATTCGAGCGATTGCAGGGGCATGCGCACAGCGTGGGCGAAGAGCATGCGGCGCTACGAGCAGAACTGGCTGGTCTCGAAGAGCGCGCGCGATCTGAGAAATCGTCGCTGGCAAGACTTGACATGCAGACGAAGCAGCTAGCGTCGCGGCGGGCAAATTTGGCAAGTGAGCTGGAGAGGCTGGGAGTCGAAAGAGCGCGGTTACTGGCGGATAATATCGACCTGGATCAACGGGCGACGGAGCTTTCCGAGTATCGGGCCGCGGCGGCTGAGCTAGTGGAGCAATTAGCCGCACAGGAGGCGGAGAGCCGCGCGGGGCTGGCGGCGCTCGATGAATCGCTCAAAGTCTTGCGCGTGGAATCGCAGGCGGCGCAGGAAAAACGGGCCGAGATCGAACTGGAGCTGGTGCGAAAGCAATCGGAATTGAAGTATTTGGATGAAACTTCCCGCAAGGAGTTGAACATCGCCGCGGCGGAAGTGGCTTCGACGGAAGAAGTCGAGTTGGATGAAGCGGGTGTGGCTGAAATCGAGACAAAGTATCAGGATGTGCGGGCGAAAATCGAGGCGCTGGGTCCGGTGAATACGCAGGCGCTGGAGGAATTCCAGGAAGCCTCCCAGCGGTATGAGTTTCTAAACACGCAGAGGCAGGATTTGCTGGACTCGATTCGCGATACGGAGAAGGCGATTCAGGAACTGGATGTGGAATCGCGGCGGCGTTTCAAGGACGCCTTCGACGCGATCAACGATCATTTCCGGGGGATGTTCAAAACGCTGTTCGGAGGCGGCCAGGGCGAGATGCGGTTGACCGACGAGGCGAATCTGAATGAGAGCGGGATCGATATTCTGGCCTCGCCTCCGGGAAAGAAATTGCAGAACATCGCACTGCTTTCGGGTGGCGAGAAATCGCTGACGGCGATGGCGCTGCTGATGGCGATTTTCCGCTACACGCCGAGCCCGTTCTGCATATTGGATGAGGTCGACGCGCCGCTCGACGAGCCGAATATCATGCGACTGACGCGGCTGATCAAAGAGATGTCGGTATCGACGCAATTCATCGTGATTACGCACGCGAAGCGGACGATGGAGGCGGCGCAGGCTCTGTATGGTGTCACGATGCAGGAGCCGGGAGTGTCGAAGTTGGTGAGCGTGAGGTTTGAAGCGCCTGCGGAAGAAGTCAGGAGTCAGGAGTCAGAAGTCAGAATTCCTGCGGGCGTCGGCAGGTGAGCTTGGGTAAGCAGTCCCCTGACTTACGCCAGGGGTTATTCCGCTAGCACTTTGTGGACGAACTGGACTGCCATGGATCCTTCGCCCACCGCGGCGGCCACGCGCTTCATGCTGCCTGCGCGAACGTCTCCTACGGCGAAAACGCCGGGCAGGCTTGTTTCGAGCAAATAGGGACTGCGCTGTAGCGGCCAGTCGGTTCCGGTTTCTGCGCCGGTTTTGATGAATTGCTTCTCATCGAGCGCCAGGCATCCGTCCAACCACTGCGTATTGGGACAGGCGCCCGTCATCATGAAAACATGCCGGACGTCATAAACACCGGTCTCGCCCGTCTGTTTGTTGCGCCAATGAATGCGCTCCAGATGCGAGTCGCCTTCCAATTGCTCGATCTCGGTCCACGTCATGAGGGTGATTTCCTTGGACGCTTCAATCCGCGAAATCAGATATCGCGACATCGTAGACGACAGGCTTGGTCCGCGCACCATCAGATAAACATGTTTGGCGTGCGACGAAAGATAAACAGCGGCCTGCCCCGCTGAATTCCCGCCTCCAACGATCGCGATCTCTTCATCTCCGCAAAGCTGAGCCTCGACCTTCGTTGCGCCGTAGTACACACCGACGCCTTCAAATTGGCCCAGGTTCGATAGGTCCGGTTTGCGGTACTGCGCCCCCGCCGCTACGATTACGGTGCGGGCGTGCACCGAGTTTCCGTCGTCCAGTTCCACTGCATAGGGGGTTTTCAGGCATTTAAGACTTCGCGCGGATCGGGCGACTGCAATCTTTGCGCCGAATTTTTCCGCCTGCACGAACGCCCGCCCGGCCAGCTCCTGACCGGAGATGCCGGTGGGAAAGCCGAGGTAATTCTCAATGCGCGAGCTGGAACCAGCCTGCCCGCCCGGCGCGTTGGTCTCGACCACGAGCACGCTCAAGCCCTCGGAGGCTCCATAAACCGCCGCGGCCAGGCCGCTTGGGCCTGCGCCAACCACGATCAGGTCGTAGACGCTCTGTTCGTCGATGCCAGCGTTCAATCCGAAGCACTCCGCCGCTTCGGCGTTGCTGGGATTTCGCAGCACCAGGGTACCGCGGCAGATCAGCACCGGAATGTCGGTTACGGGAATGGCGAATTGATCCAGAACGGTTTGCGTATCGGGATCGCGCTCCACGTCAAGATAGGTATGCGGATGGCCATTGCGCGATAAAAAGCCCTGCAAACGGAGGGTATCGGCGGAATGGCTGGATCCGATCAACACCGCGTCACCCACCGAGTTCCTGATCAGATGCGTGCGCCGCAACAGGAAGGCCCGCAACATGATTTCACTCAGCTCCGCATCATTTTGGATGACTTGCTGCAAATTCGCGCGGCTGATTTCGATCAGTGTGCTCTTTTCGAGCGCCTGGCAGCGTACCAGGCTGCGGCGGCCCGAAAGCTGGTTCACTTCGCCGGTAAACATCCCTCTTTTCAGGACCTGGTGAATCAGCTCGAACCCGATGCTTCCGTCCAGAACCAGAAACACGCCATGCTGCGCATCGCCTTGATCGAAAACGATATCCCGCTGCTCCTTGGTAATCTTTTCGCCGCACGAGATGAGCCGGGCAATTTGCGCATCGTCGAGCGTGGGGAACATCGGGTCTTGTTCCGGCATCGCTACTCCATCACAATTTCATCAATGTAGCACCACATCCAGTTCTCGCCGGGCTCGAGGGAGCGCACGATCGGATGATGGGTGGCGTGGAAGTGCTTGGTGGCGTGCTTATTTTTGGACGAATCGCAGCATCCGACATGTCCGCAGGTCAAACAGAGGCGCAGATGCACCCAGGTGTCGCCGGATTTCAGGCATTCCTCGCAACCTTTGGTATGAGGTTTCACGGACGGGTCGATTTGTTTCAGGTGTGCGCATTTCATAAATCACCTCAGAATTTGTAGATACACTTATACCTTCGCAGGTTTCGCGTGGCCTACGATATCTGCGTTAATAGAGGAAGAGATGCTGACGCGGCGCGGCGCCATCATGAAAGCAATTGCGGCAGGCGCGGTGCTGCAGGGCAAAGGGATCCATCCGTTTACGCAGGTGGATTTCGCGGTGCCGTCCGACGCGTGCGACTGCCACACCCATATCATTGGCGATGCGCACAAATTTCCGTTCTTTCCCGGCCGGACTTATACGCCGGAGATGGCTCTGCCACAGGAGATGGCGGCGCTGCACCGGGCGCTCCACATCAAGCGGGTGGTCATCGTGACGCCGAGCGTTTACGGAACCGACAATTCGGCCACGCTTTACGGGATCAAGGCGCGTGGCGCGAATGCCCGTGGAATCGCGGTGATCGACGAGAAGACGCCGGAGAAGGATCTGGACGCAATGGCCGAGGCTGGTATTCGTGGCATTCGTCTGAATCTTACGACCGGCGTCCAGACAGACGCAGCCGCTGCTCGCCAGCGTTTTACCGCGGCGATGGAGCGCATCAAGGGCCGCGACTGGCATCTTCAGATCTACATCAACGTGGCCGTGATCACGGGGATCAAGGACCTGGTATTCGCCGCGCCGGAGCCGGTGGTGTTCGATCATTTTGGGGGCATCGAAGCGGGTCGCGGGCCGGAGCAGCCGGGATTCGCCGATCTGGTCGACCTAGTCCGCGCAGGCAAGGCTTATGTCAAGCTTTCCGGCGCCTATCGAGCGTCGAAGCAGGCTCCGGATTATGCGGATGTCGCGCCGTTCGCCAAAGGATTGATCGTGGCCAATCCGGATCGCGTTATATGGGGAACGGACTGGCCGCATCCCAATACCGCCGCTTCGGCGCATCCAACCGACGTGACGCCGCGCCTGGTGATCGACGACGGGCGACTGTTCAATCAATTGCAAGTGTGGGCGCCCGATCCGCAGATCCGGCAAAAAATTCTGGTGGATAATCCGGCGCGCCTGTTTGGGTTTTGATATCCGCATGCTAACGCATGGCGGCTCGGTGATCTAGCGGAGAATCGCTTCGATGGGGCCGAGGCCTTCTTCCACCAAATGGAATGGGCGGCCATTGAGGACGAAATCCATCTTCTTATAATTCAGGCCCATCTGCCGCAGGATCGTCGACTGAAGATCGGCGATATAGTGGGGCTTTTCTACCGCCTTGTATCCGACCTCATCGGTGGCGCCTTCGATCACGCCCCCCTTCACGCCACCGCCGGCGAGGAGCGATGAGAATCCCATCGCGTTGTGATCCCGGCCGGTGGTATTTTGCGACCAGGGAGTGCGGCCGAATTCGCTGGTGAAGACGACCAGCGTACTGTCGAGCATGCCCCTCTGTTTCAGATCGCGGATGAGGCCGGAGATTGGTTTATCGACCGAGCGGCACAGAGGCGCGTGAGATTTCATATCGTCGTGGGCGTCCCAGGCTCCGTTGCCGCCGCCGGCATGGCAGATCTGGATAAAGCGAACTCCGTTTTCGGCGAGACGGCGGGCGAGTAGCATTTGACGGCCGAAATCGTCGGTTTCCTTAACGCCGATTCCGTACATGTCTTTCACATGGTCCGGTTCGGTTGAGAAATCGACGATCGCGGGAGCCTTCAGCATCATGCTGCCGGCGAGTTCGAACGCTCGGGTGCGTCCTGCAATTTCGCTTTCGATTTCGTAATCCGTGCGGAACTGTTTATCGAGCTCGAACAGCGCTTGCATTTCCCGATCGCGCTGTCTGCCAGTCGAATTTTTTGGAGGCAGCAGATTGGGGATCGGAACATCACCAGGCTGGAAAGGGGTCGCGGAGTAGCTGGCGCCGAGGTAGCCTCCCGACAATTGCACGGGCGAGGAAGGCCGTCCGATATTCACGAAGGTCGGCAGATCCTTGTTCGCGGTGCCGAGGGCGTAGGAAACCCAGCTTCCCAAACATGGATGCTCAAACTGGCGGAGGGGTTTTCCGGTCGCTCCCTCTAGCACGGCCGGGAAATGATTCGTCTGATGACAGTACATGGAGCGAACCACGGCGATGTCGTCGATGGTTTCTCCGATGTTCGGAAACCAATCGGAAACCGGGATGCCGGACTGGCCGTAGGGTTTGAAGGTCCGCAGAATGGGGATTACGGGGCGCTTCATGGGGGCGTTGTTGTCGCCGAAGCCGATGGCGTCCATAATCTTGCCGGCGAACTTGTTGTCTTTCGGATCGAAGGTATCGATGTGGCTGACGCCGCCGCACATGAAGAGGAAAATGACGGACTTGGCGGGCGCAGGACCTGGCAGGCGAGCATCCTGCATCATCTGGCCGTTATCCGCCCAAAGGGAGCTTAGCGCCGATCCCATGAATCCGGCGGCCGATTGAAACAGAAACCGGCGGCGGGCGATTTTGCCGCATGGATACAGGTTGTGGAGGCTATCTGACATAAATGAACTCGTCCAGATTGAACAGCAGCCATGCCAGTTCTTTCATGCGCGCCGGATCTTTTTCGAGATAGGTGAGCGCATAATCGAGCTCGGAGGCGGAAGGCTTCCGCCCGAGTGTTCGCGCGTAGGCGGATGCGACGGCGGCGTTGAAATCTCCGGAGGTTTCCTTCAGCACCAAGGCGGCCAGCTTTCCCGATTCTTTCTCCACCAACTCGCCGTTCATGGTGAACAGCGCCTGTGGAGCAGTCACGGTCTGCGTGCGGATCGGGCACGGCGTACGTCCGTCGTCGACATCGAAGGACATCAGAAAATTATTCATCACGTCTGTGCTGGGGATGTAGCCGCGAGTTAAATAGACGCCGCGGCGGTTCATGTCGGAATCTTCCTCTTGAGGAAGTTTCTTTTTGTCAGCGACAGCGAGTTGGAACGATTTGCCGCCCACTGCCAGGTTCAGATCGTCGGAGGCGTAATGAATGGTATCCCATATGGATTCGGCATCGAGGCGCTGGAGCCGGAAATGCAAAAAGCCAGCCTCCCCGGCCCCGAGTTCGAGGCCCAGATGAAAAAGCTTCAGGCCCAGCTGGCT
>JBEKPC010000074.1:0-24432 GCA_049521155.1 Bryobacteraceae bacterium
ATCGAACAGCTCTTCCACCGACACAAAAAACGCATCCATGTCGACATGAAAATAGGTCCGCATCCGCTTGCTAACAGTATAATTTGGCTTTTTGCCCTTGGCGCACAAGTGGCGCGCCTCTACGGTTGGCTAACCTGCCCCACAACGGACCATGGTTTTCATTGCTATCGGTGCGGCAATTGGGCGCATCCAAAACACGACTGTCGACTAGCGGGAAATCAGTGATCTGATGATTTTTTGCATGGCTCGGGCAAGAATTGCTTGCCGAGGATTGATTTGGAGCGGTAAGTGGCTGGAACTTATGGACTTTTTAGTTTGGCATCAAACGGGCTCTAGATCGGACGATGGCTACTTCGGTTACGGCACCGGCCGTGCAAGGACGCGCGCAAACGGACTTCCTGACGGCGGGATTGGAATGGTTTGGCGAACTCGGGGTGTTTTGCGCCCGAGTGGTGAAATCGATGTTCACGTTGCCGTTCGAATTCCCGGAATTCGTGCATCAGATGGACGCGGCGGGATCGAAATCGCTTCCTTTGGTTGCGCTGGCGGGGGCGGCGACCGGGGTGGTTCTCTCGCTGCAATCGCGGGCCAGCCTGGTGCGGTTCGGCGCGAAAGGGATGTTGCCGACGATGATCGTGTTTTCGATCATCAAGGAAATGGGTCCGATTATTACCGGCCTGGTGGCCAGCGGACGCATCGGCGCGGGGATTGGGGCGGAGCTAGGTTCGATGAGAGTCACCGAGCAGATCGACGCCATGGAAGCCTCCGCGGTGGATCCTTATAAATACCTGGCGGCGACGCGCATTCTGGCTTGTATTGTGGTTCTTCCACTGTTGACGCTAGCCGCCGACGCGTGCGGAATTTTCATGGGCTGGGTGGCGAATACGATGACAGAGCCGATTTCGCTCAAGTATTTTATCACCAACGGACTCAATGGCGTTTCGTTCAGCGATTTTCTTCCCCCTACCCTTAAAACCTGTGTATATGGGCTGATTATCGGCACCGTATCCTGCTTTCAAGGAATGCGAACGCGCGGAGGAACGGAGGGCGTGGGTCGGTCCGCGACCAGCTCCGTGGTGATCTCATCGCTCTTTATTATTTTGGCGGACGTGGTTTTAGTGCGCTTTATTCTGGTATTTTTTCCAACCTGAGGAACTAATGGAACCGCATCCGGTGGAAGTCAAAGGATTACGCAAATCGTTCGGCGAGCAGCAGGTGCTGAAGGGAATCGACCTGACCGTAAATAAGGGAGAGATTCTGGCTGTTTTGGGGCAGAGTGGGACGGGAAAAAGTGTCCTGTTGAAATTGCTGATCGGGCTTGAAAAGGCCGACGCCGGCTCGATTTGTATACGAGGAGAGGATACGACGCATCTCGAAATGGAGCAATTAAATCAGATGCGGGTGAAGGTCGGGTTCCTATTTCAGGAAGGCGCGCTTTACGATTCGCTGACGATTTCGGAGAATGTCGCATTCCCGCTGCGGCGCCATACCAAGATGTCCGATGCGGAGCGCAACGAAAAAGTTCGCGCGCTGCTGCTGAGTGTGGGGCTAGATAAGGATCTGGAAAAAATGCCGTCCGATATATCGGGGGGCATGCGCAAGCGGGTGGGGTTGGCGCGCGCGCTGGCGCTGGATCCGGAGATTCTTTTATTCGATGAGCCGACGGCGGGGCTGGACCCGATTACCGCCGCTGAGATCGGCAAGTTGATCGAAAAACTGCGCCAGGAGCGGGACGTGACATCGATTGTGGTAACGCATGACATGCATGCGGCGCATCATTTTTCCGACCGCATCGTGATGTTGAAGGAAGGCAATATTTTAATCTCCGGCACGTTCGAAGACCTGGAAAAAAGCAAGGATCCGTTTGTCGCGCAGTTCCTGAGCGATGCGGCGTGAGGCAAATATGTCACAGAATTTAAGGCTCGGAATATTTATCATTATTACCCTGGCGATCCTGGCGACGGGTGTATTTTTGATCGGCAGCAGAGAATCGATGTTCCGTTCGAACTACAAAGTCAGGGCCGATTTCGATAATGTGGCGGGATTGGACGAAGGGGCTGACGTGCGCGTGGGTGGGATCCGCAAAGGGTCCGTCAAAAATATCAAATTGCCGAAGCAGCCAGACGGAAAAGTGGTCGTCCTGATGGACCTGGCGAAAGAGACGCAGAGCATCGTGAAGATGGATTCGGTGGCAAGCATCAAATCCGAGGGGATGCTGGGGGACAAGTACATCGAGATTTCATTTGGATCGATGGACGCGGCGCAATTGCGCGGCGGAGAGACGATTGCGTCGCAACCGCCGCTGGATATTTCCGATCTTTTCGCCAAAACCAATAAGATTTTAGATACGACGCAGGCGTCGATGCAGAATATTCAAAGCGCGACGTCCAATATCGACGATATTTCGCAGAAGATTAATCACGGCCAGGGCACGGTAGGTGCGTTGATTAATGACCGGACGATTTATAACAAAGCGTCGGCTAGCGTGACCGCGCTCGACGAGGATATGGAAGCGCTGAAGCATAATTTTCTGCTGCGGGGCTTTTTCAACAAGCGGGGGTATGTCGATTCGGATGAGTTGAAGAAGCACGAAATCGCCAAGCTGCCGCCGCGGACAGCGGAGAAATCATTCAAATACGATCCGAAAGATATTTTCGATAAACCGGACGCCGCCAAGCTGAAGAGCAAGAAGATGCTGAACGAGGTGGGCCAGTATCTGCAAGGCCGAAAATTCGGCGAAGTGGTGATTACGGCGTCTAGCGGGATGAAGGGCGATTCCTCCAAGGATCTGGTCGCGACGCAGGCGCAGGCCATGGTGGTTCGGAATTATCTGGTGCAGAATTTCAGGCTGGACGACACGCGCATTAAGACCATGGGGCTCGGAAAAACGGAAGAGGCGGGGGACAACGGAAAGATCGAGATCCTGATCTATCCGCCGGAGGCAAGCACGGCGGCGGCGCAAACTCCTGGTCAGAAATAGCCCGCTTCGACCGGGCGGCAAATCCTGCATGGAAACCGGCATGTTCTGCCGACCTTTAACAGGCTTGTTTGAACTAAACAAAGGACATCCGCAATGGTCCTCAACCTGCATCCGAAAAACTGCCGGAATTCACCAAGGAGAGAAGAAAAATGCTGGGATGGATGATCGTGTTCGCAATCATTGCAGTCTTAGGAGCAGTTCTTTCGCTCAGTGGAAATCCGGCGGCTTCCGTTAGAATTGCGGGCCTCGTCTTCTCTTCGCTCTTCTTTCTCGGTCTATTGACCTATGCTGTTCGTGGCCGGACCCGCTGAGGCGTCGACTGACGACGCATGAAAGCAAACGTCCACACGATTCTGGGATTCTATTCGTTCGGCGAAGGTGATCCCAAACTGGCGTACGAAGCCGCGCGATCGGCGCGCGCACATTCGGTTCATTTATTCGAATCGGAAAATCAGGATAAGTACGCGCAATTGCGCATCGAGGGCGAATCGCTGATCACGGCGACCGCAGCGACGCATGATGTCGAGAGCGTGATCAAGGCTTTGGAGAGCACCGGCTCTCCGGCAATTTTCATACTGGACGAAGATCTTGCGCAGCTACCCGCGCCGCCGGATTCCAGCAGCGGCGGATCTATTTTTGCGCGATTGTATGAGAACGAAATCGTGCTCGATGAAGCGCGACGCGATTTAGCGGCCGCCGCTCGCATGGGGCGGGCGCTGACAGCATCGGCCGAATGGATTCTGGATAACTCTTATCTAGTCCGGACGCAGATTTCGGAGATCCGGCGCCATTTGCCGCGCAATTTCCCGAAATCTCCTTCGGGAAACGGCTATGCCCCGGTCCTCGATCTGGCGCGATCGCTGGTGAAGGAGACGGACCGGAGCCTCAGCCAGGCGAACATTACCAACCGCCTGGAGGAGTTTCAGAAAACTACTCCTTTGTCGACGGCCGCGCTGTGGTTTTTCCCTCTATTCCTGCGCATGGCGCTGGTGGAGGAACTGGCGGCGCTGGCTTCGGCGGTGAACCGGGCGCAGCAGCTGCGCGAAGCCGCGTATCTGTGGGCGAACCGGCTGGCGTCGGGAGCGCGCAACGGCTCCTCTGAGGTCGACCGGTTAATAAAGCTGCTCGAAACGGAGCCGATCGCGACGCAGCCTTACTTCATCACTTCGCTGGCGGAGCAACTTCAGGACGAGGAGGGAGCGCTCGCGCCCATACGGGCGTGGATTCAGGATCATTTCAAGACTCCTCTGAACGAACTGGTGCGCGGCGAGCACACGCAGGAAGCGGCGCAGCGCGTTTCCGTGGCCAATGCGTTCGGCAGCTTGCGGCTGCTTTCGAGGATTGATTTCACGGAGATTTTCGAAACCGTCAGTCTGGTGGAAAAGGAGTTGGACGCGGACCCGGGCGGGATTTATCCGCGCAGCGACTTCGCGACCCGCGACGAGTGCCGGCGCGTGGTGGAGCGCATTTCTCGCAACAGCAGTCTGAGCGAAATCGAGGTGGCGCGCCGGGCGATCGGGCTGGCGCAGCATGCCACCGATGCGCGGGCCAGACACGTTTCGCATTTCCTGCTGACCGATGCTGTTTCCGAACTCGAGGCCGCGACCAGATCGCGCGTTCCGATCCGCATCCGGCTGGTCCGGTCGATTCGGCGCAACGCGACGGGCGTGTATATCGGCAGCGTGACCTGCCTGACCGCCGGTTTCCTGGCGCTGGCGCTGGCGCTGGCTTGGGAAGGTGGAGTGCGCCAGCGGACGATGTTGGGGATTCTGGCGATCCTGGCGCTGTTCCCGTTGAGCGAACTGGCGCAGCAGATTATCAACGTCCTGGTGATCGCGCTGCTGCCGCCCGATACTCTTCCGAAGCTCGATTTTCTCAAATCGGGGATTCCTCCGGAGGATGCGACGCTGGTTGTCATTCCGATGATGCTGACCGGCGCGGGAGGGGTGCGGCGGGAGGTCGAAAAGCTGGAAGTGCGCTACCTGGCCAATCGGGAGCCGAATCTTTTTTTCGCTTTATTCTCCGATTTCGTCGATGCCGCGCACCAGACCACGTCCGACGATCAGGCTCTGGTCGAAGCCGCGCGGGACGGGATCAACACGCTGAATGAGCGTTATCCAGGCGGGCGTTTTTTGCTGTTCCACCGGCCCCGGGTGTGGTCGGAGACGGAAATGCGCTGGATCGGGCGCGAAAGAAAGCGCGGCAAAATCGAGGATTTGAACGCGTTTTTGACGGGCCGGGGATCGGAGGACATTCTGATTACGGGCAAGCTGCCCGTGCCGGTGCGCTACGCGATCACGCTGGACGCGGATACACAGCTTCCTCCGGGAACCGCCCGCAGAATGATCGAAACCATCGCGCATCCGTTGAACCAGGTGGAGATCGATCCGGTCACCCACACTCGCCTGGGAGGGTTCAGCATCATCCAACCGCGGGTGAGTATTTCGCTGCCCAGCGCGACGGCGACCCGATTTACTCGCATTTTCGCCGACACGTCCGGCACAGACCCTTATTGCAAATCGGTCTCCGACGCGCAGCAGGATTTGTTTGGCGAAGGAATTTTTCACGGCAAGGCGATCTACGATGTGCGCGCGTTTGATGAAACGGTGGGGGATCGCTTTCCGGATGAAACGCTGCTGAGCCACGATCTGATTGAAGGATCGTTCGCGGGCGTCGCCCTGGCCAGCGATATCGAACTCTTCGAAAATCTGCCGCTCGACTATGTGAGCTATTGCAAGCGGATGCACCGCTGGATTCGCGGCGATTGGCAGATTGCGTCCTGGGTTTTCTCGAACGTTCCCGTGAAGAGCGGCGGCAAAGTCCTCAACTCCCTTTCTACCATCAGCCGTTTTCGCATCCTGGATAATCTGCGGCGGAGCCTGGTTCCGGTGGCATCGCTGGTGCTGCTGCTGTTCGGCTGGCTGGCGTCCCCGGCGCCTGGCGTGTGGAGCCTGGTGATTGGAGGCGCCATTGCGATTCTGGCGCTGGCACCTCTGCTCGACCGGCTAGCGCGCCACATTCAGGGCGAGGTGGAGGGCTGGAGGGGCGCAGCCGACGAGCTGGTTCGCTCCCTGGTGATGATCGCGTTTCTGCCGCACCAGGCATGGGTATCGGTGGACGCCATTGTGCGCGTCGGCTATCGCAAATCATTGAGCCGCCGCCATCTACTGGAATGGCAGACCGCGGAGGCGACGGGGATGGAGGTGCATCGCCACCTCAGCACTACGATGCAGCAGATGCTGGGCGTCACCGGATTGTCGGTGCTGCTGATGATCGTGCTGCACGGCCGCGGCGCACTGTCCGCGACGTTCCCGTTCCTGGCGCTCTGGGCCGCTTCGCCGGCGCTGATTCGCTGGCTGAACGGCTCCGCTCCGCTGTTTCGAAGAGACAAGATCGACCTTCGTTTTTTACGCCGCGCGGCGCGCAGGACCTGGCGGTATTTCGACGATCTGGTGAATCAGGATTCCAATTGGCTGCCGCCCGATAATTCGCAACTGGTGCTGCGGGTCGAAGTGGCGCAGCGGACGTCGCCCACGAATATCGGCCTGTGGCTGGCTTCGGCGCTGGCCGCCACAGACCTGGGGTATCTGACGGCGGATGAGTTTCTGGAACGCTGTTCGAAGACGATGGAGACGCTCCATTCGCTCGAACGCTATGAGGGTCATCTGCTCAACTGGTACGACACGAGATCGAAGCAGCCTCTGCTGCCGCGCTATGTTTCGACGGTCGACAGCGGCAATTTTCTGGCCAGCCTGTGGGTGCTCGAACGCGGCTGCGAGGAACTGCTGGCCGCGCCGATTCTCGATCGACGCTGCCCTCAGGGGATTGCCGACACGCTGGCGATTTTGCGCGAGGTATGGGGCGAGGACCCCTCCATGAGGATGCCGCTGCGCGCCTTGCGCCGCATTCTGCGCGGCAAAGTAGAGGGCGATCAGGTGATCGGCCAGTTGCGCATGGTTCTGATTCCGGTGCAGCAATTGACCAATGCGCGCCGCTGGCAGGAAGAACGCGAGGAGCGGTCTTACTGGGTGGCCCACTTGTCGCGCGATGTGGCCCAATGGATCGCCGTGGTGGAGCGTTATCTGCTGTGGATGGAAACGCTGAGCACGCCGCCCGATTCGTTTTTGGCCGCGCTGAATCCGGACATTCCGAAGCTGCGCCGCCGCGTGGTGCATACGGCTCCGTCTTTGAAGGCACTGGCGGAAGGAAAATCCGCGCCGATGGACGCGATTCTGGCGTGGCGCGGCACCCCCGATTTACGGCCCGATGTGGCGGCGTGGCTGAATCAGCTTGCCTCCGAATACAGCCACGCCAAGGCCAACGCAATCGAGACGGTCAAGAAAATGCGCGCGTTGTCCGCCTTGGCGAAAGAACTTTCGGCGGCCACCAACATGGCTTTGCTCTATGATTCCAGCCGGCGGCTGTTCGGGGTCGGCTATGCGGTAGGTGGACCGCTGGAATTCAACAGTCATTACGACCTGCTGGCCAGCGAATGCCGCCTGGCGAGCTTGGTCTCGATCGCTAAAGGCGACGTGCCGATTGAGCACTGGCACGCGATGGCGCGGCCCTTGGCATCCTCGCCTAACGGCCGCACGCTGCTGTCCTGGAGCGGCACCATGTTCGAATACCTGATGCCCAGGCTGTTCACCCACAGCTTCGCCAATTCCCTGCTGGACCATGCCTGCCGGGACGCGGTGGAGCGCCAGATCGCCTACGGGCATGAGAAAAGCGTGCCCTGGGGCATCTCCGAATCGGCCTACAGCGCGCTGGACGCGAATCAGATTTATCAATACAAGGCGTTTGGCGTGCCGGCGCTGGCGCTGAAGCCCGGCCTGTCCGACGATCTGGTGGTCTCGCCCTACTCGACCATGCTAGCGCTGCTGGTGGACCCGGCGGCGGCGATCGATAATCTGCGGCGGCTTGAAAATTTCGACCTGAACGGTCCAATGGGCTACTACGAATCCATTGATTTCAGCCGTGAAAATAAGCGGGACGGCAAGCGCGGCGTGGTGATTTACGCGTACATGGCGCATCACCAGGGCATGAGCCTGATCGCGCTGAACAATATTCTGCATCGCGATGTAATGCAGGAACGCTTCCATTCCGACGTTCGGATTCGGGCCGTCGAATCCCTGCTATTTGAACGGCTGCCGATTGCGAAGTTGCCGGAGGAAGAGAAGCAGACGCGCATGGCGCCCGTGCGATCCGTGACCAACGAAGAGCCGGCGGAACGCACGTGGAAGGAAGACACGCCGGTGCCGCGTGCTCATTTGCAAGGCAACGCGCACTACTCGCTGATGATCACCAACTCCGGCGGTGGCTATAGCCGATCCCATGAATTCGATGTGACCCGCTGGCGCTCCGATACGACGCTCGATGCGTGGGGCAGTTTCATTTATATTCGCGATCTGCGGTCGGACGCGATCTGGTCGGCGGCGTATCATCCGGTGGGCGGGCGCCTCGGAACAAGCTCGGCGAGTTTCTCCGCGGATCGCGCCGAGTTCCACCGCACGGTCCTCGGCATCGATACGACGATGGATGTGACGGTCACCGCTGAGGATGAAGTCGAGCTGCGGCGATTGACGATCACCAATCGCACGCTGCGCGGCCGGCAGCTCGAGCTGACCAGTTATGCGGAACTGGCGCTGGCTCCGCATCGCACCGATACCGCGCATCCTGCGTTCGCCAAGATGTTCGTCGAGACGGAAGCGCTGGGCGACGATGTATTGATCGCGCACCGGCGGCCGCGCGGTCCTGAAGATGCGCCGATCTGGGCCGCCCATCTCATCATAGGAGCGTCGTCGGTCGAGCTGGGCCGCATCCAGAGGGAGACGGATCGAGCCTTGTTTCTGGGCCGCGGCAATGGAGTCTCCTCCCCGGATGCGCTACGCCGCGAATTGAGCGGATCGACCGGCGCCGTGCTCGATCCGATTTTCAGCCTGCGATGCAGCGTCGCGCTCGAAGCGCGGGACCGGGTGGAGATTTCATTCCTGACGCTGACCGCGTCCTCGCGCGAGGCGTTGCTCACGCTGATTGAAAAATATAAGCGTCCGGAATCTGTGTCGCGCGCTTTCGAGATGGCCTGGACGCGGGCGCAGCTCGAGTTTCGATACCTGGGCATCGGTCCCGCGGCCGCCCATCGTTTCCAGGAGCTGGCCAGCCATTTGCTGTATCCGAATGCGCGGCTTCGTCCGCTTAGCGAGCGGCTGCTGCAAAACCGGCTGGGGCAATCCGCGCTGTGGGCGTACGGAATTTCGGGCGACCTGCCGATGCTGGTGGTCACGATCGGCGATATCCGCAATCTGCCGCTGATTCGTGAACTGCTGCTGGCGCACACGTATTGGCGCTTGCGCGGTTTCCGCTGCGATCTGATTATCGTGAATCAGGAATTGGCCAGCTACGATCGCCCGTTGAATATTCAGCTCCTGCGGCAGATCGAAGCGCATTCTTCGGAAGCCGACAGGTCCGACGTGAATAAGCCCGGCGGCGTTTTCCTGCGCGACTGGAACGCGATGCCGGAGGAGCATCGCAACCTCCTGCTGGCGACCGCAAGCGTGGTGCTGAGCGGACAGCGCGGATCCTTGAAACAACAGCTTTCGGGCGCCAGCGAAACTCATCCGCCGCCGATCTTCGTGCCTTCCGGAAATCCTCCGGAACAAGTATCGCTGCCTCTGCCGTTTCTCGAATTACCGTACTTCAACGGAGTGGGAGGATTCACGCCCGATGGCCGCGAGTACGCGATTTATCTCAAACCCGGATCGCAGACTCCTTCGGCGTGGGTGAACGTGATCGCCAACCCGTCCTTCGGCACCTTGATCAGCGAGAGCGGCCTGGGCTGCACCTGGTCCGGCAACAGCCAGTCGAACCGGCTGACGCCGTGGCATAACGATCCGGTGACGGATCCGCAATCGGAAGCGATCTATCTTCGCGACGACGAAAGCGGAGCCATCTGGACGCCGACGCCGCTGCCGGTTCGCGAAAAAGACGCGTACCGCGCCCGCCACGGCCAAGGCTACACCGTGTTCGAGCACAACAGCCATTCGATCGGACAGGAGCTGACGATCTTCGTGCCGCCCAACGATCCCGTAAAAATCTGCCGGCTGCGTTTGCGAAACGATTCGACGCGTGCACGCCGTTTGACGGTTACGTACTGCGCGGAATGGGTTCTCGGGCCAACCCGCGAAGATCAGCAGCTCAACGTGCAGACCTCCCGCGACGAGCAGTCCGGGGCGGTGGTCGCGACCCAGTCCTGGACCGGCAACTTTACCAGGAGCGTGGCGTTCGCCGCTTCGTCGCCGCGCGCGGCGTCGTATTCTGGCGATCGCACGCAATTCCTGGGGCGGAATAATGTCGGAGGAAAACCGTTCGCGCTGGGACGCATGCGGCTTGATAATCGAACCGGAGCGGGTCTCGATCCTGCCGCCGCGATGCAGCTCCCCGTTACGCTCGATCGCGGGCAGCAGGTGGATGTGACTTTTCTGCTCGGCGAAACGGCGGACATGGACGCGATGCGCGCGGTGGTAGAGCGTTACAAGGAGCCGCGCCAGATTGAGGATGCGCTGCACGCCACGCGCCAGGCATGGGACGACAGGTTGAATCGCATGCGGGTACGCACGCCGCTGCTGTCGACCGATTTTCTATTGAATCGCTGGCTGCCGTATCAGGCATTGAGCTGCCGTTTCTGGGGACGCACCGCGATGCACCAATCGAGCGGCGCCTTCGGCTATCGCGATCAGTTGCAGGATTCGCTGGCCTTCGTCTATATCGCGCCGGAGCTGACGCGGGCGCATATTCTGGCCGCGGCGGCGCGGCAATTCCTGGAAGGAGATGTCCAGCATTGGTGGCACGCGGAGACGGGCCTGGGCGTGCGCACCCGCTGTTCGGACGACTTGGCATGGCTGCCCTTCGTGACCGCGCATTACGTCAGCGTGACCGGCGACATGGGCATTCTCGACGAGCAAATTCCCTTTCTCGACGCGCCTCCGCTGGGCGAACATGAACAGGAGAAAATGTTCACACCCGCGGTCTCTTCCGAAGTGGGGTCTCTGTTCGAGCATTGCCGGCGTGCCCTTAAATGTGCCTGGAAGCTCGGCTCGCATGGACTTCCGCTATTCGGGACCGGCGATTGGAACGACGGCATGAACCGGGTGGGCGTAGAAGGACGCGGAGAAAGCGTGTGGCTCGGCTGGTTCCTTTGCGCGGTGTTCGAAGCTTTCGCTCCCTTAATCGAAACGCGCGATCCGGCGCTGGCAGCGAGCTGGCGCGCGCAATCGAAGGAGATGGCTGAAAACCTGGAACGCTCGGCGTGGGATGGCGAATGGTACTTGCGCGCCTTCTTCGACAATGGTGCGCCGCTGGGATCCCACGTGGACGAAGAAGCGAAAATCGATTCCATCGCGCAATCCTGGGCCGTCCTCTCCGGCGTCGCGATGCCGAGGCGCGCCCGGCAGGCCATGGAATCGTCCGACCGGCTGCTGGTGAAGGAACGGGAGCGGCTGGTGCTGTTGTTCACGCCTCCGTTCGATCATTCCGAGCCGCATCCCGGATACATCATGGGCTATCCGCAGGGCGTGCGCGAAAATGGCGGCCAGTATACGCACGGATCGCTGTGGCTCGCCGCGGCATGGGCGCGGCTTGGTGAAGGAAACGCCGCGGTACGGCTGCTTAAATTGATGAATCCGGTGGAATCGAGCCGCACCCCTGAAACGGCCGACCATTTCAAAGGCGAGCCTTACGTTTCGCCGGCCGATGTCTCGTCCGCCGCGGGCCGGGCCGGACGCGCCGGATGGACCTGGTACACCGGCTCGGCAGGTTGGATGTACCGCATCTGGATCGAAGATGTGCTCGGGTTCCAGCTGCGCGGCGACACGTTGACGATGGCGCCGGCTATACCCGACGATTGGGATGGCTTCGAGATTACCTACCGGCATCGATCGAGCGTGTACGAAATCGAAGTGCGCAGGAACGCGCCGCAGGATGGCTCCGTTCCAGCCGGTGCGCCGATTAAGCTTCTCGACGATGGAGCGACGCATAAAGTGGTGGTGCGCCTTCCGCACGGCAGCCCTCTATCGCGGGAGACGCACCAGGAAAATGCTGTCACAGTTTGATCAAGCCTGGTCGACGTAAGCCAGATACTGCCGGCAATGAAGGCATCTGAAAACATATGCGGTTAGCTGACCGTCTTTTTCAAGGTCGCGCCAATCTCCATCCCAGTTTTCTTCGATGGCGGGAATCGCGTCGAAAAATGTGGATTTTAATTCCGCCACTCCGGCTGCTCCCAGAAACGCCGCGGCGTCGTGACAGCAAGTCAGCCACTCTTCCTGCTGCCATGCTTCGAATCCTGGCGTGCGCTGAGCGATCTCCTCCATGACCTTCTCATCAATGTCCTCCATCGTTCCCGAATCCGCAAACTCGACGCCGAATGTTTTCGCAGCCGACCCATCCGCAATGCACCTGGGGCAAAGCGTGTGCTTCAGGTGATGAAATTTCTCCGAATAGGTGGGACCTTCGTAGATGTACCCTCGAATGCGATACACGACAGGCAGGGAGCGTCCGGATCCGCAATGATTGCGCCTGTTGTGACCGGGTCCGGATGATATTTGAAGGTCGGGAGCGGCTCGTCCATATTTTGTCCTTGACCGGCCGAGTATACCTGATGCGCGCAGTTCGCTACAATTCAGAGAACCATCGCAACATGACACCCGTAAAAGCTCCTCGCATCGATCCCCGCTATGTCTGCTTCGATATCGTGATCAAGCGTTCCAAAATCCATCGCTATGGCGTCTATGCGAATCAACGCATCCCCGCCAATCGTAAGGTGATGGAATACACCGGCGCGCGCCTCAACCGCAAAGAGGCAGCCGCGATCGAGAGCGGCGAATACACCTATCTGTTCGCGATCGACAACTATTGGACCTTGGACGGTGCGCGCGGCGGCAGCGGAGCGGAGATCATCAACCATAGTTGCGAACCAAATCTGATCAGCCGTGTGATGAAGGGCCACGTCCTCTATATGAGTCTGCGCGATATTGAGGCCGGCGAGGAACTGACCATCGATTACAACTTTGCCGACCTGACAGAGATGACCCCCTGCTCCTGCGGCGCCAAGACATGCCGCGGCACCATCGAGAAACGCAAGAAGAGCGTCAAGAAGAAGGAATCGTGAAACAACTTTTCGGCTTGCTCATGATCGCCGGTTTATCGATGCTGCATGCCCAGGACGATCCGCAATATAGCAGCGACGGCATGATGCGCCTGCCGGCCAATTATCGCGAATGGATTTTCTTAAGCTCCGGCCTTGCGATGACCTATGGACCCGCTGGACAAACCAACGCCCAGGGCAATCCTCGATTCGATAACGTGTTCGTGTCGCCCGCTTCATACAAATCTTTTATGAAAACCGGAACGTGGCCGGATAAGACGGTCCTCGTTTTGGAAGTCCGCGATTCCGATAGCCACGTATCGATCAATACGGGCGGACATGTGCAGACCGGACTCGCGGCGGTCGAAATTCACGTGAAGGACACCGCTCGTTTTAAGGCGGCCACTGGTTTCAATGATGGCTGGGCTTTTTTCGGCTTCGAAAAATCGGATAAAGCGAAACTGATTCCAGCCTCGGCCAACTGTTATTCCTGCCATCAGGCGCACGGCGCGGTCGATACCACGTTCGTCCAGTTCTATCCCACTCTGATCGACGTCGCGAAGCAGAAGGGCACGTTCAAGCCGTAACCACTTCCTCCACAATCGCGCGGGCGCGCAAATAATCGCACAGCCGCTCCAGCGCCTTTTGGTGTTTCTCCGCCAGCAAATGCCGTTCTATCTGCGGCCGCGCTTCCTCGAACGTCGCCATATGCGCCGCGGAATGTTCGTACACTTTTGCGATGTGGAATCCGAAGGGCGTGCGAAACACCGGACTCATCTCGCCTGGCCGGAGCGCGAATACCACGGCGTCAAACTGCGGGACCATCTGGCCGCGAGGAAACCATCCAAGCCCTTCACCACGGCTGGGACAATCCGACAATTCATCGGCCAGCGCCTCGAATTTCTCACCGGCCTGGATTCGTTCTTCGGCGGCGCGAATGGCAGCCAGCGCCGATTCCTCCGGTGTCTTGTCATCGACGGTCTTGAGGATATGCGCGGCATGAACCGCCTCCGGGATCGACATGTTTTCCCGATGTTGCCGGTAGTAATCGACCACATCCTTATGGCGCGGAGCGGCGATGCGGCCGGCATGGCGAATCGCGAGCCTTTCGACGCGAAACCGCAGTTCGATCTCGGCGGCGTTTTCGCCCGCCTTCTCGATCACTTCGGGCGGAACGGGTTCTGTGTCGGCAAGCGCCGCCTGGCGCAGTAGAACCCTTTCAATCACGTTATCGCGCGCCCATTCCTTCGCGCGGGCTTCAATGGTGGCGGGATTTTCCCGCGGCATCGCTTCAGAAAGACGCAGCCGGAGGGTGCGAATCTCCTCACGAAGGACGGCGTCTTCGATCAGTTCGTTGTTGACTAGTAGGGGCAAACCGCGATTGTACTAAACCCGAGTGGCGCGCCGGCGTGCCAGCAATCCCAGACCGAGCATCGCGGAGCCCATCAGAATCATCGTGGAAGGCTCCGGCGTGGTTGTGATCAGCACGTTGTCGAGAATCGCGCCCTCAGCGCCCGGCGTATTGCTGGTAAACGTGAGATTTGCCGGCCCAGAGCCGGTCACCAACGCGTTGACAACGATCCCGTCGGTATCGTCACCGCTCGCAAGCGTAAAGGTCTGACTGAAGGATCCCAAAGTAACGGTTGTCGAAGTCGAGACTCCCCTCTGGGAACCAATCAGATCGAAACTCAGGAAGTAATTCGTGCCGGCTACTAAAGTGATGGGATTCACAGTCTGGAGTACGCCCTGCGAGTTCCCTCCCGTGCCGTCGAGGTCGATACAGTTCCCGGATTCCGGACCAGCGCAGAGAGCGCCAAAACCATCGCCCGCCCCCACGATGTCGACATTGGTACCGCCGACCGCCTGGAATCCCCCCGCGGATGTGACGCCCAGTGCCGCGGTAAGCTCATCAAAATTTTCGGAAAAAATCGTTGCGCCGTGGGCAGGGAGGGCCGCGAGAGCGCACGCGATCAAACCTGCATTGATAAATCTCATTTCATATCCTCCGTAAAGTGAACTGAGGTCCCATTCTTCCAGGACCTTGCTTATTCCCAAGCATACATCATTTGCGCGTGGCGGCTGCCGAATGAGGACATGATAAACTCAGGGCGAATATGACACGCCGTGATCTCCTCAAAGTCGGTCTTGCCCTGGGCGCAGCCGGTTCCGCGATTGCGTTTGCCGACGACAAAGTCCGCAGGGTAGGAATCATCGGCCCCGGCTGGTACGGAAAAAGCGATCTGCTTCGCCTGGTGCAGGTTTCTCCGATCGAGGTGGTTTCGATGTGCGACGTCGACAGCAAAATGTTGTCGGACGCGGCCGATCTCGTTTCCACGCGCCAGATCTCGAAGAAAAAGCCGCGTTTGTTTTCCGACTATCGCGAGATGCTGAAACAGAAGGATCTGGATATTGTTCTCGTCGATACGCCCGACCACTGGCACGCCCTCCCCATGATCGCCGCGGTCCAATCCGGCGTCGACGTGTGGGTGCAGAAGCCGATCAGCGTCGATATCCTCGAAGGCCAGGCGATGGTCGCCGCCGCGCGCAAATATGGACGCGTCGTGCAGGCTGGCACGCAGCGCCGCAGCACGCCGCACCTGGTTGAAGCGCGCGATCGATTTATCAAGACCGGATTACTCGGGAAAATCGCCTCGGTCGACATGTATTGCTACTATCACATGCGCGCCACCGCCAATCCTCCCGACACCGCGCCCCCTCCGAATCTCGATTACGAAATGTGGACCGGACCCGCGCCGATGCGTCCCTTTAACTCGCTGGTTCATCCCCGAGGCTGGCGCGCGTTTATGGAATACGGCAACGGAATCATGGGCGACATGTGCATTCACATGTTTGATATGGTTCGCTGGATGATGGATCTCGGCTGGCCCAAGCGAGTTTCCGCGGCCGGCGGCATTCTGGTCGATAAAGCGAGCAAAGCGAATATTCCCGATACGCAATCGGCGGTGTTCGATTACGGCGACCTGCAATGCAACTGGAACATGCGCAGTTGGGGCGCCGCGCCGGATCCCGATCCGAATTATGGCTGGGGCTCGACGTTCTATGGCGATAAAGGCACGCTGAAAGTCAGTGTGATGAGCTACGATTTCATTCCCAATAACGGCCAGCGCATTCATAAGGACGTCACCTACGAGCTGGAGCAATATCCCGAAGACAAGACCGAGAAAGATCTTGAAAAACACGTCGCCCCTGCGATTCGCGCGCACATGCGTAACTTTCTCGCCGCCATCGATGACCGCTCGAAACCGGTCGCCGACATCGAGCAGGCCCATATTTCGACTGCGAGCTGCATTCTTGCAAATATGGCAATGAAGCTGAACCGTACGCTGACCTGGGATGCGGCGCATCAGCGCGTCATCGCGGATGAAGAAGCCAATCGGCTGCTCGCGCGTCCCTATCGCGGGCCCTGGGTGCATCCAGCTCCCGCAAAAATTTAGTTAATTGGAAACATCTTCCGCTAGCTGGGCATCCAATCCACTATGGAACTAGGTGTCATCGGACTGGGCAAGATGGGTGGCTACATGACTGAGCGTTGGCAGCTCGCCGGTCATCAGATTGTTGCATACGATCTCGACGCGAGCGCCGTCTCGCGCGTCGCGCAGAAAGGAGCCAAACCCGCCGATTCGCTGGAGTCGCTGGTGAAGCAGCTTACGCCGCCGCGCGCCATCTGGATCATGGTGCCTTCGGGCGATCCCGTCGATCAGACGATCGCCAAATTGACGCCGCATTTCTCGCCCGGCGATACGATTATCGACGGCGGAAATTCCAACTATAAGGATTCGCAGCGCCGCGCGGCTGAACTGAAGGCGAAAGGCTTCTCGTTCATCGACGCCGGAACCAGCGGTGGAATCTGGGGCCTGAAGGAAGGCTACAGTCTTATGGTCGGCGGCGAGAAGGAAGTAGTGACGCGCCTCAGCCCGATTTTCGAGGCCCTTGCGCCCGCGCCCAATCAAGGTTGGGGACACGTCGGACCCGCTGGGTCAGGCCATTTCGTGAAGATGATCCACAACGGCATCGAATACGCGCTCATGCAATCCTATGCCGAAGGGCTCGATCTGATCCGCGCGAAAAAAGAGTTCAATATTGACCTCCATCAGGTCACTGAAATCTGGCGCTTCGGAAGCGTCGTAAGGTCGTGGCTGCTGGACCTGATGTCGGACGCACTCGGAAAGAATCCTGCGCTCGATGGAATCGCTCCTTATGTCGCCGATTCCGGCGAAGGCCGCTGGACTGCCAAGGAAGCGATCGATCTCGGCGTCTCGACTCCGGTCATGAATATCGCCCTCTACCAGCGCTTCACCACCCACGATAAGGAACACTTCGCCGACCGTCTGCTCGCCGTAACCCGCAACGAATTCGGCGGCCATGCGGTGGTAAAAGACTAAAGCATCAGTTGGCCGCCGTTGACCTCGATCGTTTCTCCGGCAAGATAACTGGCCGCGTTCGACGCTAGAAAGGCGATCACAGTCGCGCATTCGTGCGAAGTACCGGTCCGCCCCATCGGAATTCCCGCCACGAAGTTGCGGATCATCTCAGGAGTCGAAAAGACTTCGTGAAACGGCGTATCGATCACTCCGGGCGACACGCCATTCACCCGCACACCATGCGGAGCCAGTTCCTTCGCCAGGGATTTTGTGAATGTGATCAAGCCGCCCTTGGCGGTCGCATAAGCACCCGCCCCGGGCCCGCCGCCGTTGCGTCCCGCAATAGAAACGATATTGATAATCGCCCCGCTCTTGCGCTCGATCATCGATCCCGCCACCGCTTGCGAGCAAAGCACCGCACTGGTCAGATTCAGCGCCATGATGTCGTTCCACCGCTCCTCGGTCACTTCGAGGATGCGCTGCCGTTCCACCAGCGAGCCGGCGTTATTCACCAGCACATCGATCGGGCCAAGTTCTTTTGTCACCCTCTCGATGAGAGTGCGAATCTCAGCGGCCTTGCGCACATCCGCGCGAATCGCAATCGCCTTCCCGCCTGCTTTTTCTATCTCGTCGCGAACCTTTTCCGCACCCGCCTGATTGCCGTAATAGCCTATAGCGACCTTCGCGCCCAAGTCCGCAAACACCATCGCGGTCGCCGCACCGATCCCTGAAGAAGCACCGGTAATCAGCGCCACCTTGCCGCTCAAATCCATGTAGTTTTTCATGTCTCACACGTTAGCATGACCGTTTGCGGCTCACACCCGCAGGAAAATCTTCCTCCGGTACATCCAGAACAGCATCAGCCAATACGCCAATAAAATCGCCGAGCCGCGAACAAACGGCTCTACCCCGGTTCCAAAAACTTGGAACGCATGTCCCAGATGAATCCGGAAGGAGTCCGCCAGGAACGATTCAAACACGTGCGCCATCAGATACGCGGCCATCGAATTCATTCCGATCACGATCAGCGGGAGCGCCCATTTCCTGTAGCCGCGCATGTCGACAATCCAGCTGAACGCTGCCAGAAACAGGAAGCACAGCCCACCGCTGAACAGCGTCCAACTCGGCGTCCAGATGCGTTTCACAATCGGACAGACGCCCGCGAAATGCAGCAGTAATCCCGCCGCGATTCCCGCCACGCCCGCGATCAGCAGCCGCTTCATCGGAATGCGCGGCGAATCCGCAATCAGCCATCGCCCCGCCGCCAGACCCAGAATCATCGTGCCCAGCGTGGGAATGAAACTCAGTGTGAGGTATCCTCCGCCGTTCGCGACAAACGGCCGCACGCGCGGAAATAAATTGAGGAACCACTGGTCGAATGCGTTTCCCAAATTGCTGTTCTTGTTCCAATGCGCCATGAACCCGGAGTAATGATGGCTCCAATCCGCCGGCACTCCCACTGCCTGATAATCGAACCCGGGCCCCGCCACAGGATACAGCGCCCACGCCAGCCAATACCCGAACAGCACCGCCGCCAGCGCGATCCACTGCCACCGCGGCGGACGAAATCCCAACACAAACAGGAACGGATACCCCATTCCGATCTGCGTCAGCGTGTCTTCAAACGTGTAATAAGTCTGCGTGCTGTGCATCGACCGCAAAAAGATGCCGAGCGCGATCAAGACCAGCGATCGCCAAACAGCATGGAGAAACATCTTGGGAAATGTCGCGCCCTTCGCCATCCGGCTCATGATCGAATAAGGCAGTGCGACCCCCACCAGGAAAGAAAATCCCGGCTGAATCGTATCGTGCAGCGAACACCCCACCCAATCGACGTGCGTCTGGTTCCAGGCCAGCACGTGCCAGAACCAATTCCCCGGAAACGCGCGCGCCACGTGGGAAAATTGCAGCACCTCCGCCATCATCAGCAGCATCACGAAGCCGCGATATGTATCGACGGCCAGGTTGCGCTTCGGCATACCTACGCGACGCGGCGGGCAAACGCTGTGTAGTGAACCGTCGCGCTTTCCCGCGCGCCCAGCCATCGATACGTGGGAATGCCGAGCAGTGATCCCCGCTCCACCATCGCTCGCCGCCCTTCGGCGAAGGGAGAAACGCCGAATTCGACGCCGCGCGTGATCGCCTTGCCGTTCCATGGCGGAACCGTCCGGCTTCGATTCTCCTCCCACAGCGAGATCCACGGAAAATCCGCGCGTTTCCACGTGTAGCCGAACATCACGCCCGTCGGTGGATGGAACGCTTCAAACGATCCTATCTCGCTCGCCGGATCGACCACATGACAAGTCACTCCCGAGGATCGCCTGGCGCTCGATTGGATTCTCAAGTCCGTCGCCGTTCCGTCCTTGTTCGGCGCGAACGGCCAGTCGAACAGCGCCCCCGGTTTATATGCCTGCGTGTCCCCGAAGTCCCCCGCAAACACCATCGATTTAGGCGCGTTCATATCGAGCTTCGTGATCCCCGCTTCGAGAAAAGGAGGTCCCAGCGTGACGTGCTGCGTCCACGCCAGCGGTCGATCCATCGCCGTCAAATTCGTCACCGTCTCGCGAATCTTGACTTCGCTTCCAGCAAGCTCGATCTCCCGTTCGAAATCAAGCTGCGCTAGCGGCAGGTGCGCCCGTGCGATCATGCGCCCGCCGCTCGCCTCGATCTGATACGGCGCCACCGAGGATTCGCCATGCACCGTAATCCCCGCCGCATACTCAGCCTCCGATGGCGTTCCGAAAATGTCGAGGCAAAGGTTATGACCCAGAATCCCGGAAAGCAGCTTGCTTTCCGAATCGTTGCCGTATTCCGGATGACTCGCCAAGCTGTACGTCGAGGGCTCAATCGATGGCCACGGAGGCGTCCACAGCGGATTGACGCCGGACTGTTTTTCAACGATCTCCGCGATATGCCCGCCCTCGATTGTGACCGTGACGATCAGCTCATCGTTTTCAATCCGGGCGACCTTGCGATTACGAGATATCATGCGTGCTCTGCGTCCCCATCCAATGTCCCGCAATCCCGCCCGCCACGTTGATCCGTCTTGAATCGCCCGGAATTACTGCACCCGTGCGTCCAGGCAATTCCGCTTCCCGCGCCCTGGCTACTCCGATATGTCACGCCCCATCCAATGCTCCGCAATCCCGCCCAACAGAGCCGCCATGCGCAGCATGCGGTGAATCGCCGGAATTACTGCGCCGCGCCCCGCGTAGGCCGCTCCGCTTTCGGCGGATCCGCACGGTCCACTGGAATCTTGTAATTGAAGAATCCGATCATCATCTCCTGGAACGTCTGATCGCCCCAATGTACCGTCTGGCTCGGATCCGGATTGTACTTGTTATTCGCCGAATTGTCGTACCACGCCGTCACATCCATCCGTGATCCAGCGGGAACCGTGCGCGGCTCCGCCAGCACGTAAGCCAACTGCCAGTTGAAATCGTAATGAGGCACGTCGAGCAGCACTTCGCTCCGCCCATCCGGATAAGTCAGCACATACTTGAACGCTTTCCCGCGCAAGTGCATGTGCGGAGTCAGATCCAGCAGCGTCGTATCTTCGCGGAACGTGTACGATGCCGTCGTTTCATAGCCGGGATCATTCGGCGGAATGTCGAGCCGGAACTGCACAGCCGACCCGCAAATCGCCCGATACTTCGGCTTGTCCTTGCGAATCTTCAACCCCACCACGGACTTGTCGATCGCTTCCTTGCCGTTGGTCGTATAGTGAACCTGTAACAGGAACGTCGATCCAGCCTTCACCAGGAACGCCGTATCGTCATCCCAGGTCAGACTCGGCACGCCCGGCGCATAACCGATCAGCATGTCGCTGAACTGTTCCCCGCCGCGCGGATTGCGCTTTTTCCCGTCCTGCGCGAACACCAGAATGTGATGCACCTGGGAGCGTTGCGAAGGCCGAACCTCCGCCGCCTGAATCCAGGTGTCTTCCGTGAATCCCGGATCGATCGTGAAATATTGATACTGCACCACGCCGCTCGCTGGAATCTTGAACTCCTTCGGCAGCGTCAAAACCAGGTCCGGCTTGCCGATCACCCATCCCTCGGTGAACTCCGGCAGCTTCGGCAAATCCGCCGCCGCACCTTCGGGCGAGCCCGCGTCCACCCACTGCGTGATCGTCGAGATCTCGTCCGCCGATAAATGCCGGTCGTTTTTGAAATGATCGATCTTCGTATCCGCGTACCACGGCGGCATCTCATGCGCCATCACCGCCTGCTTGATGGCCTTCGCCCACGGACGCGTCTCCTGATAAGTGCGGAACGCCATCGGACCCGCCTCGCCCGGCCTGTGACATTCCAGGCAGCGGTTATAAAGGATCGGCGCAACGTCTTTCGTAAAAGTCGGCGCATTCGCCGCCATCGCGAGACTTGAGAAAACACACACAGGGATGAGGAAATTCTGCATACAAGTCCAATTTAACACAGCCTGCACTCCCTAAATCGAACGAATACATACTTTTACAGTCACTGCTTCGTCTTGATCGGATCCTTCGACCCCTCGAAAAATTCCTTTTGCAGCCGCGGACTTACCTGATCCGCCTTAATCGCCCGAATCGCGTCGGCCACCCCCGCCGTCCATGCCTTCATGTCGAATTCGCCCAATTCCTTCGTCGCCGCCGCCCCATCCCCCGCGTAGTGATCGGGAAATTTCGCATACCACCAGATCCCTGTGTACACGCTCTTCGGCAGATCCAGCCGGTTCCGGTCCGCGCCGGATTCCTCGCCCGACCGTTCCTGATGCACCAGGTCCGGCCGCGAAATCATCGTGTGCGCCGTCTCCGATTCGCCCGCGTGCTCGTCCGTTTTCGTCTTCAATTCCGGACGCCCCGGCGGATATGACGGACGCGAAAATATGTAAACCACATAATCGTGCGGCGCCGCCATCTGCGCCTGCGCGAAATACGGCAGCAGGTGGTTGTTCCCTCCATGCCCATTCACAATCACGATCTTCTTGCACCCGTTGCGACCCATTTCATCGGTCGTTTCCTGCAACAATTCGAGCTGGATTTTCGCGCTATAAGCCATTGTTCCCGGTTCGTGCCGAGCCTCGAAAATCTGCCCGAAATAATACTCCGGAAACACCACCGCATACTCCTGCTCCACCGCATGCGCCACCACGTAGCGGACGTTGATCAAGTCCGTCCCCAGCGGCAATTGCGGCCCATGCTTCTCGATGATCCCGAACGGCAGCACGCAAGTCTGCTGCGCCTTGGCGATCCCTTTCTGGAAATCCTCCGCCGTCAACTCCTCCCACTTCGCCGGCAACGTCTGCCCGAAAACAGGCGCCAGCATCAGGCAAAAAAGAAATCTCATGAACTCTCTCACTTCACAAATTTATAAATGGTCGTGCTCTTGAAATCCATCCCCGGCTTCAACACCACCGGCGGAAACTTCGGCTTATTCGGCGAGTCCGGAAAATGCTGCGTCTCGAGACACAGCGCGGACCGCCGCGCGATCACCTTGCCGCCTTTTCCTTTGATCGTCCCATCCAGAAAATTGCCCGTGTAAAATTGAATCCCCGGCTGCGTCGTCCAAACCTCCATCACCCGCCCGCTCGCCTCCACCCGCGCCGCCAGACTCAGCTCAAAGGCCTTCTTGTTCAGCACCCAATTATGGTCGTAGCCTTTCCCGAGCCTCAACTGTTCATCGTCCTTCTCGATCCGCGCCCCGATCGCCGTCGCCTTCCGAAAATCGAACGGAGTCCCAGCCACCGGTTTCAACACTCCCGTCGGAATCAACCCGCCGTCCACCGGCGTGAAACGGTCCGCGTTCAGCGTCAACACATGACCCAGAACGTCTCCGCCGCCGCCCAGATTGAAATACGAATGATTCGTCAGATTCACAACAGTATCTTTATCCGTCGACGCCGCATAGTCAATTTTCAACTCATTTCCGTCCGTTAGATGATAAATCACCGTCACCTTGCAGTTGCCCGGATACCCTTCCTCGCCGTCTTTGCTTAAATACGTAAGCTCCAGCCCGCCATCCGGCAGCTCGCGCGGCGTCCAAACCACCTTGTCGAACCCTCGCGTGCCTCCATGCAGCGAATTATCGCCATCGTTTTTCGGAACCTTATAAAGAACTCCGTCCAGTGTGAACTGCGCATGTCCGATGCGATTCGCATAGCGCCCGATCAAAGCTCCAAAATACGGATTGTCATTCAGATATCCTTCGAGCGAATCAAACCCCAGCACCACATCCACACCACCCACCTTCAGCGAAACAACCCGCCCGCCGTAATTGGTGATCGTCGCTTCCATGCCGTGTTTGTTGGTCAGCGTGAAGATCCGCACCGACACCCCCTCGCGAGTCTTCCCAAAATCCCCCGAAACCAACTTAGTGGCACCATGCATAGTCCCAATCAGAGCGAACACAGCCCAAATTTTATCCATAGAAAACATTATCTGCCACAATCCCCTACGCCAGCATCCGTTCCGTTCTTGAAGCGAAAACCCGGGCGAAAACCGGCGAAAACCGGGAAAACCGGGACAGTACACTCTGTCGCGCAGAAACCCCTCCCTCCGCCGCCGGTGGACAGAGTGTACTGGACCGGCTTTCGCCCCCGTCCACCCATCCCTGCGAAAAGCCGACTCACCACTCGCCGCCCACGAGATAGCGGACTAAACTAAAAAACATGCTAACCCGCCGAGCTTTTTCCACCCTCGCCGCCTCCAGCCTCGCCTTCGCCCAGCGCCGCGACACTCCCCCCGAAACCAAACCCTTCGAAGCCCCCCTCACCTTCACCCGTCAACCGCTGACCCTCAAAATCCAGCCCTTTCCGATGACTCAGGTCCGCCTCGCCGCCTCGCCCTTCAAAGACGCCGCCGACGCCAATCGAGCCTACATGGACCGCCTCTCCGCCGATCGCCTGGTCCAGAATTTCCGCCTCAACGCCGGGCTTCCGTCGTCTGCCGC
>JBEKPC010000075.1:0-24413 GCA_049521155.1 Bryobacteraceae bacterium
TATCAGCCGAATGACAGCTTTCTGATCTCTCTCCGGCAGCGTGGCGACCATCTGGAATCTCTTCCATGTCCGTCTTGCTTCGCTGTCGTCGTGGATGCGCTCGACCTTGGGAGTTTTCATGCCGAGCAGTTCGTCGGTCGAGATGCGGAGCGCGCCGGCCAGGTCGATCACGGCGGGGGCCGACGGAAATTCTGCTTCCGTCTCGTAGAAATCCGAGACAGACGGAGGTTTCTCGGATTCTGTTTCTCTCTCAGTCGCTACTGCTGCGCACACTCAGTGCTGCTCTCGCCCCCACAAATCCAACGATCCGCTACACTAACTCTATGAGCGAGACCCAACTCCTCACTGTGGCGCTGACCACGGTCCCCATGATGATCGTCATCCTCATCGGAATCCTGATCAACAACGCCCGCCTTATCGACGTGACGTAAAGGAAACCTCCGCGCAGAGATGAGAGTAGTCGAGGCAAACATGGAGAAAAACCACAGCGAAATGCTCCACCGCGTAGGCGACCTCGACACCCGCCTCACCCGCATCGAGAAAAGCCTAGGCATGAATCGCAATTAAATCTCAGATCGACAGAGACAGTCAGAATCGACCCACTCGTAAATCAGCGGTGCGATATTAGCCAACACCCGCCGTAGCCGTACTTTACGCCCGACTGTACCCGGTTTTCCACCCTGCAATTACGACTCGAAAGCCGCAGCCGCACTTCCAGCCTGACAAGTTTTGGCGGATCGCGTAAAATCATTGATGAAGCCCGAGACGGTAGGAGAGCGGCGAAATGACGATCACCATAGACCCAAAACTTGAAGCACGGCTCCGCGAGCGGGCCGAGTCCGAAGGGCTGACGATTGACGCTTATCTCGAACGGCTCGTTCATTCCGACCAGGCGGCAGAACAAGAACTCGAGACGCTTGCGCTTGAGGGATTGAATTCGGGGACTCCGATGGAAGTCGGCCCCGGTTATTGGGAAGAGAAGCACAAGCTTCTCGATGACCGGCTCAAGAAAACCCGGTGAGCGAAAGCCGCTATGCAGTTCGCCCCAAAGCGGACCGCGACCTCGACGACCAAGCATTTTACTACGCGGCCCAAGGTTCACCGGAACTCGGGCACCGCTTTCTTGTCGCGGCTCACGAAACATTCTCTCTGCTCGCCAGCCAACCAAACATGAGGGATCGACAGGGATCGACAGGGATCGACAGGGACAGACAGAATCGACCCACTCGTAAATTCGAAAAACGAACGCGATAACCCCTAGCAGCGAAGCGACTTGTAAAAGCCAGGGACACACAGCCCCGTCCCTTTCACAAAAAACGCCGCTTTCCACTTTGAGTCGTCACTATATCGCCGCTCTCGATGAATCCCATCCAATCCACAACGTCAATCTCCCGCCATTTCTTCAATTTCCCGCATTCACTCACCTCCGCCCCTCACAATCCTCCTTATGATGTAGGCAAGATTCCAGGGGTATCCCAGTGGACGCCTGGAGCGTGATTCCGTCAAGTCCTCGAGGTCCTGTACGGAGTCGTCATATGGAATTGGGGGGAACCAGCGTCCCTTTCAGCGGGCTCTGCCGTGAGAGCGATCACACGGATTTGGGATCCCTTCCTGGTAGATCGCCAGGAAAACCGTAGCAAGTCGGGCCGTGGCGCCCGCACTCTGAAAGTGTGAAATAGAAAGGACGCGTCCGCGCAAAAATGGCATCTCTGTAACCTCGCCCGCTCCCCGAGCACCTTTAGTACACTATCTTCTTATGCTCACCCGCCGGCATTTCCTCGCATCCTCGACGGCTGCCTTCGCCGCGAATCTTTTCGGTGCGCCGAAGGACGCGAAGACGCCTCCGCCCGAATTGGAAAAGCTCGGCGCGGTTGCCTTGCGCGAAGCTAAGAAATACAAAGCCACCTATTGCGATATCCGCATCGTTCGCCTCCGCGACCAGCGCATCGGCCTCCGCGTGCAATCCGGCCGAGGCGGCGGACCAAATATCTCAGTCCCCAACGTCGGCGAAGATTCGACCTTTGGATTCGGCGTCCGCGTCATCGTCAACGGAGCCTGGGGCTTCGCCTCTTCGCCCGTCGTCACACCGGAGGAAATCGCCCGCATCACTGGCGAAGCCGTGATCGTCGCCAAGGCCAACGCCAGCATCCAGCCGAAACCGGTGCAACTCGCCCCCGTCAAAGCCTATCGCGACGTCTGGGTCACGCCCCATGAAAAGGATCCCTTCACGGTTTCGATGCAGGAGAAAATCGACCTGCTCCAGCGCGTCTGCAACGAAATTAAGAAAAATCAAAAGGTTCAGAGCGGCAACGCCAACATCAATTTCCGCACCGAAGACAAATACTTCGCGTCCTCCGAAAATTCCTCCATCCAGCAATTGATCATTCAGATTTACGGCGAAGTTTCGGCTACCGCGGTCGATCGCGACGCCGGCACTTCGGCCACGCGTAACTATTCGCCCACTCAGGCCTCCGCCGGATGGGAATATGTGCCGGAGATGAATCTAGAAGAAAACGCGACTCGTTTACGCGAAGAAGTCATCGAGCATTTGAACGCCCCCGCCGTGCGGCCCGGTAAGAAAGATTTGCTCCTGATGCCGAATCACCTGATGCTGACCATCCATGAGAGCGTCGCCCATCCCACGGAGCTCGACCGCGCCCTCGGATACGAAGCCAACTACGCCGGCACCAGCTATATCACGCCCGATAAAATCGGCAAGCGCATCGCCAGCGAGCACTGCACTTTCATCGGTGATCGCACGCAGGCGCGCGGTTTAGGTACCTGCGGCTACGACGATGATGGCGTCAAGACCAGCGAATTCACCATCATCGACAAAGGAATTTTCCGCAATTATCAAACCACGCGGGAGCAGGCGCACCTGGTGGGCGATAAGGAATCGCACGGCTGCTGCCAGGCCGATTCATGGGCCACCGTTCCTTTCCAGCGCATGCCGAACGTGTGGCTGAAACCCGGTCCCAAGGAAACCACGATGGAGGATCTGATCGCCGGCATCGACGACGGCGTCCTGATCGACGGCCGCGGTAGCTACTCCATCGATCAGCAGCGTTACAACTTCCAGTTTGGCGGCGATGCGTTCTGGGAAATCAAAGGCGGCAAGAAGCGCGGCATGATTTCGCGCGTGTCTTATCAGGCCCGCACGCCTGATTTCTGGCACGCCTGCGACGGCACCGCCGGACCCGCGTATTGGCGCCAGTTCGGCACTACCGGAGACGCGAAAGGCGAGCCCACGCAGATCAATTCCATCAGCCACGGCTGCTCCCCCACCCGCTTCCGCAATATCGACGTCATTCTCACGGACTAATATGCTGACTCAAGACGAAGCACAAAAACTCGCGAAAAAAGTTCTCGGCATGTCGTCCTTTCCCGAATGCCAGGTCACCATCACCTCTCAGGAACAGGCGTATACCAGGTTTGCCAACAACGGCATCACCACTGCGTCGTTCTCCTTGCGCCATAACCTGTCGATCGTGACCACCCGAGACGCCCGCACCGGCTCCTATTCGACCAACGATCTGGACGACGATTCGCTCCGCGCGGCCGTCAAAAAAGCCGAGGAGTTAGCGGCCTTGACGCCTCAAAATTCGGAGCGCCTCAGCCCCGTTGGTCCGCAGCAATTTCCCAAAACGTTCGATTTCGACGAGAAAACCGCCAACGCCAGATCGCCCGAAATGATTCCGCACGTCAAGACCATCATCGACGCCGCGATGAAGCAGCAACTGGTCGCCGCCGGCTTGGTCGAACGCTCCCATCGCATCACCGCGATCGCCAACAATGCCGGACTCTTCGGCTATCACGACTCCAGCGACTCGCAATTGACCACCACGATTCGCATGTCCGACGGTTCCAGCTCCGGATGGGCCGGCCAGCCTTCCACGAAGCTTTCAGAAATCGACAGTGCGCATCTGGCGGCCACGGCGATTGAAAAATGCAAGCGCTGGAAGAATCCGCAACGACTCACGCCCGGTAATTACACCGTAGTCTTTGAACCCACCGCAACCGGAGATCTGGTGCGCCTGATGATCGGCGGATTTTCCGCGCGCGCTACCGATGAAGGCCGGACGTTTATTTCGAAGCGCGGCGGCGGCTCCTTGCTGGGTGAAAAAGTGTTCCCCGAATCCGTCACTTTGCGCAGCGATCCTTTCGATCCGCGCCAGCCGTCGTCTCCTTGGACGGGAGACTGGCTGCCCACCAGCGCGCTGACTTACATCGATAAAGGAGTGATCGCAAATCTCGGCTACGACCGTTATTGGGCCGAAAAGACCGGTAAAAAACCGAACGGCGGTGGAGGCGGCGGCCGCGGTGGTGGCGGAGGCGGTTTCGGCTTCGGCGGCAGCAGCCTGATTATGGACGGCACCGATACGCCCATAGAAAAACTCATCGCCTCGGTAGACCGCGGTTTGCTCGTCACGCATTTCTGGTACATTCGCGGGGTCAATCAGCAGACGCTGCAAAACACCGGCCTGACCCGCGACGGTCTGTTCCTGATCGAAAATGGAAAAATCACCACGCCGATCATGAATTTCCGCTTCAACGAAAGCCCGGTGCGATTGTTGAAGAACACCAAAATGGTAGGCCAAGCCACCCGCGTCCGAGGCCTGGAAGGCGGCATGATGATCAGCCCGGCAATCGTCGCCACAGACTTCCCGTTGACCTCGATTTCAGATGCAATCTAAGCTACTGTTTCGGCACCAGACCGATTGTTTTTACAATTAGCGCTAGCTCGCGTTTATCGAGGCCAGTCGGCGGGAGCGCTTTGTCGGTGGAAAATTCTGCTGTTACTACATCTGCTCCCAGGGCTGAGGCTGGGACTTCGTGCGAGAACGTGTAATCGCCGGGTTGCGAATATGTTTCGGAGCCTGCCGGCGTTCCGTTTACGGTGGCTGTCACGGTCACTGGACCCAACTTCTTCACCACCGCATCTATTAATGTGAAGTTCAATTCCAGCCTGGCACCGTTCTGGGCCGCGCCGAGGGGCGGTCGCAGGACCAGCGAAAATTTTGATGTGCTCCAGCGCCAGGCGTCTCCTTCCACGTTCGAAAATCCGCGTACCAGTTGCGCGGAGTCGGCTGGATCTGCCACGTTGACGATGCTGGCCAAGCCGTCTTCTCTCGCCTTCACTTTCTTCTTGCGCCGGCATGCCGCCGGAGCCAACGTCACAAACGCCAGCAGCGCGACGGCTGCTATCAATCTCCGCACTTTTCCACCTCGACTAGACAACTATAAAATGTCGGACCACCACCGATATCAGTCAATCGTTCGGACGTCAACGCGTTTGCGCTGCGGCCGTCCTGCGACCGCTTGGCCCAGCGGACGGAAGGAGCGCGAACCACTCCGCTCCCGACGACTCCATCCACTTCGGCGGTTAACAACAAGCTGCCGCGCTCGTTGAACGCGCGCACCAGATCTCCGGTGTGAATCCCGCGCTGTTCCGCATCTTCGGTCGAGATGTGCAACACCGATGTCTGCTTATCCACCGAATCACGATTGCCAAATGTCGAGTTCATGCTGTCGTCGTTTTTCGACGAAACGAACTCCAGCGGAAATCTCGTTCTCAATGAAACATCTCCAAACCGCGACTCGACCGGAGGCACATAATCCGGCACGTCCAGTTCGCATTTGCCGGAGGGCGTTCCGAAATTTCCTTTGGCAAACGGCAGAAACGGAGTGGGGACATTCAATCGCACCGAATGCTCACGTTCCAGCTGTTCCAGCGTGATTCCTTGGAGAAATGGATGCCCCGAATTCAGCAGTGCGCGAATCATGTCGTCTTCCGAGTCATTAAAACAACCGTCTTCAAATCCGATCCTCTGCGCCAGAGCGCGAAAGACTTCCACATTCGATTTTGTCTCGCCGGGCGCGGGGACCGCGGGTCTTGCAAGCTGTAAATGATAGTGTCCGTAGGCGAGATAAAGGTCCGTATGTTCGAGAAAGGTGGTCGATGGCAGCAAAATATCGGCGTAATCGGCGGTGTCGGTCTGAAACTGCTCCAGCACGACGGTGAATAAATCCTCGCGCCGGAATCCTTTTAGCACTCGATTTTGATCCGGTGCAATCCCCGCTGGATTCGAATTGTAAACGACAATCGCTTTCACCGGCGGCTGATCGAGCGCGGTCAGCGCCGACCCCAGTTCGCTCATATTGACGGTTCGCGCCGCGCGGCCCAGTTCCGGCATCTCCAGCGCGGCCCTATTGAACTGGAACGCCTGTGAAACCGAAAGCTGCAAGCCTCCGCCGACCTCTTTCCAGGAACCGGTCAGCGCCGGCAAGGCGGCGATCGCGCGCACCGCGGCGCCTCCGCGCTCGCTTCGCTGCACGCCGTAATTAGCGCGAATCACGGCAGGACGCGTGGTTGCGTACTGGCGAGCCAACTGAATGATATCTTCCTTGGCGATTCCAGTCAGCGCGGAGACGCGGTCCGGATCGTAGGCGCGCGCACGCTCGGCGAGAGCATCGAAACCATTGGTATATTGCGCGACATAATCGGCGTCATGTAACTTTTCGCCGATGATCACGTGCATCAGGCCGAAGGCCAGCGCGAGATCGCTGCCCGGATTGATCCGCAGATGCTGATCCGCCAGCGCGGCCGTGCGCGTTCGCACCGGATCGATCACAATCAGCCTGGCGCCGTTGCGTTTCGCTTCGACGATGAAGGGCCACAGATGAACGTTGGTGCCGTGAATATTCGCGCCCCAGGCGATGATGAATTTTGCGTGTGCGAACTGCTCCGGCTCAGTCCCATAGCGATTTCCCAGGGTCGCCATGAGCCCCGCTCCGCCGGCCGCGGAACAGATGGTTCGATCGAGGCGGGACGCGCCCAGGCGATGGAAAAACCTGCGGTCCATGCCGCCGCCGTTCAAGAGCCCCATCGTTCCGGCGTAGCTGTAGGGCAGAATCGACTGCGGCCCAAACTCATCGGCGAGCGCGCCCAGCTTGTGCGCAATGGTGTCAAGCGCTTCGTCCCAGGTTATGCGGGTGAAGCGGCCTTCGCCCTTTTTACCGACGCGTCTTTGCGGATAGAGCAGCCTCTGCGGAGAGTATTCGCGCTCCAGATACTGTGCGACTTTGCCGCACAAAAATCCACGCGTGACAGGATGATCGGGATTGCCGCGCAGTTTGCTGGCAACGCCGGCGTCGACGTTTACCAGCAGCGAACACGTGTCGGGGCAATCGAGTGCGCAGACCGAGTGGCATACCTGCATGAATTTAAGAATAACAAGAGTCTCTTGCCGGTCTGCTTGACGGGGCGGCCTCAGTTCCCGTCACGGGATGCGGCGTTTCCTTGCTGGGCGTCCGGGCTGCGCCCGGATGGACCGATTGGCAATCGGTCCGCAGGTTGGCAACCTGCCCCACATTCTGATCGGATCGGTGTGGCAATTGGTTGCATCCAAAACACGAGTGTCGACGAGGCTGGCGCGAGCTTGTTATTTTGGGAGGTGCATGCAGACCAGACAACTTGGCAATAGCGACTTGATGATTACTCCGCTCGGCATCGGCGCCTGGGCGATGGGCGGGGCGGGATGGGCCTTTTCCTGGGGACCGCAAGACGATAACGATTCCATTGCCGCGACGCGCGCAGGCCTCGAAGCGGGCTTGAACTGGATCGACACGGCCGCCGTTTACGGGCTGGGTCATTCCGAGGAAGTTGTCGGGCGCTCCATCGCCGGCTTCTCGCCAAAGCCCTACATCTTTACCAAGTGCGAGCGCACCTGGGATGCGGACGGGAACATTGTCAAGAGCCTCAAAAAAGATTCGATTCAGCGCGAATGTGAAGCGAGCCTGAAGCGCCTCAACGTCGGCTCGATCGACCTGTATCAAATCCACTGGCCGGAGCCGGATGAGGATCTGGAAGAGGGCTGGGAAGCGCTGGTTCGCCTCAAAGAAGCGGGCAAAGTGCGTCACATCGGCGTCTCGAACTGCAACGCGGCGCAGCTTGCACGCATATCGAAACTGGCCAAGCCGGCGTCGTTGCAGCCACCGTATTCATTGGTCTCGCCGGAGATCGAAGATTCGATTCTGCCCTACTGCGGCGAGCACAACATCGGCGTGATCGTCTATTCGCCAATGCGCAACGGGCTGCTGAGCGGCACGATGACGAAGGAGCGCGTGGCGACGCTGCCTGAAGAAGACGTGCGCAGGCGCATGCCGGCGTTTCAGGAACCGAATTTGAGCCGCAATTTGGAGACAGTGGAAAAGCTCCGCAGGATCGGCGATCGGCACGGGCGGACACCGGGCGAGGTCGCGATTGCGTGGACGCTGCGGCGGCCCGAAGTGACGGCGGCGATCGTTGGTCTGCGCAACGGGGGTCAACTGGCAGGAGTGATCGGCGCGGCTGAGTTTCGATTGAGTGATGCGGAGATTGAGGAAATAAATTCCTAGCGGTCAACCGCTCCCTGTGGTCACGGCTCGGAATCAGGCCGCGACCTGTGAGGAAATTAAAACTTGAAATTCTCTTTTTCTTCGCCCATAATAATGTTATGGCACTTACCAAACGGCAAAAAGAGTTTCTGGACTTTCTCGCCGGTTTTTTGGAAAAACGCGGCTACAGTCCGAGCTATGAGGAAATCGCCGAGGGGCTGGATCTCGCCTCTCTGGCTACCGTGCATAAGCACATCATGGCGCTTGAAACGAAGCACTATGTGACGCGCGGATTCAATCAGAGCCGCTCGCTTGAAATCGCGCCGAAATACTACGACGAACAAAGGCAGCACCGGCAACAGCCTGCTTCCTTCGAAGTTCCCCTGCTGGGCCGTATCGCGGCGGGTGCGCCGGTGGAGGCGATTGCCGGGCGCGACACGCTGAACTTTTCCGATTTCGCCGGCGATCCCAGCACCTATGCGTTGCAGGTTCGCGGCGAATCGATGATCGAAGATCACATCTGCGACGGCGACTATGTGCTGGTGGAGCATGCCACGGAGGCACGCGACGGCGATATTGTGGTGGCGCTGGTCGACGGGTCTGAAACGACGCTCAAACGGTTCTATCTCGAAGCGGGCGACCGAGTGCGTTTACAGCCCGCCAATTCGTCGATGCAGCCGATATTCGTGGATCGCGCGGCGGTGGCGATTCAAGGAAAAGTATTGGCTGTGCTGCGGAAATATTGAAGGAGAGGGCGTTGCGCCCCCTCCTGCTTACGGGTTACTTCGAATGATTACAATGCTCGCAGCAACCGGCTGCACAGCACGCCGGATCGCCACAGCAAAGGGCGAACGCCCAGGTAAATAGTCTGGTCATTGTTATCTCCTTTTGAAATTTATCTAAGATCTGCTCATGCCCGCATGCTTACGCATGGCGGTTCTGTGAGTGAATGGGCAAATGTTTAGATGCGGAGAAGGCGGTTCAAAATGTACAGATCGCTGCGATCTTCCACGGTCGGCGATGACTGTTCCCACTGGATGTTTGTGACGGCAGGAACCAATCCGGCCACAGGCATGACCGGCACGTTGGCGATGGCCGCAACGTGGACGATCTTCGCAGAATCCAGCGCGTCGTAGGGACATTTAAAGCTGGTATTGGTTCGGGGGCAACACGGGGCAGGGAGCTGGCATTTAGCCAGAATGCAATCGAGCGGCATCCCCAGCAGCAGGATTACAAGCGCGATGGACACCGCGAACTTCATTGCAACTTCATTATACGGGAATCCCGACGCGCCACAACGCGAAGGCGATGGCCTGCTTCAAATAAATCCATTCCTGCCGCCAGCCATGATGCGGCTCCGATGGACGGGGCGATCCGTAGACATCGATTCCCTGGAATTGCAGCATCCGTTTTACGCGATATATATGATAGCCGTCGCTCACCACGATGCAGGAATGGAGATTCATGCGGCGCATAATTTCGGCCGCCGCAGCAGTGCTGTAGACCGTGGTTTCGCCCTCCGATTCGACGATGATCGCCTCAGAGGGAATGCCGTGGCGGCTGAGATAAGCGCGGCCCACTTCGCCTTCGGTGAACCTGGGATCGCCGCCTTTCCCGCCGGTGGTGATGATGAGCGGGGCGAGCCCTTGGCGGTAGAGAAACAGCGCATGATTCAGCCGCGCTTCCAAAATAGGCGAGGGCTTGCCGCGATATTCCGCCGCGCCGAGCACTAGAATCACGTCGGCGGCGCGGGCCTCATCGACGTTCGATTGGCGACGGATGTCGCGGGCGACGAGTAAAAGCTCGACGGCAAGCCCGATCGCGCCGAGCACAAGCAATCCCGCAACGGCCCTGATAAGGCTAGATTTCATTGAGTACGCTAAGCTGACATTGTAATTGACCCAATGGAAGTAGTTTTAAGCGAAAAAAACCCGCTGCTCAAACAGGTGCGGCGCGCGGTGCAAAAAGGCTCGCTCACCGACGATGGATTTGCTGTCGCCGAAGGGTTCCATTTGCTGGAAGAGGCGCTGAAAAGCAACGCTGAGATCGGCACGGTGATCGTCGCGCAGTCTGTGAGGAGCGCTATTCAATCGCACGTAAAAGGCCTGAAAATGCGGGTGGTGACGGTGCGCGATGCCGATTTCGCGGCGCTGGCATCGACTGAATCGCCGCAGGGCGTGATCACGCTGGTGAAGCCGCCTGGCTGGACTCTGGATCAGCTTTTGCGCGGACGGGCGCTGGTCGCGGTGCTCGACGGCATTCAGGATCCGGGCAATGCCGGTGCGATTCTGCGGGCGGCCGAGGCGTTCGGAGCCACCGGCGCGGCGTTCTTAAAAGGGTCTGTGAGCCCGTACAATCCGAAATGCATGCGGGCGTCGGCGGGCTCGGTTTTTCGGCTGCCCATCGCCGCCGCGCTGGACGAGTCGTTGCTGCTGGCGGCGCTCGGAAAAAAACGAGGGGTGTTGTATGCGGCGATGCCGAGGGCCGAGGGGCTGGTCGCCGATGCGAATTTTAAAACGAGCTGCGCGATCGTGATCGGCAGCGAAGGACGCGGGGTCAGTCAGGATTTGGCCGAGCACGCGATTGGGCTTCGCATCCCGACCATGGGCGTCGAATCCTTGAACGCAGCGGTGGCGGCAGGGATCTTATTTTATGAAGCACGATGCCAGAGGAACGCGCCATGAGCCTGTTCGATTCCGCGCCGCTCGAATCGCTGGCGGATAAAAATAAGCGTCCGCTGGCTGAGCGCATGCGTCCCGACACGTGGGAAGGCTTCGTCGGCCAACAGCACATTCTGGGTCCGGGAAAACCTTTGCGGGTGCAGATCGAACGGGATCAATTGCAATCGCTGATTTTGTGGGGGCCTCCCGGGGTGGGAAAGACCACGCTCGCGCGGCTGATCGCCCGGCTGACGCGCGCTGATTTCATTCCGTTCAGCGCTGTTCTTGCCGGCATCAAGGAAATCAAGGCAGTGATGGTTGATTCGGAGCGCGCGCGAAAGCTTGGCCGCCGGACCGTTGTCTTTATCGACGAAATTCATCGGTTTAATAAAGCGCAGCAGGATGCGTTCCTGCCTTACGTCGAGCGGGGTGACATCATTTTAATTGGCGCGACTACGGAAAATCCATCGTTTGAAGTTAATTCGGCGCTGCTCTCGCGGGCGAAAGTTTACGCGCTTCGCGCGCTCTCCATGGATGAGATCGTCACGTTGCTCGAAGGGGCGATGAAAACGCTGGGACTGACGGCGACTCGCGAATTGCTGGAACAAATCGCGATTTACGCCAACGGGGATGCACGAACGGCGTACAACATTTTGGAACTGGGGTCGGCGGTGGCGCGCGATGGCGTGCTGGAGCAGGACGCGGTCGAATCCGTGATTGAGCGGAGGGTGCTGCTCTACGACAAGTCTGGGGAAGAGCATTTTAATCTGATCTCGGCGCTGCATAAGAGCATCCGTTCGTCCGATCCGGACGCGGCTTTGTACTGGTTGGCGCGGATGCTGGAAGCGGGCGAGGATAGGCTTTATATCGCGCGGCGGCTGGTGCGGATGGCGATCGAAGACATCGGTTTGGCCGATCCGCGAGCGTTGGAACAAGCGATGGCCGCGCAGCAGGCTGCGCACTTTCTTGGAATCCCTGAAGGCGATCTGGCGTTGGGGCAGGTGGCGATTTATTTGGCTATCGCGCCGAAATCGGACGCATCGTATAAGGCACTGGGCGCGGCGACGCAGACGGTGGAAAAATCTCCCGCCGAGCCGGTTCCGATGCAGCTTCGCAATGCTCCGACGCGCTTGATGAAACAGTTTGGCTACGGGTCCGGGTATCAGCACGCGCATCAGTTCGAGGATGCGGTCAATACGATGGAGTGCTTGCCGGAATCGTTGAAGGGTACGCGGTTTTATGAACCGACGGATCGGGGGATGGAGCAGAGGATCGGGCAAAGGCTCGCGGAATTGCGGAAGAAGAAGGAGTCAGGAGATAGAGGTCAGGAGTCAGAATCGGACGGTTAGATATGAGGCTATTCCATGAGTTGTTGAAGCAGTCATTTGCCATCGCAGTATTTTTGGCCGTCTGTTCCCTTGCTCCACGGTGCGAAGGCCAGAAACGCTCCGATTCCAGTACAAAACCATCCACCGACAAGACGAGCCAACCATCCGCACTTCTAATCCCTAATGAGGTAAATAATTATTGGATAAACGCCGATACAAAGACTGGCAAGGACCAATCTCCATCGCCCGAGTGGGCGTTGGTTATCGTCGGAATCGGTGGGCCGGAGGGCTATCGGCTGTCCCTATAGTCTCTCATTTACTTCCGCGCGGTCACTGTGACTTCGATATGCGCGCCGCCGGATAGGGCTGCGACTCCTACTGTGGTTCGGGTTGGCTTGGGATCCGGGAAGGTGTGGACGTAGACGGCGTTCATCCGTTGGAACATGCTCATATCGGTCAAATAAACTTGCACCGACACGGCGTCGCTGAAATCGTAGCCGCCGGCTTTTAGGATTCCGCCGACGTTTTCCAGGCACTGGCGGACCTCTTCGTCGAAGTTTTCTGGTACTTTCTGGGTCTTGGGATCAGTCCCTGTTTGTCCTGAAACATAGAGCGTGTCTCCTACCTGAATGCCCGCGCTGAACGGTCTGCCGGTTGGGAAGTCTTTTGGAGTCACTATTTTCTTCTTCCCGCTGGCACCGTACGACAGGCCTAGCGCCGCCAGGACCAGTACGAAAGTCACAAAAATCGGAAGTTGTTTTCGCATTTGGAAATGATAGCTCAGCTAGGAAGATCGTTAGCACCGCGGGTACAGGTGTACCGTACTCAAATGGGCCGCGTACCCTATTGCAGCCACATGGCGGAACGGGCAAACTCTTACTTGTCGAGGGGGAAAAAATTGAATCTAAACGATAACGCGCAAGCCGACCGCCGCCATTCGGATCGCTTTCCGATTGAGCGTGAAGTGCGGTATCGAGTCTTGAACAAACGCAGCAGCGAAGAAACCGGGGACGGCAAGACTGTCAACATCTCAAGCTCCGGCGTGCTGTTCACTGTCGAACATATGCTGTTGCCGGGGCGCCGCATGGAGCTTGCTATAAGCTGGCCGGCGCAACTGAACAATAAATGCGCACTGAAGCTGGTGGCGCGCGGACGGGTGGTCCGCTTCGAAGGCGGTCGCGCCGCGATTGAGATTCAGCAATACGAGTTCCGCACCCAATCCACGACTCCGCCAACGGCGACGACTGGCCTGCGCCTGGTGAATTAAAAGTTCCGTTGTTCCTTGTGCGCGCGCCGGGGCTCCTTTGAGCATCGTTCCGGCGCGCGTCTCCTTCCTCCACTTGCTAACCTAGTAGTGAATCAATGGAAAATTTGTACGCAAGATGGATGAAGGATTGGGAGAACCGTCTCTGTTTCCGCGCGACCAATCGCGTGGTCAGGCCGTTTGACTGGGGTCTTGAATGGACGGGAGGCTGGCCGACGGCGCAACAGAATCCTCGCAACGGGCATTCGCCGGCTGAGTATTTGCGCGTGCTGAATGAAGCCGTGCTGGAATCGAGCGACGAGTTTTTCGGCTATCGGACGCCTTCCGATTTCGAGCTCGACGGGAATATGCTGCGTTTCACCAGCCCGGTGAACACGCCGTATCCGGAAAACAACATCGTCCACGGGCAGTGGTATCCGGCGGTGCATAAGCCGGGAAAACGCAAGGTGGCGACGCTGGTTTTGCCGCACTGGAACGCTTCCGCCGGACAGCATGGAGCGCTGTGCGCGGGCATGGCCAAGCTCGGTATATCGGCCTTACGGGTGAGTCTGCCGTATCACGATTTTCGCATGCCGGCGGAGTTGCAGCGGGCCGATTACGCTGTTTCGGCGAACGTGGCGCGCACGATCGACGCGACGCGACAGGCGGTGATCGATGTGCGCAGTTCGATCGATTGGCTGGAGAGCCTGGGTTACGAGAGCATCGGTATCTGCGGCACCAGCCTGGGGTCCTGCTACGCGTTTTTGGCCAGCACGCATGATCCGCGGCTGAAGGTGAACGTGTTCAACCACTGCTCGACTTATTTCGCCGACGTGGTTTGGGAAGGCCTCTCGACGCAGCATATCCGGCAGAGCCTGGAGTCGGCGGTGACGATCGAGCAGTTGCGCGAGGCATGGAAAGCGATCAGCCCGCCGCATTATATCGACCGCTACGCGACGCTGGGAAAGAAAACGCTGTTCATCTATGCCAAGTACGATACGACGTTTCCGGTGCGTTTTTCCGAGCAGGTGATCGAGAAGGCGCGGGAGTTGGGCTTCGATCATAAGGTGGTGGTGCTGCCGTGCGGGCATTACACCATGGGTGAGACGCCGTTCAAATTCATGGATGGTTATCACATCTGCAATTTCCTGAAGAGAAACCTTTAGAAAATCCTATACCGCGCAAATCCATCTTCTATAAACTCATTCATGCGGTCGTCCCTGTTATTCCTATGCGCGCTCCTCGTTCGAGCGCAAAGCGTTGTCGTCACCGGCACCGCCCAACCCGTCCCACTGGAAGAAGCCGACCGCTCCGTCACGGTGCTCAGCGATATGCCGCAAAAAAGCCCGCTTTTTGGCGGGTTTTTCGAGCTATTACAACTTGACTCCTCTATCGATTTGCAGCAGCGGCAACCTGGCGTGCAGGGCGATATCACGATTCGAGGAGGCACGTTCGGGCAGACGCTGGTCCTGATCGACGGCATCCGCATCAACGACGTGCAGACCGGCCATCACAACATGGATCTGCCGGTTCCGCTCGACGCCATCGGCGAGGTTCAGATTTTACAAGGCTCCGGTTCGACCTTTTACGGATCGGACGCGGTGAGCGGAGTGGTCAACGTGATCACGCGCGTGGAGGAGCCGGGAGAGCTGGTGTTCCGCAGCGCCCTGGGCAGCTTCGGCACCAATGCGGAGAGCGGATTTTTCTCATTCCTGGCCGGTCCGCTGTCACAACAATTTTCCTTTGAGCGCACGCTTTCCGATGGATTCGAAGATGACCGCGAGTATCGCAGCACGTCCGGCTCCTCCGAATCGATCCTGCATACGAAATGGGGAACGACGCGAATTTTGTTGTCGGCGCTCGACCGTCCTTTCGGCGCGAATCAATTTTATGGCGATTACGATTCGTGGGAGCGAACGAAAACCTGGTACGCCGCGGTGCATCAGAATCTGGGCGACAACACCGAGCTTTCCTTTTCCTATCGGCGCCATACCGATTTATTCGTGCTGCTGCGCGACGATCCGCAATACTATACCAATCGGCACGCCGACCAATCGTACGACGCCGCGGCGCGCCGTCACAACGACTTGACCACACTGCTGCGGCTCTCGTATGGCGTCGAAGGGATTGAGGACAGCATTATCAGCAATAATCTGGGGATTCACATGCGGCGGCAGGGCGCGGTGTACACGAATCTCGATATGCGCGCGCTGAAACGGTTCTCGCTATCGGTTGGCGGGCGGGAGCAGTTCTATGGGCATCAGCAAGCGTTCTTCGCACCGACGGTGAGCGGCGGCGCGTGGCTGTCCCAAAGTGTGAAAGTGCGCGCGTCCGTCAGCCGGGCTTTTCGCCTGCCGACTTATACCGAGCTCTACTATTCAGATCCCTCTGATTTGCCCAATCCGAACCTGAAGCCGGAACAAGCGACCAGTTATGAAGCCGGTATCGACTGGCATTTGCGTTCGCACTGGCGCGCGTTTGCGACGGTGTTCGACCGCGACGAGAAGAACGGGATCGACTACGTGAGAAGCTCGCCCGCGGTGCCGTGGCAGGCGGAGAATTTCGACCGTTTGAGATTCACGGGCGTCGAATCCGGCGTGGAAGGAAACCTGGCGCACTCGCAAAAGATCAGCGTGCAATTCACGGCGATCCACGGGGCGCTGGCGGATGAGGGTGGGTTGCAGTCTGAATACGCGTTCAATTTTCCGACCCAAAACGCGGTGGTATCGTGGCAAATCCTGACGGCGAAAGGGCTGCTGGCAAGAACGCGCCTGGGGGTGGTGCGGCGCTACCAAATGAATCCCTACGCGTTGTGGGACGCCTCGGTTGCGTGGACCAGCCGAAGAATCAGGCCGTATTTGCAGCTCACGAACCTGACGAACACGGATTATCAGGAGATCATGGGGGTCAATATGCCGGGGCGGGCGGCGTTGGTGGGAGTGGAGATTCAGGCGTGGAAGCGGCGCTAGCGGGGCGCGCTGCCCATTGCGTTTCGCAGCAGGCTGTTGATCCGCGTCTGATACCCGCGCCCCTGTGATTTGAGCCACGCGATCACGTCGGCATCCAGGCGGATCGTCAGCGATTGCTTGACCGGGCGGTAGAACTGGCCCACAACCGCGTTGCTCCAGTCCGTTATTTCCGGGATGTCGGAGAGATCGATATCTTCGTCCTTCATCTTTCGCAGGGCCGCAAGCTGGCTCGCCTGCCTTTTAGTTAGCTTCTTCATAGGATCTTCTTTCTTGCGGCGTGGCCTTTCGCGCCGAAATGATTCGGATCACCTCTTCGCTCAGTGTGTGGGCCACCACCACGACTGTGACGTCACCTGCTACCCCAATCGTTTGCCATCGTTCTTCGCCATAGACGACGCGGTCTAAAACTGCCATCGAATATGGATCTTCGAAAACGAGGATCGCTGTCTCAAAGTCGATTCCGTGCTTCCGCAAGTTGCGCCGATTCTTGGCCTCGTCCCAATCAAGCTGCACGTAGTTACCATTTTGTAGTTACATGATATCATATTTCGATCAGGGTTTTGGGATTCAGGCAGCCGGTGCTCAAAACGCCTCGACCAGCTTCGCGTAGGTCGTTTCCAGATCTTCGGGGATTACGCGCGTCTCGGCGATGGTTGTCATGAAATTTGCGTCGCCGGGCCACCTGGGCAGGACGTGGAGGTGGATGTGGCCGGCGATGCCGGCTCCGGCTGCTTCCCCGATGTTCAGGCCTATGTTGAAGCCGCTCGGATTATAGGCTTTTCTGAGGGCCGCTTCGGCGCGCTGGGCTAAGAGCATCATTTCCTCTAAAGTGGAAGGTTCGCATTCCGACAGCGTCGGAACGTGCGCGTAGGGGGCGACCATCAGATGACCGCTGGTGTAGGGATACAGGTTCAGAAGAACGAAATTCTTCTCCGCTCGATGAATAATATATGTGCTTTTATCGTCGTTTAAGGCGCTATTCACGCAAAAAACGCACTCTTTAAGCCCCTTTTCGGAAACATAACGATACCTCCAGGGGCTCCACAAGCGGTCCATGAGACCTACATGGGGGTGCCGTCGGGAATGATGGCGTCCGGGGTGCGGCCGTCTTCGTTCACGAGGTCTTTCAGCTCTTTGGAGGGCTTGAAATACGGGATACGCTTCGCCGGGACTTCCACGCGGGCGCCCGTTTTCGGGTTGCGGCCCACGCGAGGCTGGCGCTGGCGGGTGCGGAAGCTGCCGAAGCCGCGAATTTCGATTTTATCGCCGGTGCGCAAACTCTTCACCACGCTATCGAAAATCGCCTCGACAATTACTTCGGAATCCTTGCGCGTCATTTCCACTACGCGCGACACTTCTTCAATTAATTCAGCCTTGGTCATGTTAACGGCCTTCCCCTTTTCCGCGAATATTCATGGCTTCTTCGATGGTCATGGTCGCTGCCGCGGCCTGCCGCTGATAATCTTCGAGGCGCGTGCGCTCCTCGTCTTCGGCTACGGCTCGAAGGCTTAATCCGATCTTCTTCTCAGTTTCATTCATCTTGATAATCTTAAAATCGTATTCGGCGCCGATGGGCAGGGCGTTCTCACCCGCGCCTTTATCGGGCATGGCCGGTATTTCGGACTTATGGCACAGTGCTTCGACGCCCGGGGCAAGCTCCACAAACGGGCCGAACGCCGCGGTGCGGCACACGCGGCCACGCACCAGATCCCCCACTTCATGCGACCGGAAGAAACTTTCCCACGCGTCCGGCTGCAATTGCTTTACGCCTAATGAGAGCCTGCGGTTGGGGGCATCGATACTTAAAATTACGGCCTGCATCATTTGCCCTTTTTTCAAGAACTCCGAGGGATGCTTCACGTGCTTGGTCCAGGACAAATCGGACACATGGACCAAGCCGTCGACGCCGTCCTCGATTTCAAGGAACGCGCCGAAATCGGTGAGTTTGCGGACGCGGCCTTCGACCACGGAACCGATGGCGTAGCGTTCGCCAACGGTGGTCCAGGGGTCCGCTTCCAGCTGTTTGATGCCGAGAGAGACGCGGCGGTCGCGGACTTTTACTTCGAGCACCACGGCTTCCACCTGGTCGCCGGCCTTCACCACTTTGCTGGGGTGCTTCATGCGGCGGCTCCAGGTCATTTCGGAGATGTGGATCAAGCCTTCGACGCCGGGCTCGATCTCGACAAACGCGCCATAATCGGTGACGCTCATGACGCGGCCGACGATGCGGCTGCCGGCGGGGCAGCGCGCGGGCAGAGTCTCCCAAGGGTCCGGCGTCAGTTGACGGATCCCGAGCGAGATGCGTTCTTTTTCGCGGTCGAACTTCAGAATCTTGACGGTAATCTCGTCGCCGACGTGCACTACTTCCGACGGATGATTGACGCGGCCGTGCGACATATCGCTGACATGAAGCAAGCCGTCGATGCCGCCGAGGTCGACAAAAGCTCCATATTCAGTGAGGTTTTTGATGGTTCCGGTGACCACGGCGCCCTCGGCCAAGTGTTCAATCGCGGTGTGTTTGCGAGCCTTGAGCTCCTCTTCAATCGCGAGCTTGCGGGACACCACGACGTTGCCGCGGCGGCGGTTGATCTTGAGAACTTTGACCGGAATATCCTGATTGAGGAACTGATCGAGATCGTGAATGGGCCGCAAATCGACTTGCGAGCCGGGCATGAAAGCGGGGACGCCGACGTCGACCATCAGGCCGCCTTTCGTTCGTTCGGTGACGCGGCCGGAGACCAGCAATTGCTCCCGCATGGCCTGCTCCAGATTGTCCCAAATGCGCAGCCTGCTTGCTTTTGAGAAGGATAGGAGCACGTAGCCTTCAGGCTGGGGGCCGGAGCGATCGATCATCACATCGATGGGGTCGCCGGCCTGAAAAGGCACGCTGCCGTCGGGCTGGCGGACCTGCTCGCCGGGCACCAGGCCTTCGAGCTTGTATCCGAAATCGACGATGACTTCGTGGGGAGTGACTTTTACGACGCGGCCTTGCAATAGCTCCCCTTCAGAGGGAGGCGCGAGATGACTATAATCCTCAATAAGATGCTCGTAATCTTCCTCGGAAGGGAAGTCTACGTCCATCGCTTGTTTATCCGCGCTGCTGGCCATGGCCCAGAACTCCGACAAACCGTTGATACGTCAGTACTTCAGAACTATACCGGACCTCGCCGGGGGTTGTCAACCTTGGCGGACGGGGACAGAGGCAGACTCCGATATATTTCATTCTACATTGGTATGGCGATTTCGGCGAGACATATTGACGGATAGCCCCATCCAGAGGACGGCGGCAAGAATCCCTAGCATTCTCAGAATGTTAGCGTGATGCATTTCGGCGCCGCCGTCGAAGGAGAGTTCCACGTCGCAACGGCCATTACAATGGGGTTCGATGATTAGGAACCCTAATCCATCCTGGCCGATCGGCCGGGGCTGGCCGTTCACCAGGGCGACCCAACCGGGGTGATAGCTTTCTTGGACGAATAGAAGCTGATCGGGTTTCAGGACGGCGGAGATGCGGGCTGATCCTTGTCCGCGCCAAGTGAACTCCGCCTCGGGCAGGGAAGGGGCTTCGAGCGCGGCGGCGAGTTTGGCGACTGGCTCGACATCGGCAACGTTGATCGGAGAGCGTAGAACGAGCGCGGCTGGCGGGATCACGTGTGCCAAGGAGGTAGAGCGCTGAGGGACGCCGTAAATTGCGTCGTCTCCGTCGCGCCATAGTTCCGGGAGCACGCCGTTGAATTTGCTGGGGTCGCGCCAGGCTTCCTTATAGGCATCGCGCCCGGCGGGTCCGCTGGTGACGACGGCTTGGACGCCGAGCAAGCGTAGCCACATGGCAGTACGCTCGCCGTCGTGTTCGGTGTAAGGGATGCCGTAATGAATGATCGGAATTTCAGGATTACTGACGCCTTGTCCGAATCCTCCTCCTACCTGCGAGTTGCGCGAGAACGCATTCAGCCAGAATTGGACGGAGCCGGTGGCGAAGACGCGTTGATTGGGCAGATTGCTATCGAGCCAGGTGGCGGCTTGATATTCGAGGGCCTGGTGAACATCGGCCGCGCCAAGCTTGGTTCTCGCGTATCTGCGGTAAATCCGTACCTGTGAGATCCCGGCGATCACGAGAATAGCCACCAGCCAGATCTGGTATTTTCCGGCCCAGCGAATCAGGATAGGGCCGAGGCCGCAGGCTAAAAGGATGGCGACTGCCGCTTCGAGCTCCAGATGGTAACGGTGGGGCTGCGGAACCAGGTAAACTCCGCGGTAATCGTAGAGCATGGTGAGGGCAGCGGTCAGGTAAAAGAAATAGGATGCGAACTGCATGCAGAGCGAGACTCGACATCTTGAGAGAAGCCACCAGAGCAGCACAAAACCGACGAGAACGACTGCCCAATATTTATACTGCCGCGCACCCATGGCGTAATCGCCGATGACGAATTGCGCGTTTCTCTGAACATCGCGAACCGTAGACGGAGGAATCCAGGGGGCGATCAGACAGTAGGCGATGGCGCCGATACCGGCGCTGATTCCGAGCATGCGAAGATAGCGGCGATCCGAACGCGAGCGAGCGAGCAGATAGCAAATTGTCGCGAGCGCCAGGGAGAATGTTCCGAGCCAGTTGGTGAGCACGACGGCTCCAAAGGCGAGGATCGCGATCCACGCCCAGATCGCGGTTCCCCGATCGATGGCCAAGTGGAGGGCTAGAATCGCGAAGAAAAGCAGCGTGATCACGGAGACATGCGGACCGTCGCCATCGACGATCAGGGTATGGAGCCGGCGCGCGCCGCGGATGGTATCCATATATTGGCGAATTTCGTGCAGCAGAATCGCGGACGGCGAGGTCAATGAAAAGAGCAAACCGGCGGCCAGGCTGAGATCGAAGCGGCTGGACAGCGCGTAGACCAGGAAAAAAAGCGCGACCGGTCCAAGGCAATAGAAGACAGCGGTGACGCTATGATGCGCGCGGGCCGGTGAAACATGGAATAGCCACGCGTCGGCTGCGACGAGCATGTGAAGCAGCGGAGGATAGGCGTTTTGAAAAGGGATGCCGCCGTACCAGAGCGGGAACCACATGAAATCGTGCCAATGGTCGAGAATATAGCGGCTGATTCCGATATACGCGCCTTCGATGGACAGCCAGTAATTGGTGTATTCGACGCGGAACAGCTCACGGCAGATATAGGCGTTGAGTGAAAAGAGGAGCGCGGCGGCGGAGAGCGTCCAGCGGGTGAGAAGCCGGGGAGCGGGATCGGTCATACGTAGAGCCAGGCGGGATAACGATCCTTGACTGGCCCCGTTTTCTTCGCGACCGCATGGATGGTGTCGTCCCGAAGATCGAGCGGAGCGCCTCTTTGCTTGAGAACCTCCAGCACCCAGTCGTGTTCGGAGGGGCGGTCGAGACCGTAGGGTCCGGTCTCGATTCGCTCCACTGAGAAACCGGCGGCGTCGAGCAGTTGAACAATCTCGCCGGGCGCGTACTCGCGTTGATGGCGGTTGGTGTCCGCTCCGGGCAGGGGCTTGATATATTGCGAGAAAAGCGCGGGATGGTATCCGCCGATGACATGCGAAATGGAACGGAGGGAGCAGATATTGGGCGTGCTGAGCACTAAGTGGCCGCCGGGGCGCGTGATGCGATTCCATTCAGAGGCCATGTGCATGGGGTCGAGCTCGAGATGCTCCAGCAGCTCACAGCAGATCACGGTGGCGAAGTGGCCGTCGGGGTAGGGATAGCGATCCGCTTCGGCGTTGAAGAGATCGATTTTACAGGAGAATGTTTCGCCGGTGGAAGATTTCGCATGCTTGTCGTCGACTACGCCAAGCTTGCCCAGGTAGCAGCCGCGCACTTCGCCGTAACCGAGTTTGGTTTGAAGAGCGGGGGTGATTTGCATGTACGCGCCCATTTCAAGAATGCGATCGGCGGAGGAGCCGGGCGGAGTAATTTCGAGGGTCCGAACGAGGCGCCCGAGATGGGTGCGGGCGTAATCCTGGGCGTCTTTGGCTTCGCCGCAGTAGCTGAGGATGTAATCCGAGAGAGGGAGGGCCGGCTGGTTTCGCGCGGGCAGAAACCGCTTCAAAATGTCCATTCGACATTCATTCTATCCTGACGCAATGAGGCTTCTCTGGATCGCCGGGCTCTGTTGTGCAGTGGTTTGCGGCCAGCCGAAGCAATACGAGTGTCATCGCGCCGCGGCGGGGTTGAAGATCGACGGGCATTTGGACGATCCGGCTTGGCATGCCGCTGCCTGGACCGATGCATTTATCGATATCACAGGGGACGTACATAAGAAGCCGCGATTTCGAACTCGCGTCAAGATGTTGTGGGACGACGAATATCTCTATATCGGCGCCGAGTTGGAGGAGCCCGATGTGTGGGCCACGCTGACGGCGCACGACTCGGTGATTTTTCGCGATAACGATTTCGAAGTGTTTTTGAATCCGACGGGCGACACTTTGAAGTACTTCGAATTCGAGATCAATGCACTAAACACGGGGTGGGATTTATTTCTGCCGAAGCCGTACAACAAAGGCGGGACGGCTGACAACGGGTGGGAAATGCCTGGTTACAAATCGGCTGTGGCGATTGACGGGACGCTGAACGATGCGCGCGATCGGGATCGAGGATGGTCGGTTGAGTTGGCGCTGCCGTGGAGTGCGTTTGTGGAGAGAAGCGGCAAGGGGCGTCCGCTGGTGGGGGAATCGTGGCGGATGAATTTTTCGCGGGTGGAATGGAAGGTGCGGGTAGTCGGCGGCCGGTATGAAAAGATCGGGGGGCTGCCGGAGGATAACTGGGTATGGTCGCCACAAGGGGTGGTGAATATGCATGTGCCGGAGAAGTGGGGAGTGGTGCGATTCTTGAAGTAGAAGATATCCTTCGATGATATATTAGGAATATATGCCATCTGTGCTGATTCGCCTGAGCGACTCGACTTATCGAGCTCTGAATTCGGTTGCGGAGAAACGGCGCCGGGCGGAATTTATTCGCAGTGCCATCACACGGGCCATCCGTGAGGAAGAAGAGGCTCGCACCCGGCGTGCATATGCCCTTCAGCCGGATTCCGAGTCCGAGGCTGACGATTGGTCGAATTGTGAGGAATATAAGCCTTGAAACAGTATGAGCTTTGGTGGGCAGACCTGCCCCAGCCAGCCGGTCGCCGCCCAGTCTTACTGCTAAGCCGCGATGCCGCTTACCAGTATCTGAACAAGTTCATTGCTGTTGAGGTGACGACCACGATTCGCCACATCGCCATGGAGGTGCCGCTGGGAAAGACGGAAGGCTTATCAAAGCCATGCGTTGCGTCCTGCGACAATATTCGCACGATCCCTCGTTCGGCGCTGGTCAAGCGTATCGGGGAACTGGCGCCAGCTCGGCGGGAGGAAGCCAAGCGAGCAGTAGGTCATTCGCTTGGTTGGGACGAGCTCATTTCGATTTGAGTAAATTATGGGGCTGGCCGCTCTGATTGTTCTAATGACGGCTTCGCTCTCAGCGCAAGTCTCACCTGCCGACGCGACGGACGCACAGGCGATACGGGAGTTGCTCGCCTCGAATGATCCGGCGCGGATGGCTTGGGGCGCTGAACTTGCCGGTAGATACGGGCGGCAGGAAGTGGTTCCGGAGTTGCTGCGGCTGCTTCGCTCGAGGGATGAAAGGGTGCAGGCGAATGCGCTGGATGCTCTTATCAGGTTGAAGGCGCAGGTTCCGGCGGAAGAGCTGACGCCACTGGGGCCGCGGCCTTGAAACCCCGGATCGAGATGCGGATTGAAGATCAGCGGACGAACAAAGCTCCTGCTCTTCCGCCGGCTCCGCCTTGGGAATAACGTGAGCGCGTGGTATCCTCAAAAGTTGGGC
>JBEKPC010000076.1:0-24236 GCA_049521155.1 Bryobacteraceae bacterium
GTATGTGCTGGCAACACAGATTCGATGCCACGTCGTGGAGTTCGTATTCACCAGTCGCCAGCCGAAGGTGTTGAGCGAGCTGGTCAAGGCGATGAATTCAACACGGCTGCCACCCGAAGCAGGGGTGCATGCCGGTGCCGGTGGCGGCGATGCGCCGGTGTGCATCAAGGACTACGCCAGCCCGGAGAACATCGTTGAGCGCGAAGACCCGATTCTCACCGAGCCGCGCTTCAATCCGATCCCGGTGCGAATCATCATCGACCGCGACGGCAAGGTGAGACACATTCATTTTCTGCGGGCATTTCCCGACCAGGCAAAGACCATCACCGATGCCGTGATGCAATGGCGCTTCAAGCCGCATCTGGTCGACGGACAGTCCGTTGAAGTCGAAACAGGGATTATGTTTGGACGAAGAGCCCGTCAGATCGGTCCGAAAACGACGCCGGCTGTACGCGCGACGACAGCGTCGATGTCGCCTGGGGTTAATTCGTCGAGTTACTGATCGAAAGTGCGAGTGTAGTCACTGTGCGTCTGATAGCGAAAGCACAGTTGCAGGCGTAATCTGCCAGATACACGGAAATGTGTGCTGCGCGGATGACGAGCAAGAATCCGCCTGCGAGAAATACAAGGAACTTGCGTCCTAACTATGGCGGGGGGACGAGTATGAATGCCACGGTCGGCGTTGCCCATAGTCCTGGTCTTAGTCTACTTCCATCGCTGCACGCTACCGTCGAAGGACGTGTGCAGAAAGTCGTCGAGTTGGTAGGTTGCGGGGTCGCGTACACAATTCGCGATCTGGCGCGGCAATTGCGATTGAGTCCCTCGTATCTTCAGCGTCTGTTCAAGCAGGAGACCGGGGTGCTACTCGGCGAGTGGTTGACCGAGCAGCGACTGCAACGCGCGGCGCATCTGCTGCCGCATCTGGTAACATGGGAAGTGTTTTTTAAAGAAAGTGAGGGCACACGATGGGTCCGATAGGCGTGCAGGAAATGATCGCCATCTTCCTCGTCGCTCTCGTTCTGTTCGGGCCGAAAAAGCTTCCAGAACTGGGGCGGACGATCGCAAAGGCGATTACCGAATTCCGTCGCGCTTCGAACGATTTGAAAGCCACGTTTGAACGCGAAATGCAGTCACTGGAGCGGGAAAGCGAATCCATCAAAGACGTAATGCATCCTATTGCGTCCGAGATCCAAAGTCACGCAAATTTCGACTATCCGTATTACGATTCGGGCTCTTATGGAACCGATTCGTACGATTCCACCGCAACCAATCCTTCCACAGTAGGCGCTTTAGAAGCTCCAAGCGCTGAATCACATGGGGCTATTGAAGCCGCTCCGCATCAGGTCGAGGGAACCGTTCCTCGTCTTGCTGCCGCTCCGCATACGGACTTGCAGGTAATCGATGTAGCCGCAAGTCACGTGGAGACGACGCCGGCGCCGGAAACGTCCCAGCACAATAGTTAGGCAGCGCGAAAAATAAGCACGGGCGGCCCATGGAGGGAGAACCATGGACGAACATCCGGACATTTATCCGAACGATCCATACGGTGGGTCGCCCAAGAAGGACAATGTGAGCGACGACGACAGCCCTATTGAGAAGATGCTCGCCCGTTTTTCCCAGGGCGGGGGAGGCAAGAAACTTCCCCCTCCATCGGGCGGCGACGGTGGCGATGGAGACGACGAAGAAGACGGCATGCTGCGCATGTCCTTCCTCGATCACCTGGGAGAGTTGCGCTCGCGCATCATTCGCGCCCTGGTGGGCTTCGGCCTGGTGTTTCTGGTCTGCCTCGTTTTTTCCAACCAGTTGTGGCTGATCGTCCAGGCGCCCGCCGTCGAAGCCTTTAGAAGGCTGACTGTGCAGGCGCAGCAGAACGACGACGAGAAGGTGCAGGAAGTCTGCAAACCGCCGGCCACGCCGGCTACCTCCGCCCCGTGCGCTGAGGCTAAGAAAACCGCCGACACTCCCAAAATCAGCGGAAGCCTCGTCGGCATCGACCCCATGGAGCAGTTCTCCATCCTCTGGATGTGGACCCCGCTGGTGGCGTCTATCTTTTTGGCATCGCCCTGGATCCTCTATCAAATTTGGGCCTTTATCGCCCCAGGACTTTATAAGAGCGAGCGCCGCTGGGCCATCCCATTTGTTTTGACCACGGCCGGCTTGTTCATTACCGGCGGCTTGTTCGCGTATTTCATCGCGTTCCGCTATGGGCTGACGTTCCTGTTGGGCCTCGGAGGTTTTGCCGGCATCCGGCCAATGATCTCGATCGACAAATACTTCGAACTATTTGTCGACGTAATGCTTGGCGTATCAGCAATCTTTGAAATGCCGGTCATCATTTTCTTCCTGGTGCTGCTGCGCTTGGCCACGCCGAAGTTCCTGATGGAGCATTCGCGCTACGCGATTTTAGCCATCGTCATTATCGCGGCGATCATTACGCCGACCCCGGATGTTTTCAACCTGATGCTATTCGCAGTGCCGATGTGCCTGCTATTCTTCGTCGGTGTGTTCGCCGGCTACCTGCTGGTGCTGCATCGCGAAAAACGCGGATTCCCCTGGCGTAAAGTGATGCCCTGGTTGCTCGTGCTGCTGGTGATTCTCGCCTTGGTCGTATGGGTATTGGTCGCTCATTACCACTTCCACTTGGTGAAACACTGGCCGTTTCTGATGAGGTAATGCGCATAGGAAAGGCAGCCGATAGAAACGAGAGATGATTTACCTGATGCTGATCGCACTCGCGACGCTAATCTACGCGGGTGCCTGGATGTTCGCGGCGCCTTCGAAAGCGCTCCTGATCGTGAACAAGGTTTCGAGCGAAGTGGCCCGCTTCGATCGCAATATGCTATATCCCGGAATGGAGCGGGTGCCCGAGTCCGCCCCTATCCGGATCGCCTTTCGCTTTCTCGGCCTGGCCTTAATCCTCCTCAGCCTCCTGCGCCTGACGGAGATCGCATAGTTCGCGTCCGCTGTTTCCCGTGGCTTTAGCGTGCAGAGTTCGATACGCTGGAGCCTGGGATATTGCATGGCCGACACCATCAAAAAGTTGACGATCGAAGGTTTCAGGTCTATTCGGAAGCTGGATGACTTCGAACTGGGCGCTCTCAATGTGTTGATTGGACCCAATGGTGCAGGCAAGAGCAATTTCGTCGGGTTTTTCCGGCTTCTGCGGGAATTGATCAATCGGCGGCTTCAAGTTGAATTGCAGCGCATTGAAGGCGGCGCGGACGCCTGTCTTTACCTCGGTCCGAAAATTACCGAGCAGCTTGCCGCGAAGCTTTACTTCGGAGACAAGGAATACGAATTCTCTCTACTCCCGACTCCGGCAAATGAACTCGTTTTTTCTGACGAAGCCATGATGACGTTCTTCGAGAATCACGGAGAAGGCCGTGTATCGTTTGGCTCCGGGCATTTCGAAGCAAAGCTGAAAGACAGGAAGAACGAAGGCAGCGATTTGGCGGGACGAATCTTCAACGCCCTCTCCAGCTGGGTCGTCTATCACTTCGACGATACCAGTCTGAACGCCGCCGTCAGGCGTCCACGAGCCCTTAACGACAACGACTCCTTGCGTCAGAATGCGGAAAATCTAGCGCCATTCCTCTACCGCATTATGGTAAAGGACCGAGCCGTCTATACCAGGATTCGGGATCTGGTACGACTCGCTGCCCCGTTTTTCGATGATTTCAATCTTCGGCCAATACCCACGAGCCCAAATGAAATTCAACTGGAGTGGCGGCAGAAAAATTCAGATTATCCGTTCCGTGCGAATCAGCTTTCCGACGGTACACTCCGCTTTATCTGCCTCGCTACGGCTTTGCTTCAACCTTCTCCACCCCCGACGATGCTTTTTGACGAGCCAGAGCTTGGACTACACCCGTACGCGCTGACCCTGCTCGGCAATCTTTTCAAACAGGTTACCGAGGCCGATGGCACACAGGTAATCATCTCCACCCAGTCCGCACAACTGCTTAACGAATTTGCACCGGAAGACATTATCGTCGTCGAACGATCAAACAGCGAGTCGACGTTCCGTCGGCTCAAGCCGGAGGACCTTTCCGAATGGCTGGAAGACTACACGCTAGGCGAGCTCTGGCAAAAAAATATCCTGGGCGGCAGACCTCGCCAGAATCGCTCTCTTGAGCCAGTGTCCGAAGGCAGATAACATCGATGCCGCGTGTCTACGTGATCGTCGAGGGACCGACCGAGGAATCTTTCATAAGCGGTCCGCTAGCCGAAGTTCTCGGGCCGCTCCACACCTACGTGATCCCTATCATTCTCGGCGTTCCTGGCCACAAAGGCGGCCGTACCAGCTATGCTCGCGTGGGAAAAGACGTTCTGAGACAACTCAAGCAGCACCGTGGATCGTATTGCACCACGATGATCGATTATTACGGCCTGGGACGCGGATTCCCGGGAACGCCAGCGCCCGCTGACTTCACGAACGCCCAAAAGGTCGCTCATATTGAGCGTGCCGTAAAAGCTGATATTTGCAGGAAAATCCCGGATTTTCGGCCTGACGTCAGGTTCATCCCCTATCTCTCGCTACATGAGTACGAGAGCCTGCTTTTCAGTGACCCAAAAGCCTTCGCGGAATCGATCGGCCAGCCGCGCCTAGCCGCCCAATTTCAGGAAGTTCGAGATGCGTTCCAAACGCCTGAGGATATCAATGATGATCCGCGGACTGCTCCCTCCAAGCGCGTGTTCGAAGTCTATGCTGCCTACCGAAAGGTCATCGACGGAACGCTCGCGGCGAACAGGATAGGAATTCAGAGGATGCGACAGGAATGCAATCATTTTCGACAGTGGCTCGAACTACTTGAGGCACTCCCGGAGCCGTGACGCTCGTCCCTCCGATCTCTGCGACCCATCCCTCCAATCCCGCATCTACCCATGGGTGAACTCTTTTCCCCATCTACTTTCGCCCCTCCGCGTCGGTGATCTTGAACTCTCCCATCGAGTCGTCCTCGCTCCTCTCACCCGCATGCGCTCCACCCCGCCCGGGGACGTTCCTAACCCCTTGAATGCCACCTATTACGGGCAGCGTGCATCCCGCGGCGGACTCCTGATCACGGAAGCAACGCAGATCTCGCGACAGGGGAAAGGCTACCCCGGCGCTCCCGGCATTCATTCCCAAGCGCAGGTGGAGGGCTGGAAGCTGGTCACCGAGGCGGTCCATGCCAAGGGCGGATTCATCTTCCTGCAACTCTGGCACGTGGGACGAATGTCTCACAGTTCGCTTCATCCCGAGGCCGGGTTACCTGTCTCCGCCTCCGCCATCGCGCCGCAGGATGGATCGAAGGCCATGACGGCGGATTTCAAACAGGTTCCATTTGAGACGCCACGCGCGCTGGAACTCGCGGAGATGCCGGGCGTCGTGGAAGATTACCAGCGCGGCGCGCAGAACGCCAAGGCCGCTGGATTTGACGGGGTCGAAATCCATGGCGCAAACGGTTATCTGCTCGATCAGTTTCTCGAAGATCGCTCCAACCATCGAACCGATCAGTATGGTGGCTCGATCGAGAATCGGGCTCGTCTATTGCTCGAAGTGGTGGACGCGGTAGTTGCCGTCTGGGGTCCCGGCCGCGTCGGCGTGCGCCTATCGCCCTATGGAAAATTTTTGGACATGGGCGATTCCGATCCCATCGCTCTGTTCAGTTACGTGCTCGCCCAGCTATCTCAACGCGGGATCGCCTACGCCCATGTCATTGAGACTCGCAGCGCCGAAGGTGCGCCTCCCGATGCTCCGCGCACCGCGCCCCTTTTTCGCAAAGCGTTTACGGGCGTGCTGATCTCGGCGGGAGGCTATAGCGCGGAGTCTGCTGAAGAAACCGTCGCCGAAGGGCTGGCCGATGCCGTAGCGTTTGGACGTCTGTTCATCGCCAATCCGGATCTGCCAAAGCGCTTCGAGCAAAAAAGCTCGCTCAACCCGTATGACCGCTCGACATTTTATGGCGGTGGCGATAAGGGCTATACCGATTATCCGGCGCTATTTTAGCGGCTCCGGCTTCTTCGCCGTCAAACTCCGCACGTCCACAAAATCGTTCCGCACCGTTTCCACTTTCTGGCTATATTGCTGAGCATCGCCGTATTCGAAGAAATGCGAGTATCGCGAATGCGGCGCGCGCAGGCGTTTGGCATGCTTGATCGGGCACCAGTGCTGTTCCGTTCGCGCCGCGATCTCGGTCGCATACGCGAACAGTCCATTCCCATAGGAGCAGAACGCGCAGTTGAGCCGCTCCAGAAGATTCAGATATTTGAGATTGGCTCGATCGAAGATAATGTAATCCTCGCGCCTGACCTTGGGAACTCCGTAAACTGGAAAACAGATGCCCTGATAGACCGTCAGGAACAAGTCGAGAAAGCAGAACGGGACGATGCCGGAATAGATGACAGGCGCGGTCAAATACGCCAAAATACTGGAGTTCCGCAGGTACGTCGGCAGCCACTGCTTGAGGCTCCTGTGCTTTTGAAGAACGGCCTCCTCGAAGCGAGCCTTGCCGTTGGCAAAATGATATTCAAACTCCCGTTCCTTTTCCGCCAGAACGCTTTTCAGTTCCTTCTCCAGCGACTTAATGCGATCAGTCAAATGCTCTTCAGTCGGCGTCATAAGATTGAGAATCGCACGATAAGCGGGAGCCCGCGCGGCTCTTCAATTCGTGCCGACCGACCGCAGCGCGATCAGCGTGACATCGTCCGATTGCACTTCTGGACTGAACCGCAGCACCTCCCCGATAATCGAATCGAGCATCGGCTCCAGTTCGTCCCTCCGCGCCGCCTGCACAGCGTCGATCAGCCGCGCTTCGCCGAACTCTTCGCCTCGTTCGACACCTGCTTCGAGCACTCCGTCTGAAAACGCGATCAGTACATCGCCCGGCCCCAGTTTTACCGTTTTTTCCTCGCACGACCAAGCCGCGAAAATACCGATCGGGAGCGCCGTCGCTTCCAGGTGTTCTATCGCGCCGCCGGCCCGCATCAGCAGCGCCGCCGGATGCCCGCAATTGATGTAGCGCAATTCACGCGTCTGGTCTCGATACTCGGCAAAGAACATAGTGGCGAAATATTCCGCCGGCGTCGATTCGTGAAACAGCTTATTCACCGATGCCAGCAGCGCTTTAGGATGTTTCAAGCCCAGTTCCAGCTGGCTCCGGAAGGATGCCTGCAAATTCGCAGTCAACAGCGCTGCCGCCACGCCTTTGCCCGATACGTCGGCCAGCAGCACACCCAGCCGCCCCGGGCCAAGGTCGAGAAAATCGTAATAATCACCGCCGATTTCCCGTGCCGGCAAACAGCGTCCACCGAATGCTGCCGTTTTCAGCGGATGCGCGTGTTGTGGCAGCAGCCGCTGCTGCACGTGCCGCGCAATTTCGAGCTCGCTCCGCGCGTTCTTCCGCTCCTTAGACCGATTCGCCTGTTTCTCGATCGTCGCCAGCATCCGGGCGTTGTCCCAAGGCTTCTGAATAAAATCGACCGCGCCGCGCCGCATCGCCTCCACCGCCAAATCGACGCTCGACCAGGCAGTCATTACGATCACCGGGACCCCGCTGCCCAGCGCCAGCACATGATCGAGCAGCGCCAGACCCTCATCGCCCGACGTCGTGTCGCGCGAATAATTCATGTCCATCAGGACCAGGTCGAAAGAGTCGCGCTGCGCGGCAGCCAGCAGGGCGCGAGGAGATTCCACGGTTTCCGCGTGATGTCCCGAGCCCTTCAGCAGTAGGCGGATCGCTTCCAGCACATCCACCTGATCGTCCGCGACCAAAATTTTCATACCCGGGGAATATTGGCAGCGGCCTGACGTCCCGTGCGCACGCAATCCGGAATCCCGATCCCATCATACGCATTCCCGGCCAGGTGCAGCCCGGGGTGCCCCGCCGCGCGAGTCTTGATTTCCTGAATCCGCGCCCCATGCCCCACCGTATATTGCGCCATCGACCGCGGCCAACGGGAGACCGTCGTCAACAACGGCGCGGCCGTCAAGCTCAAAATGCGTCGTAATTCCTCCCGCGCGATCGTGATCATTGAGTCGTCGGACTCACCGAGGATCGCCTCGTCTCCGATCCCTCCGAAAAAGCAGCGCAGAATGATCCGGTCGTCCGGCGCCCGGTGCGGAAACTTCGTCGCGACGAACGTGCACGCGGCCATCCGGTCGCGCTCGCGCTTAGGGACCAGAAATCCGAAGCCCGCCCGAAGCCCGTCGAACTTGGCTGCGTCGAAGATCAGCGTCACCAGCACGGAGGAGCTATAAGGAATCTCCTTCAATAGCCGCGCCAATTCCGGCTCGACCTTTTCGATCAGCGCCGAGGCCGCCGGAGCGGGCGTGGCGAAGATCACGTTGCTCGCGTCGGTCCAGTCGCCTCCGGCGCGGACCGCGAATGCAGCGCCGCGCGGCTCGACGATCTCAACTTCGGCGTGCTTCACGTTCGCATACGTCGCCAGCGTATCGATCATCGTCCCCAGCCCGCTGGCCAGCGTCTTAAATAACGAACCGACCGAAACTGCCCGCGTACCCATCACCGCGCGCCCTAAGCTTCCTCGCGTCGCTTCCATCTCGACAAACCGTGGCAGCACGCTCGCCGCGCTCAACTGCCGTGGATCGCCGCCATACACGCCCGAAAGCAGCGGCTCGGCTAAATAATCCAGCGTTTCCTGCCCAAAGTGATCGACCACGAATTCGGCCACGCTCCGATCGGGATACCGCCGCGGACGCCTCCAAAGCTCCGCCGCCATGCGCACCTTCGTTCCCCAACCCAGCAATCTGGACTTCACCATCGGCATCACCCGCGTCGGCACGATCATCATGACGCCTTCGGGCAAAGCCACCAGCTTGCCATGCTTCAATATGTACGTAATCCGCTGCGAATCGTTCGATCCGATCAGCTCCCCGTCGAGGCCCAGCTCCTTAATTAACTCGATCGCCTCCGGCTTCGCCGCCAGGAAACTGTCCGGACCGCATTCAAGAACGCACCCGTCCTGCGTGCGTGTTTCGATCACCCCACCCATGCGCGCGGATTTTTCGAACAGCGTGTGCCGGATACCGGCGCGCGCCAGATCGTAAGCGGCCGAAAGACCGGAGATCCCGCCGCCGATAATGACGACGTGTTGTGCCACAAGTCTACAGTTTAAACTCGCGCACAATCTCCACACAGGCCTTCACATTTTCGACCGGAGTCTCCGGCAGAATGCCATGCCCAAGATTGAAAATGTGCCCCGGCCTTGACCCTGTGCGCTTCAGCAGCTCATGCACCCGCGCCCGCAGCTCCGGTATCGGAGCCATCAGAACCGCCGGATCCAGATTGCCCTGCACCGCCGACCGGTAGCTGATATCCATCCATGCCTGGTCGATATTAATGCGCCAGTCGACCCCCATCACGTCTCCGCCCGCCGCATGCAGCTCGCGGAAAAATCCCGCCGCGCCCGTGCCGAAGTGGATCACCGGGACGCTGGCAGCGCGAATCCGTTCAATCAGCGCCCGCGAGTACGGCGCCACGTAGCGGACATAATCGTCCGGCCCCAGCGCGCCAACCCAGCTATCGAAAACTTGAATAATACGCGCCCCCGCGGCCACTTGCAGCACCGCGAAGGACCCCAGCACGTCCACCAGCTTGCCCATCAGCCGCCGCCACAGCGTCTCGTCGCGATACATCATCTGCTTCGTCTTGAGGAACGTGCGCGACGGCCCGCCTTCGATCATGTAGCTCGCCATCGTGAACGGCGCGCCCACGAATCCGATCACCGGCACCCGTCCGGCCAGCGCCTTCACCACCTGCTGAATCGATTCGCCCACATAGCCCAAGTCATCCGTATTCGAAATAGACAGGCTGTCGATATCGCTCGACGTCCGCACCGGATTATCGATCACCGGCCCTTCGCCCGTCGCGAAGCGCAGACGCAGGCCCATCGGTTCCACCGGCAACAGCAGATCGGCGAAAATGATCGCCGCGTCCACGTCCAGAATCTCCACCGGCTGTAGCGTCACCTCGGCCGCCAGATCGGGCCGCTTGCAGATTTCGAGAATCCCGTGCTTCTGCCGGATGTCGCGGTACGGCTTCATGTACCGTCCAGCCTGCCGCATAAACCACACCGGCCGCACATCGGTCGGCCGGCGCCGGCAGGCATCGAGAAAGCGGCTGTTCATTGGAGCCACGCGCATTTGTCACTCCCTAATTTGTCTTCGCAAAGGAAGATCTGAAATTCCGGTTTTTTGTGCTGCGCCGCCCACGCGCGGCCGCGAATATAGTACGGCTTGCACCAGGCTTCGCTATCGATCGTTTTAGGCGACACCACTGACACGGCCAGCATCCCTTCGGACGGATACCCCGTGCGCGGATCCATGATGTGGCTATACATGCGCCCCTCGGCGTAAAAAAACTTCTCGTAGTTGCCGGAGGTTGACAGCGAATTATCGCGCAACACCACCTCGGCCGCGGATTTCGACGCATCTTTCGGATCGCGAATCCTGATCTTCCAGCCCGCTTCGTTCGGTGGCGCGCCGAGGCCGTAAATGCTGCTGCCGCTGGCCGAAACCAGCGCCGACGTCACCCCGTCCTCTTTCAAAACCGCCACCATTTTGTCCACCGCGTAGCCTTTGCCGATCCCACCCGGATCCATCTCGACCCCGTCCTTCGCGAACCGCACCGTATTGGTCTTCGGATCGAGCAAAATATTCTGATAACCCACCCGCCCCATCGCCCCGCGAACCTCCGCCCGATGCGGCAAATGCCCTGACCCTTTGTAGAACCCCCACACTTTCATGAGTGGTCCCACCGTAATGTCGAATGCCCCGTCGCTTTCCCGGCTATACTCGACACACGCTGCAAGTAATTGAAACAACTCCGTCGAAATACGAACCGGCCGGCTCGAAGCCTCCCGGTTTACCTGGCTCCACTCGCTTGCCGGGATGTAGTTGGAAAGCAAATGGTCCAACCGGCGCGCTTCCTCGGAAGCATCCTCGATGGCTGCCCGTAACCTTGCTTCATCGTTGCCATACACCACGACCGAATAGGTCGAGCCCATGGCGTCGATATTCGCCTCAACTCGCTGAGTCAGCGCACCTTGCGGTGCCAGCCCTAACAATAAAGTTAGCACAGCGGAATTCATGAAGACGGATTTTTTTCAGTCTTCGGCCGCCCGCGCTCGATCCTCTTCAGGATTTTCGTCGCTTTCGCCGCTAAATCAGCCGCCAGCGCCGCTTCGAAGTGCAGTTCCGGTGTCTTAAAAAGCTGAAGACGTTCCGTTAACTCCCGCCGCAAGAATGCTTTAGCATGATTCAACGCATCGAGCGTAGCAGCCTGCTCCTCCGCCGTCCCAATCAAAGCCAGCCGGATGACCGCCTTCCGATAATCAGGAGAACAAAGGACTTCCGTCACAGTAGCACTCCCCACCCGAGGGTCGGACATCTCATAAGCGATCAGTTCATCCAGCTCCTCGCGGATGCCCTCCGAGACACGCTCATGGCGATAAGGATCCAACTTCCAGGATAGCCCCGCTAAGCCCAAATCCACAATAGTAAGCTCCACTTCGCTACCGAGCCGTGACCGCAGGGAGCGGAGTCTTGTAAATTTTTTCGAGGTGTTATTTGCGAAGGCCTGGCGATCTCTCGAAGCCAACCGAAATCAGGAGAAATTACGGGAATTTCCTATGTTCTCCAGTAAGACATCCCGAGTCAGTAAAATTTACCACCAAAAATAATGAACATAAATCTATTATAATCAATAATTTAACGAGTGGCGCTCGATTTGCCTTGCTCATGTCCGGAGGTTATATGAACCAGGATCAACCGAACATTACCCAGAAAGTTAGCGGGAGCAACCACGCCGGGATTTTTGCCGGATTGGCAGCGGGCCTCGTGCTCGCGCTCGCCGGAGATGCGTTTTTGATAGTTCGTTCCAACGACCTGAAAGCTCAGGTGGCTCAGGTAAAAGACGACGATCAGGCCCAAATCTCCAAGCTGAGCGACACCAGTACGAACCTTCTAGAACAGCAGCGCCAGCAACTGGCAGCCCTCAGCGACGATGTCAGCGGGAAGTACGACACCGCCAACTCAGCCCTGCGCCGAGCCCGTATGGACGCGCAGAAGAGCAGCGCCAAGCTGGCCGCCCAGCTCGAGGAACAGCAGAAAGCCGTCGGTGATGAGATCGGGCAGTTGAAAGACGCCACCACGACCGCCACCGCCAAGTTGAACGACGATGTCAGCGGCGTGAAGACCGACGTCGGTTCGGTGCGCACGGATCTTTCGGCGACTCGTACCGATCTGGATAAAACCGGCGCCGAGTTGAAGAGAGCCGTTGGCGATATGGGTGTCATGAGCGGTTTAATCGCCACCAATTCGAAGGATCTGCAAGCCCTGCGCGACCTCGGCGAGCGCAACTACTTCGAGTTCGATCTCGAAAAAGGCGCGATGACCAAGAAGGTCGGGAATGTGACGCTCACGCTGAAGAAGTCCGATCCCAAGCACAATCGCTATACCATCGCCGTGCTGGCGGACGACAAAATGGTGGAGAAGAGGGATAAGACGATCAATGAGCCGGTGCAGCTTTATACAGCCTCCAGCAAGCAACCGTATGAGATCGTCGTGAATCAGGTCAAGAAGGATGGAGTTGTGGGTTATCTGGCGACGCCAAAAGTTACTGTGGCCAGCCGCTAGATCGTTCCCAATCGCGGCTCGATATGCCTCTATCGAGCCGCGAGCTTCACAATTTTAATTTCCCCGGTATCATACAACACCTGCCCTTGTTTCACCAGAGCCTCCAGCCGAATCAAAAAATCGAGGCTCCGCACCGCGTTTCTTCGCTCCCCTGCTCCTCCGATAGCTAACTCGTCGTCCTCATATTCCTCATGGTCCGGAGTCGCATAGCCGGCATAATCCAGAATCAGATACCGCGCCTCTTTTGGAAGAACGGCCCATGGCGTCCCCAGGCCCGCCGGATCGATATCGATAATGCGATTGCGCTGGTAATCGAGGTAGAAAGGCGTGTTGACCCAAGCCAGCAGCGGCTCCCCGGCAGGGACTCTTTCCTGGAGGGCTTTCACTTCCTGCCGCTCCGGTCCATACAGCACCCGCCAATTGTAATTCAGATAGTCCTTTGCTTCCGCCAGCCAGGAGTACGACGCGATGGAATGGTTACTTACCGCCCATTGGATTCGCGTTTGGAGAGAAGGAGTAAAGGACGCCACCGGGATGATCGCAACAATCAGTGGGAGCCAGATTCGCCCGGCTCTGGAATGAAATTGCGCCGCGTAATAAGCGGTCCATCCGAACGCCGGCGCGGCGAGGCCGATCGCGATGGGAGTGAAATATCGCGCCGAGTGGTCATAGCCGGCGTGAATCGGCCCCAAAACATAGATGAAAACAAGAAAAGCGACCACGCCACTGACGCAGCACTCCACCACTTTCAGCGATGCCGGGCGCGCGGCCCGGTAGCAAATGAGCCCGCAGATGCCGATGGCGGCGATCAGCGAGGTGTAGCAAATCGGCGCCGCACCGTAGTCCAATCCTGAGAATGAAAACAGGTTGATATGGTCCTCGCCGGGCGTTCCAGCCACAGGCGTCGGCGGCGGAAGGTGAGTTCGAAAGCTCGCCAGATAATGGGGGGAATGCACCAGGATCCACGGCGAAAGAAAAATCGCGCTCGCCAGGCCGATTCGAATCGCCTGGCGGATTCCCGTGGAAAATGCGATCGCCAGCAGATGGACAGCCACAAAGACGGCGAAGGTCGGCTTCATCGAAATCAAAGCGGCATAAAGCAAACCCAACGCCGCGGCGCTGGGAGCCGCACTTTCCATGGGTATGGCAACCATCGCCATGATGAGCGCGCTGCCGCAGTAAAGCGTCGAAATATTGACATACTGCGGATCGATAAAGATCACACTCAGTACGCACACCACCGTCATGGCCACTAAATCACGCCGCCCCTGTGTGAACTGGCTCGCCAGGATCAGGCACAGAAACAGGCCGAAAACGGCATCGACTCCATTGACATAGACGATCGGGAAAAACGCCACGACAAAGCCGTCGAGAAACTGCATCGCGCCCAGCGTCTGCACGCCCATCGCGCTCAGCGGACTGCCCGACACCGTTCCCGTTTCAAGCATCCGCACCACGAACGCGAAGTACTTCTGATAATCGTCGCGGAAATTATAAACGTGCGGCGGCAACTGCGTGGCAATCGTAAAGATCATGATTCCCGCGATCAGCAGGATCACGATGAGCGGCGGACGTTCGAGAGGAACTTCCCGCAGTGCCGCCAGCGACAGCAGAATCCCGCCCGCGGCAACCAGCGCCAGCGCCCACGGATGGGCAAGCCTCGCCAGGTTGAGAATCCCTCCGATAAACACCACAGCCGCCATACCGAGCGCGACTGTGGCCGGCCAGGTTCCCTTTTCCAGGCCAAGCACACGCCGAAACGCCCAGCCCCATCCGCCTAGCATGAGCGTAGCAGCGAACATCAGGCCAAGGGAGGCGGCGAACACCATCCAGCAATTCTAAACGATCACGGCTCCGCTAGGCCGGTTTCCGACTCCTCGCCCACGAAAATGATGCGCAAACCCGTTTCCCTGGCGCGATCCAGATCGGCCCCGCTCAAAACGTAAAAGTCAAAGCCAGTCAATGGAGTAGGCTCCAGCCGCTCGACCGGTTTCAGAGCTTCGATTCGCAAATAGCGCCGGTAGAACTCGAGCGCCGGCTGATGCAGCCACGTGGCGCTGACCGCGAGAGAATTTTTCGGTTTGCCCATACTTTCCTGCTGGATCAAAGCGGCAATCTGATTGTTGTCCGCTTCCGACCTCCAGAATTGAAAATAATGGGTTTGCAACTGCGTGCAGAACTGAATCACCAGCAGCACGGCGGGCAGCATCCAGATCGCGATCAGGAACCGGTTCTTCAGCACATCGCCCGCAATAGCCCACGCAACCGCAGCCAGGATGACGAAATAAAGGCAGGTTCGATCAGCGGGATAGTTCAAGTCGAACAACCATCGCGCTAACACCAATCCTATGAGCGTGATCGCGAGCGTCAGGAACGGAATCAGGCGGCGCCGGTCCTTGGTCCACGCTGCCGTCACGGCAAGCAGTAAGCCGAATAATGGCAGCCCAAAAACTCCAATATGGTCCGCCATCGGCCTCTGCCCCAGGATGCCTTGGTGACGGTTGGCGTGAAGCGTTGTATATACAAAGCTGGTGACGGCCGTGTGAAGCTCCGGATAGCCGATGTAAAACTGCGTACGAGAGGCCTTCCAAAGAGAATGCCCCGTGATCAGCCCACCCAGCAGGAAAGCTGGAATCGCCAGATTCAAAACGGGTTTTGTCTTTTCTTTGAGCAGAAAAACGGCGACCAGAAGGGCCAGCGTAGGAAACACAATGGCCAAATTCGCCCCTATCGAAAACCCGAGCAAAATCCCAGCCACCAGCGGCAGCCGCTCATAGGTAAAATATAGAGCCCAAACGAAAAACGCGAGACTGATCCCATAGCCGCGAGCAGCGATCGAAAAATCCATCAGCATCGGGTGCAGACAGAAAAGAGCGAAAGCAGTCCAGCGCAGAAGCGGCGATTCCACCTGTTTGAGAAGCCAAAAAACGCCGATGGTGAGGAACAGCCCCGCCAGCAGGCTCGGAAAACGGAGCTTAAACGGGCTTAAACCACCAATTGTGACCGTTAATTTGATCAAAAACGAGCTTAAAATGTGATTATTCGCATCATAGCGCCCGAACAGCTTGTTCCAAGGTCCGCTGACGAACTGATTATAAGTGGTCGCTTCGTCAATGATAATCGACTGATGCGCGGCCCGATAACAGCACACCGCAAAACGAACGAGCGCGCATGCAATCGCGAAAAGGTTTTCGCGCCGTGTCTGCGCTAAACTGTTAGGAGCAAGACTCATTGGAGAGATGGCCGAGTGGTTGAAGGCGCACGCCTGGAAAGCGTGTATAGGGGAAACTCTATCGAGGGTTCGAATCCCTCTCTCTCCGCCATATTATTTGCTATCACTTACGAGTCTATTATATTCACACATTCCTTTTGAGGTAATCTGGGTAGCCGATGAAGAAACTTTTTTTGACCCTCGCCCTGGCGATCCCCGCCTTCTCCCAAGCCACATTGAAGGACTCACTTGTGAAGCACTGGAAAGTGACTGGCGATTTCACCATCGCCGTCGCCAAGCTGATGCCCGCCGATCAGTACGGCTTCCGCCCCGTGCCCGTGGAGTTGAGCTTCGGCCAACTGATGGTGCAGGTCGGCGGCGCCAATCTGAACGCGTGCTCGCTCGCGAGCGGTATGACGCGCCCTGCGATTCCCGCCAAGCTCACCGAGGCGCTGAAGGATGAGAAGATCAACATCGACAAAGATACGGCCGTGAAGTTTCTGTCCGACTCCTTCGATTTTTGCAACCAGGCCGTAGCGTCGATGACTCCCGAGAAGTTGGACGCGGTAGTCGGCACGACCCGCAAGATGACCGGCTTCGAATGGCTGTGGTCCTACTTCACCCACACCGCCCATCATCGCGGCCAAGCCGAAGTGTACCTGCGCATCAAAGGAATCCAGCCGCCAGACTACGTGTTCTAGGCTACTGGCTACTTCTTCTTAAGCGACCACGCCCTTAGCGACAACGCCCGCGACATCCGTCAACCGGAAATTGCGGCCGCTATAGAAATACGTCAACTGCTCGTGCTTGAACCCGAGCAAATACAGAATCGTCGCGTGCAGATCGTGCAAGTGCATGCGATCCTGCTCCGCGTAGTAGCCGAATTCGTCGGTCGCGCCGTAGCTGAAGCCGGCCTTCACGCCTCCGCCGGCCATCCACATGGTGTATCCATACGGATTGTGATCGCGCCCATCGCCGCCTTGCATAATCGGCGTGCGCCCGAACTCGCCGCCCCAGATCACCAGCGTATCTTTTAATAAATCGCGCGATTTCAGATCCTTCAAAAGTCCCGCGATCGGCAGATCCACCTCGCGCGCGTTGTGCGTGTGCAGCCGCACCAGCTCACTATGCTGATCCCATTTATAGCTATGCGAGCACTGCACGAATCGCACGCCTTTTTCGACCAGCCTGCGCGCCAGCAGGCACTGCCAGCCGAAATCGCGCGTGTCGTCATTATCCAAGCCGTACAATTTCTTCGTCGCGTCGGATTCCTTCGCCGTATCGAAAGCCTCCGGCGCCTCGGTCTGCATGCGGAAAGCCAGCTCGAACGCTTCAATGCGCGCGTCGAGCTCGGTGTCATGCTCGCGCAGCGCCGCGTGCTGCCGGTTCATTTTTTGCAGCATATCGAGCTCATAACGCTGCTGCTCCGGCGACATGTCTTTCTGATTCAGGAACTCGATCGGCTCCTTCACCAAGTCGTCCAGCTTCACACCCGCATTGCCAATCGCCGTGCCCTGATACGCAGCCGGCAGGAATCCACTGCTCCAACTTTTCGCGCCGCCATGCGCGAGCGTCGGCTTGATGGTGATAAATCCCGGCAGATTCTGATTCTCGCTACCCAGCCCGTAAACCACCCACGAACCCATCGACGGACGGGTAAATGTATTCGAACCCGTATGAAGTTGCAGGCAGGCGCCGCCGTGCGCCACGCTATCACCCACCATGGATCGCATCAGGCACAAATCGTCGGCGCATTCGGCGATGTGTGGAAACAGGCTGCTGATCCATAGTCCACTCTGGCCATGCTGCTTGAACTCCCACGGCGATTTCATCAGGTTGCCGGTATTGCCTTCGGCGAAGGTCAGCGGCCGCTTGAAAGGCAGCGGCTTGTCATTCCATTTTTCGAGCGAAGGCTTGTAATCGAACGTATCGATGCTCGAAGGTCCGCCGTGCATGAATAGAAAGATGACGCGCTTGGCCGTGCCCGGAAAATGCGGCTGTTTGGGCGACATCGGATTGGTCGCCGCCGCCTGAATCATCGAACTTAAACCGACCGAGCCAAAGCCACAAGCGGTATAACGAAGCAGATCACGCCGGGAATAAAGTTTCATATAATTACTCAGCCTGCGAGGCCCAAGCCCACAGTCAACCTAATCCACATAAATAAACTCATTGGACGAAAGCAGAACGCGCGCTAAACTTTGCCAGCCCCGCTCTCCCGCTTTTTGTATGTAGGCGAGCGCATCGTCCCTCTCCGAAGCAGTCGGCGGACGATCCAGAATTCGCCGGTACATCAAATCAACGCGCCCCGCCAGTTCCTTCGCCAGCGCCGCCGACCGGTCGTTCACGAACGCTGAATTCATCATGAACAACGCCTGGGGAGCCGTATTCGTCAGCGCCCTTCCTTCACACGTCGTCGTCGCGTCTCCGAAGTCGAACAGATTCAGCAGCGACGGCAGATTCGATCTCCGCAGCGGCAAATATACGGTGCGCCGCTTGCTGGTCGATGGATCGATACTCAGCCGTCCGGAGCTATTTTCGCCGTCCGTGCCGGTGCCCGATTGCAGCGTGCCGCCCATCGTTAAATCGAGCGTCCCATCGAGGGCCAGCATCGAATCGCGCGTCTCTTCGACGTCCAATCTGCGGCGCGAAAAGTGCGATAGCAGACGATTGCCCGGATCCTGCTCCGCGGCCTCCGCCGTAATATCGCTCGACTGCTGGTACGCCGCCGAAAGCATGATGCGCCGATGCAGCTTCTTCACGGACCAGCCGTCTTCAATGAAGCGCGCCGTCAGATAATCCAGCAGTTCCGGATGCGTCGGCTTTTCGCCGAGCAGTCCCCAATTGCTGGGCGTGCGCACCAGGCCCTCGCCGAAATGCCACTGCCACACGCGATTCACGAACACGCGCGCGGTTAAAGGATTTTTCGGGCTGGCTAGCCACTCCGCAAATTCCAAGCGCCCGCTGCCAGGAGGAAGCTCCGGCTGATCGTCGCCGGCCAAAATCGTCGGGAATCGGCGCGTCACCGGAGCGCCCGGCGATGCAGGATTGCCGCGCACCAGTATATGTTGATCTACCGGCTTGCCTTCCGTCACGGCACAAGCCATCGGAGGCTCCTGCGGACCGGACTTCGACAGATCATCGAGCTTGGCGCGCATATACGCCAGGCGCATTGTTGTTTTGTCGGAGTATAGCTTCGCCATTTCGCGATCCGGCAGCGCTATGGGACCCGTTTCTTTTTCGAGCATCACCGCCCGCAGGAACATCACATCGGCATCCTTGAGAGGCACGCTGGCCGGCAGCGCGGTGCCGTCGGTCGCGGCCGAAAGGAACTGATTCCACTTCTCGGTGCGCAGCGTGTGTTCCTTGAACTGTTCATCGAATTCGTGCTGATACGCCAGGGCGACTTCCTGCTCATTCGCAGCCGTCGCGGTGTGCCATTTGGTTAATAAAGGATTGGGATCTTTATCGGGCGTCAGGAATTTCGTCCACCGCGCCAGCACCACCGGATCAAGCCCGGCCGCTTTTTCAGGATGACGCGTAGCCATCATGTACTCGGCAATGCGCGGACGCAAAGGCGCTTGCCGCTGTTCGACCTCTGCCTCCATAACCGAGTTGATCTGCCGCCGCAGGTTGGCCAGCTTCGCTTGCTGCTCCATCCACTTCAGCACCACATCCGCCGGCGCCAGAGGCGCATAATAAATATCGGAGACGCCGCCGGTGCCGATTTTCGAAAACGCTTTGGTATTGGCGAAAATCGCCGCCAGCGAATAATAATCCGCCGTCGCGATGGGATCGAATTTATGATCGTGGCAGCGTGCGCAGGCCACCGTCAGGCCGAGGATGCCGCGCGTGGTGGTATCGATCTGCTCGTCGATAAAATCGTACAGCATCTTCGGCTTGTCCTGCTCCGCAATCAGGCGCGGCCCGATCGATAGAAATCCAGTGGCCGTGATGCCTTCCACGTTCACCTCGCCCGCGGGCGCAGGCATCAGATCGCCGGCAATCTGTTCCTTCACGAACTGGTTGTAGGGCAGATCGCGATTGAACGCGCCGATCACGTAATCGCGATAACGCCAAGCATAAGGATAGCGATGGTCCTCATCGGCGCCGGTCGAATCGGCATAGCGCGCGACATCCAGCCAGTGGCGTCCCCACTTTTCGCCGTAGCGTGGCGAAGCCAGTAGACGGTCGACTACCTTGGCGAACGCATCGGAAGACGTGTCGGCCAGAAAGGCGTCAATCTCTGCTTCGGTGGGCGGAAGGCCGGTCAAATCGAATGTCGCACGGCGAATCAGAGTCAGCTTCGACGCCGGTTTCGCGGACTTCAAACCTTTTTCATTGAGCTTCTCAAGAATGAGCGCGTCAATCGGCGAGGGCGCGGAGATCGCCGGATCTTTAATCGCCCGGAAGGACCAGAAGTTGTGCTGGCCGGGGCTATAGACCTTTTTCTTCGGGGCCTCCGGCGTTTGCGCGCAGACCAGAACGGCGGAGAGAATGGCAAGCAGCGGTTTCATGCGCTTTAGTCACATGATACACTGAAGATTCCCTTTTATGATTTCAGCAACACAACTGCGTCCCGGCATGGTGATCAAGTGGAACAAGGATTTGTTCTCGATTTTCAAAATGGAGCATCGCACACCCGGCAACCTGCGCGGCTTCGTCCAGGTCAAGATGCGCAATTTCAAATCGGGCACGATGGTGGAGCACCGCTTCAGCTCGGAAGATAAAGTAGAGCGCGCCTCGCTCGAAGAGCATGAGATGGAGTACCTCTACGACGACGGCGAGTTCTTCTATTTCATGAACACCGAATCCTTCGAGCAGATGCACCTGACCAAGGAACTGCTGGGCGACGCAACCTTTTTCCTGATCCCTTCCTTAAAGCTGAACGTCGAATTCTACGAAGGCAAACCCATCGGCGTCGAACTGCCGCCGGCGGTCATCATGACAGTGATGGAGACCGAGCCCGGCATCAAAGGCGCAACAGTCTCAAACGTGACGAAGCCAGCGAAACTGGAAACCGGCCTGGTAGTGCAAGTCCCCCCGTTCATCAACGAAGGCGAAAAAATCCGCGTGTCAACGGCGGAGCAAACCTATTTAGAGCGCGCCTGATATCATCCGTCTTTTGTAGGGCGGGCTATTTAGCCGGCAGCCGCTTTTTAAGCGGCTTCTTCGAGCGCTTTCACCAGTGCCTCTTCCTCCTCCGGAAACACAGTCCTCAAGTCCAGCACAATGCGCCCATCCTCGATCCTCGCCACAATCCCACCAGCCCGCAAATTTCTCTCAATCTTCACCGCGTCCCCCGAAACCGCCAGCAGCCAAGTCGGCAACGACTGATCCGGCGTCGACCCTCCACCCGCCACGCTGCGCCCTTCAATGATCTCCAGCGACGGAACTCGCTCCCGGATTTTTTCGGCGCGCGCTCGAATTTCATCCGCGCTCATACGGAGCATTTTTAACGCGGGAATCTCATCATATTTTGCGAAAATAAGCCGCTGTAAGGTCTCTTGCAGGCCCCGAATTACCAACTTATCCACCCTTAAGGCGCGGAATAGAGGATTTTTGCGCGCCCTCGCGACCAGTTCGGCATCGCCCGTCAGGATTCCTGCCTGCTGACCGCCGAGCAGTTTATCGCCGCTGAAGGACACCAGGTTCACCCCGGCACCGAGGCTCTCCTTTACCAGCGGTTCCCGGATAGGAAGCTCGGCCAGGCAGCCGCTGCCAAGGTCCTCATAAAGCGGGAGATCGCGCTCGCGCGCCAGGGCCGCAAGCTCATCCAGGCGAGGCTTTGAGGTGAAACCTTCGATATGAAAATTGCTGGGGTGAACACGCATGATCACGCGCGTTTGATCGTTAATTGCGGCGCGATAATCATCAAGATGCGTGCGATTCGTGGTGCCCACTTCGCACAATTTCGCACCCGACGCTTTCATAATGTCGGGAATCCGAAAGCCATCCCCAATCTCAATCAGTTCGCCCCGGCTGACAATTGCCTCACCACCGGCAGCCAGTTCGTTCAGAACCAGCAAAACCGCGGCGGCGTTATTATTGACCACGATGCCCGGCTTGCCGGTAAGCCGTTCAATCAATGGGCTAGTATGCGTGTCGCGCTTACCGCGGCGGCCTTCAGCAAGATCGTATTCGAGATTCAAATAACCGTCAGCGCCAGGCGCTCGGCCGAGGTTGGTGTGCAAAACCACGCCGGTCGCGTTGATGACGCGTTTCAAAGACGGCTGGCGCAAATGTTCAATGTTGCGCCGAACCTGCTCCTCGATATCGAAACGCAAATCCTTGCGGGCGGCGGCGATAACACGCCTGGTTTCCTCGACTAAGAGCTTTCGTGGAGCGTCAACGTCTTTAAGCCGCTCGACAATTTCATCGACGGAAGGAAGGTCACGTAAGGTCAAACGCCATTTTACTCTTCGCGGAGCGCCACCATGGGATCAACTCCGGCGGCGCGGCGCGCGGGAATGTAGCTGGCAGCGATCGCGACCAGCGCCAGCGTGGTAATTGCGAACGCCAACGTCGCGGGATCATAGGGTTTGAGGCCGAACAACATGGACGACGCGGTGCGCGCGGCGGCCAGCGCTAATCCCGTGCCTACGACTAAGCCGATGCCGAGCAACAGCAACGCTTCCCGCAAAATCAATCGGACGATACCCCCGCCATTGGCGCCGAGGGCCATGCGGATACCGATTTCATTGGTTCTTCTGGCGACCATGTAGGAAATGACGCCATAGAGTCCAATGACGGCGAGTATGCCGGCGAGCGCGCCGAAGAAGCCGGAAAGGGTAGCCATTAAACGCTCCCGCAACAGGCCGTCGAGAATCTGGGCCTTGAACGGGTGAAATTGAAGATCGATATCGGGGCTCATTTCGGCGATGTTGCGCTTCACCGCGGCGACCAGCGCGGAAAGCGGCATATCGGCCCGAATCACGATATTCGCGTATTGGCCGGGACGGGTGTCCTGGGTATCCGGGAAGAAGGCCACGGCCGCGAAGTCCTCGCGCAGCTCACGATACTTGGTATTCCGAACCATGCCGACGACCTCGTAAAGATGGTCGGGCTGCCCCTTATCGCCCTCCAGGCCAAAGATCTTGCCGATGGGATTCTCTCCGTTATAGTAGGTTTTCGTAAAGGCCTCATTGACGATGGCGACCTGCACACCCGTCAAGACGTCGTGATTATCGAAATCGCGACCGGCGACGAAAGAGGTGCCGAGCGTCGAGAAATACCCCGGCGTAATGCTCGAAAGGCTCGCGACTTGCTTAGCCTGCCCATTGATATGAATCTGCTGCCGCCAGCCGCTGCCGCCTAAAGGGATGATGGTGGTATGGGCCGCGGAGATCACGCCTGGGATGGAGCGGATCTTGGCGATGATTTCATGCCGGTACTCGATGCGGCGATCCTTGGGGATTTTCAGCGCCTCATAGCCGAGGTCGGTGACCAGAATTCCATCCTGGCGAAAGCCGGCATCGACGTTCATCAGGTTACGCAGACTGCCGACGAACAGCAGCGCGCCGACCAGCAGAACCAGCGAGAGCGCCACCTGGGTGACGACCAGAATGCGGCGCAATCCGAAGCGTTCTCGATGCGCGGTCAAGCCGCGTCCACTGGCGCGCATGGCGGAAGCGGGAGAAGATCTGGTGGCGCGCACGGCCGGGGCGAGTCCGAAAAGAATGCAGGTAAGCACGGCCAGAAGGGCGGTGAAGCCGAGGACGCGGTAATCGGTCGACAAATCAAGGAACATGGTCTGGGACTGGGTGCTGATCATGGCGACCAGAACGCCGCTTAAGATGCGGGCCAGCAGGATCCCGCAGACCGCGCCGGCGCAGGCCAGCAGCAGGCTTTCAGAAAGAAGCTGGCGGATGAGGCGGGCGCGCGAGGCTCCCAGAGCGAGGCGGACAGCGATTTCTTTTTCACGCGCCGAGGCTCTAGCGAGCATGAGATTCGCCAGATTCGCGCAGGCGATCAGCAAGACCAGGCCGGCGATGGCGAGCAGCATCCACAGCGGATTCGAATAATCCGAGCGTAATTCCGAGAAGCCGTTTTCAGCAGGAAATGCCTTGAGTTTGTCGCCCAGATAGGTCTTGGCGTCCTCGGCGTGATACTTGGGAGGCAGCGTGGCTTCAAAGAGCGCCGGGGAGATGGCGGTCAGTTGAGCGGAGGCGCGCTCCACAGTCCAGCCTGGTTTCAAACGGCCCATGAGGGCCAGCCACCAGTCGCTGCGAGCGTCCAGGCGCGGGTTTTCGATATGGAGGATGGAATCGGCGCAAAGCGGAATCGCAACATCGAACGTGCGGCCGACCTCGACGCCAAAAAATTCGGGCGGAGTGATGCCGACGATATCGAAGGGATGGCCTTCGAGAGAGATTGATTTTTGCAAAG
>JBEKPC010000077.1:0-24191 GCA_049521155.1 Bryobacteraceae bacterium
GGTCAGAATCGTCCACTCACACAACGTGATCGGGAACTCGTCTGGGTCTTTGGGGCGGCGGGGGTATATTATTCTGGCTCGGGCACTGCTGCGCATGTTCGCGACGGGCGCGATCGCGCCTTCGGCAGCGTCCCTGGAAGACCTGATCGGCGAAGGATGGCGGGCGGACCCACGATGGAGGGTGCTGCCATGCGGCATCGATCTGGCTCCATTCCGCGCTCCCATCGGTGAAATGTCGTCCCGCGCGGCGCTTAGAATTCCAGCGGACGCGTTGGTTTTGGGCAGCGTCGGCCGGCTCACAGCGGAGAAAAATTCGGAGTTTCTTCTCGACGTGCTCGCTGCCGTGCTTCGCGTTCGCCCCGATGCTTACCTGCTGCTGATCGGAGACGGGCCGCTGCGGGAGCAACTGGAGCGGAAGGCGCAGGAAGGCGGTTACCGCGATCATCTGGTGCTGCCGGGTCAGCGGTCCGATGTGCCGGCTCTGCTGCGGAACGTGATGGACGTATTCGTGTTCCCCTCGCCTCCTCCGCCACGGGGAAATGAGGCGTTGGGCATCGCTGTGGTGGAAGCGCAAGCGGCTGGATTAAAATGCGTGATCTCGGATGGTCTTCCTCCTGAGGCAATCCTGATTCCGGGTCTGGTTGTTCAGATAAGGTCCGATGCCGGGGCGGAGAAATGGGCGGAGATGGTAATTAAGCAAGCGGCTCGCGGCGATTCCGAGGCTGGGGCGGGCGCGCTGGCGGTGATCGAAAAGTCGGAGCACAATCGTGCTATAAACGTGAAGACGCTGGCGGCTTTATATCGGGGCGCCGTGCCGGCTAATACTTAAAGATTTCTTGCCGACTTCGCTAATTTTCGACTGGAACCTTGTCGGCGTGCGCGAGGATGTCATAGTGCTCGGTGGCGAGCCTTTCCACTCCGGAAATCTGGTATTCCTTGAGATCGTAAGCCCACTTGACCAAACCCCACATCCGCACATTTCTCATGGTCAGGCTGCCAGGGTGGGCTTCGATACTTTGGCGCACTGCGCCGGGCACAGACGTTTGCGAAAGAGGGATGAGTCGGATCGAGGCCACTTCGAATTCGGCCGGTGCGGCTTGCTGGGCGTCCGCAAATGTGCCGATCGCGATCAGCGTGACCATGGCCGCCGTCTTCATGCAGCAATTATAATCCGCAGGCTTTCACCTCGCCGACCGCTCCTCAAGCCGTGCTAAACGGATTTCGACTTCGTTGATTTTCCCGATGAGCAGGTCCCGCCCGGTCTGTATTCGTTCGTTCGTCGTGTGGAGTTGATCTTCAGAATGCCTACTAATGGCACGCTCAGCGCGAAATAGAACTGCGCGTTACTCATCATGATTGGGTTCATGTGTCGCTACCGAAATTATAGATATAGAACAAAAAACCTCCCGAGCCCGAGGGCTGGGAGGCTTTTGTTTGTTATTGGCACCGCTCCCTATGGTCACGGCTCGGTAGAGCAGCCGGGATCGAGAGACGACTTCGACTAATCGCCGAAGGAGCCGACTTCTTCTTCCTTCTTCACCTTTGGAGCCGCTGGGGCGATTGCGCTCAGGGGGACGATGCCGCCTTCGACCGGTTTTTCGCCGAGCACGGTCTCGCGATAGAGCTTCATCATGCGGTCGTTCTCGGCCTTTTCCTTCATCTTGCTGTCGCGGGCGCGGATTTTTTCTTCCCGTGCGGTTTTCGCGATGCCTTTATCGTCCAGATCGTGCTGGCGTTCGCGGTTCACGTCATCGGCGCGGAGGACCAGCGTGTGTTCCGAAGAAGGCAGATTCACGGCCTTGCCGCCGGCGATGATTTCGTGGCGGCCCTTTTCCTCGTACCACTTGGTCAGGGTCGCGGTCATGTGCATTTTCTCGACGATATTGCGCCAGCCGACGCCGGTGTTATAAGCACAGAAGGAAATTTCACCTTCCTGCGTGGCGTAAGGAATGATGCACTGTTCGGTGCGGCGGAAATCGTAGTTGAACAGATCCTGGAACCACATGCCGGCGATGAACAGGAAATTCCAGCGGTCCGCGCGGCGTTGTTCGATGTCTTTCATCGTGCGGTCGCCGGTCACTTTGCCGTACTTCTTTCCCGTCATGCCGAAGCACTTGTCGAACTTGGCGATCAGATCGCTGAGGCGGAAGTGCGTGGGCGCTTCGTAAGGATTGTAGTTGCGGAGAAGAGCCAGCGACACGCCGATCACCGACATGCGCTTACCGCGCGCCGCATCGTTGATAGCAGCCACGTCGCGAGCCAGACGATCCGCGTTCAGGAACGCCGTTACCGGGCGATATTCCTTGGTTTCCTTGTCGCACATCACGGCCATGCCGACGCCGCAGTTCGGGTGGCAGCCGCAGCTCAGTTGGCCCCAATCCGCGTTCGGTCCGTGGACCAGATCGGCGAAATCGGAGAAAGTGCTCATGAAGCTGATCGGGAACCAGTCGCGAACGGGCTCGCCCAAGCCAGTCTGTTTCTTCACGTCGTGCGCCAGATCCGCCAGGGTGTAGCGCTGGGCCTGCCGGCGCTCATCCGTAATCGCCTCGTCGCGGCCGGTGAACGAAACCGGCTGGAAGCTGAGGAACGGAATCTTCTTCGGGTTGTCGAGCGCGAAGCGGACCACCGCTCCCACTTGCTCATTATTCACACCATTGATCAGCGTGATAACCGGGACGATGTCAACGCCCGCGCTGTAGAGATTTTCAATGGCGCGGAGTTTCACGTCGAACAGATTGCCGACGGCGCGGTGCGAATTGGCTTCGTTGCCGATGCCGTCGAACTGAAGGTACGCATAGCGCAGACCCGCTTCCGCGGCTGCCTTGGCAAACTCGGGCTTCTTCGCGAATTCGATACCGTTGGTCGCGGCCTGCACGCTCTGATAGCCGATCTTGCGGCAATAGCGGACGGCGTCTAAGAAGTAAGGCGACAACGTCGGCTCGCCACCGGAGAACTGAACCGAAAGCTGGCGGCGCGGCTTGATCGTCAACGCGTTGTCGAGCATGGTCTTGATTTCTTCCCAGCTCAACTCATGCACGAACCCGACCTGATTGGCGTCCATGAAGCAGGGATCGCACATCATATTGCAGCGATTGGTCAGATCGATGGTCAGAACCGATCCGCGGCCGTGGGTGACGGTCGAGGATCCGTGGTCGTGCAGCTTTTCGTCGTTATGGGCGCGGATGTCGCGGCCGGGGAAAACGTCCTCTAGGTGCTTGAAGAAGGCCGGATCGGTCGACATGACGTCTTCGAACTTGCCGTGGATCGGGCATTCCTTCGTCATGACGATCTTGCCGTCTTTTTCAATGATGCGAGCCTTGATTTCGCCGGCTTTCTCGTTCTTGAGAATCGCCACGGGGAGCTCGCCGTTGATGATTTTGTTGCGAATATCGGGGACGCACTTGGGGCACAGCGAATCGGTCTCGCGAGGCCAACCCAACTTGGGCTTCTGCTTCTCCCAGCTCTTCAGGAGCGGTTTATCCGACCACTTCGGCGTGAAAGACGCGTTGCGGTTGATCGAATTGAACTTATTAAAGAAGAACCAGGCGGCATTGGCGCCCAGAGCGATTGCTTTTTCAACGTGCTTGATTGGCTTAGTCAAAGTGCGCTCTCCAGTTGGATTGTCGGCTACAGCTATAAGTTGCAAGTATAGGAGACAGGGTCCAGTGAAGCTACATTAATGAAGCGAAGTGCTCCCGGATGCATTGGACGGCGATCCGGGGACATTGAATGGTTTTTGCTCCAAGCTGTTGCAAGTTAAAGGGATAGCAATATTTCGAAAGTATTATCAACTGTTCGCTTTTTTCGGCCTTCCGTTCACGCACCTAGTGGTAGACAACGATTCGGAGGAATCAACACAATGAAAAGACAAATCTGGATGACAGCGGCGCTGTCGATGCTGGCAGGCGCGGCTTCCGCCAGTAACCTGGTAGTGGATGGCGATTTCGAAGGCGGCTACGCCGGTTTTAACGCTAATTGGTACCTGAATTCCACTTATTCCCCTACAAATAACGGTGTCAGTACGGCTTTCGGGAGCGATACGGGGCAGGGGGGAAGCTCGTGGTTTGCGTTCTTTGGAGACGGGCAACCGATCACGAATTACATCGACCAGAGTTTCGCGACCACAGTCGGTGACTTGTATGAACTCACTTTTTGGGTGGCGATTCAGCCCGATAGCGTGACCGACGGCAACGTCCACAATTCGCAGCAATATCCCCCCCAGATCGATGTGGGTTGGCAGGGCTCGCTGTCATTTCAAGATATTATGTTTCCGGCCTCAGAAACGTACACCCAAGCCTACACGCAATATAACTTCACCTACCAGGCGACGTTGAACAACACCCTTCTCGAATTTGCCGCGGTGGACGATTACAATACGGCGCTACTTTTGGATACGATTTCGGTGACCGATATCGGCTCGGCCCCAGAGCCGGCCACGTTTGCCTTGACCGGCTCAGCGTTGCTCATCGCCGGTTTGTGGCGGCGGCTAAAGCGTTAAACCGTTCCTTGCCGATTGCGGCGGACCAAAACGGCCACTCCCAAGAGCCCGAGGCCCATCAACAGGACACTGGACGGCTCGGGGGCGGCGACCAGATCGGCGGTTACCTCGGCTTCGTCGGGGTCCCCGGCGAAGGTCGACCAATTAATTCCGCTATCGCCGGTGTCTGAGAAATCGTCCGTGAATCCGATGCCGCTTCCGTTGTTGTCAGATGAAAAGCCCCAGCTCACGACTCCGGAGAGCGCCTGCAAGACTACCCAATAAGTGGAGTCGGGCGACACGGTGATTCCTCCCCCGGCGAAAGTCACATCCTGAAGTGAGAAGGTCGCCGTACTGGTGGGAGTCAAAACGCTGATCAGCGATCCCGGGTGGCCGCCGTTATTGGTATACAGAGAAACTTGCGCGATGTCCGTGACGGCATTGGTGATCAGGCCGGCAGGAAGTTGACTGGTGGGAAGGTCCTCCCCCAATTCCATTAGCAATGTCACCGTATCGAGCGTGTAGGTATTGTTGTCCGTGGTGAAGCTGATGGCATGCCAGATAGTTGTAGAGAGAACGTCATTGCCGGCCAACGGCTCAGTAAGGTTGTTGGTAAGGACGATCGACCCGCCCCACAAGTGGGCAGACATAGTGAACGCTGCGAAGGCAGCGAGGCGCAGACTTTTTTTCATGTTTCCTCCGAGTGTTTTCCGCATTACGAAATGAGCAAAACTATGATACTAGAACTCAGAAGCTTCGTAAAGTTCTTACGCCGGTGAGGCTCCGGCGCGGCGGTCACTTCGGCCTGGATCATGTCCGCTGCCGGTTCCACCGTTGAAAATGATACATCCTTGAATTGTGAGCCCTCGGGGGGCTATCCTTAACGATTCACCAATCTTGCTTCGTCAGGAGTCTGCTAAGAATGTCCTCGATCGATGTTCCGCTTCAAAACGGCGGCTTTGGCCGCACGTCGCGGAAAGATAACTGGTGGATTGAGCCTCTGCTGGTGTTTCTGGGCTTCTCCACATTCATTGTCTATTCCACCTGGGCGGCGCTGCAAAGCGCCCATTACACCTTTGGGCCCTATCTTTCTCCTTTCTATTCACCGCTGTTGATGACGGAGAAGCCGGGATGGTGGCCGGCGTTCGTGCCTTTTTCGGCGGCGATGCTGATTCTGTGGGCTCCGGGCGGATTCCGCTTCACCTGCTACTACTATCGCGGAGCCTATTACAAAGCTTTCTGGGCGGATCCGCCGTCCTGCGCGGTGGGTGAGCCGCGAAAATCCTATTGGGGAGAACGGTCGTTTCCGCTGATCCTGCAAAACGTCCATCGCTATTTCCTTTATCTGGCGTTGATCTTCATCGCACTTTTGTCGTATGACGCATTTAAGGCGATGTGGTTCGACGGGCACTTCGGTATCGGCGTCGGGACGCTGGTGATGATCGTCAATCCTATTTTGCTGGGATGCTACACGCTGGGGTGCCATTCGCTTCGGCACCTCGTGGGTGGGCGGGTCGATGAAATGTCGAAATCGCCGGTGCGGAAGCAAACCTACGACTGCGTTTCCTGCCTGAATCGCAAACATATGATGTGGGCCTGGTTCAGCTTGTTCTGGGTCGGGTTTACGGACCTTTATATAAGGCTCTGCTCCATGGGCGTTATTCGGGATTGGAGAATTCTCTAAATGTCTGATTTTCAGATTCACCAATTCGACGTTCTTGTCGTCGGAGCGGGCGGGGCCGGATTGCGTGCGGCGATTGAGGCGTCGGCGGCGGGAGTGAAGGTCGGCGTGGTGACCAAATCGCTGCTAGGCAAGGCTCATACCGTGATGGCCGAAGGTGGAATGGCGGCGGCGATGGGCAACGTGGACGATCGCGACAACTGGCGCGTCCATTTCGCGGACACGATGCGCGGAGGGCAGTATCTGAATAATCCGCGCATGGCGGAATTGCACGCGAAAGAGGCTCCTTCGCGGGTGCGGGAGCTGGAAGCGTGGGGCGCGGTATTCGATCGCACCAAGGACGGGAAGATCCTACAGCGAAATTTCGGCGGTCACCGCTATCCGCGGCTGGCGCACGTGGGCGATCGGACCGGACTCGAAATGATCCGCACGCTGCAGGATCACGGCATCCATCAAGGCATTGATTTTCACATGGAAACCACCATCCTGACGCTGTTGAAAGACGGCGAGCGGTGCGTGGGCGCTTTCGCGTACGACCGCGAGCGCGGCCGCTTCCGGATCTTTCACGCCAAGGCGGTGATTCTGGCGACGGGAGGGATCGGGCGGGCATTTCAAGTCACTTCTAACAGTTGGGAATATACCGGCGACGGGCATTCTCTGGCATATCATGCGGGGGCGGCTTTAATGGACATGGAATTCGTGCAATTCCATCCTACGGGGATGGTTTGGCCGCCCAGCGTGAAAGGAATTCTGGTCACCGAGGGGGTGCGCGGCGAAGGCGGCGTGCTGCGCAACAAGGACGGCAAGCGGTTCATGTTTGACGATATTCCGGCCAATTATAAGGCCCAAACCGCCGATACCGAAGAAGAAGGCTGGCGCTATACGCAAGGCGATAAGACGGCGCGGCGTCCTCCGGAGCTGCTGACGCGGGACCATGTGGCGCGCTGCATCCGGCGGGAGGTGAAGGAGGGCCGGGGCAGCCCGCATGGTGGCGTTTTCCTGGACATTTCCTGGATTAAAGAGAAAATTCCCAACGCGGCGGAACATATTAAAAAGAAATTGCCGAGTATGTACCACCAATTTAAACAGCTCGCCGATATCGACATCACGAAGGAGCCGATGGAGATCGGTCCGACCACCCATTACATGATGGGCGGAGTCGAAGTGGACGCGGAGTCGCAGATGTCGACCGTGCCGGGATTATTCGCGGCTGGGGAATGCGGAGCGGGATTGCACGGAGCGAACCGGCTGGGCGGTAATTCATTGTCGGATCTGGTGGTATTCGGCAAACGCGCTGGTGAATACGCGGCGAAGTTCGCCAAAGAACACAGCGCGGGAAAGATCGATCAGGCGCGGGTGGACGAAGCGGCGAAGCTGGCTCTCGGGCCTTTCGATCGCGGCGTGGCCGGGGAGAATCCATTCGCGGTGCAACATGAATTGCAGGAGATGATGCAGGATCTGGTGGGCATTGTGCGCGTCGAAGGGGAGATGGAAAGCGCACTGGGGGAAATCGCCAAATTGAAGGCGCGCGCGGTGAAGGCGGGGATCGCCGGGAATCGCGAGTACAACAATGGATGGCATACCGCGCTCGATCTGGACAATTTATTGACGGTTTCAGAGATCATCGCGCGGGCGGCCATCGAGCGGAAAGAGAGCCGCGGCGCGCATTTTCGAGACGACTATCCGGATAAGAGCGAGGATTGGGCGAAGTACAATCTGCGCGTGACAAAGGATGCCGGAGGAGCCCCCAAGGTGGAGCGGGTGCCGATTAAACCGCTGACTGAGGAACAGAAGCTGGTCATCGAGGAGAATAAATAATGGCCACGGCGACATTCAGAATCTGGCGCGGTGACGCATCGGGCGGCGAGTTTAAGGAGTACAAAACCGAGGTCGAGGCAGGGATGGTGGTGCTGGACGCGGTCCATCGCATTCAGGCCGACCAGGCCAACGACATGGCCGTGCGCTGGAATTGCAAGGCGGGGAAGTGCGGATCGTGCTCGGCGGAAATTAACGGGCGGCCGAAGCTGATGTGCATGACGCGGATGAGCACGCTCCCTCTCGATGAGCCGATTACCGTGGAGCCGATGCACACGTTTCCCAAGATCAAAGATCTGGTGACCGACGTGTCCTGGAATTACCGGGTGAAGGAGCGGATCAAGAAGTTCAACCCCAAGCCGGCCGAGGCCGACGGCACATGGCGCATGCAGCAGGCGGACATCGACCGCGTGCAGGAATTCCGAAAATGCATCGAATGCTTCCTCTGCCAGGACGTGTGCCACGTGCTGCGCGATCACGACCTGCATGACGAATTTATCGGGCCGCGGTTCCTGCTCTACAACGCGGCTTTGGAGATGAATCCGATGGATACCGAAAATAGGCTCGGCGATCTGAAGGATTCGGGTGGGATTGGATATTGCAACATCACCAAGTGCTGCACGAAAGTGTGTCCGGAAGAAATCAAGATCACCGACAACGCGATTATTCCATTAAAGGAACGCGTGGTGGATGAATTTTACGATCCTCTACGGCGGCTGTTCCGAGTGTTCAGTTAGTAACACCCGGCTTCCGAATCCCCGCCCTGACGGGACGGGGTTATAACCTCTGGCGTCAGTCAGGGGATGCGATTGTTAACGAAACGCGGACATCTTTCTAGTCGGGGAAGGATCTGCTGTATATTGGACGCATGTTCGACCTGAAACCTATCTCGCCGGAAGCTGTTCCTGTTGCGCTGGCGAAAGCGGAGCGGTACCGGTTGCTGAACGAACCCTGGCAGGCGGAAAGCATCTGCCGCGATATTTTGCGCATCGAGCCGGAACACGATCTGGCGCTGGTGATGCTGTTGTTGTCGCTTACCGACCAGTTCGGAAAAGGCGTCACGGCGGCGCAGGCGCGCGAGGTGCTGGCGCGCATTCAGGGCGGCTATGAGCATGCGTATTACGCCGGGATTATCTGTGAACGATGGGCCGACGCGCTTTTGCGCCAGGGAGCGCCCGGCGTTGGCTTCATCGCCTATGAAAGGCTACGCGAGGCGATGCATCACTACGAGCGCGCCGAGCAGCTTCGTCCCGAAGGCAACGACGACGCGCTGCTGCGCTGGAATACGTGCGCGCGCATCCTCATGAGGAATCACGACCTGCGGCCGCGCGGCGAGGAAGTGTTCGAGCCGGCGCTGGAGGATTGAGCAAGACTCAGGTGTTCTACCTACGCCTTCTTGGGACAAATTAAGGCCCGCCGGGCTATAGACCTGTCGCGCGGAATGGCCGATCATTCTCCTAAGGAGTACCCAGGACGTGGCGTTTCGCAACGACATCCTCAGAGGCGTCAGGTTGTTTTTGATTGCCTTCTCCGTGGTATTAATTGGCGTTTGGATATACCGAATGCTGCGTGCGCCGGCGGATGTCCAGGGTGCGGAAAATGTACCCGCCGTTTACGAAGCGGCACAACCGGAACAACCTGCGCCCGCCGACGCTGCGTCTCAGGCGCCTTCGGAACCGCATGGTCTGGCGGTTCCGCCGCCGCCTCCAGTGGGTGGCAAGCGTCCAGCCAAGGTAGCGAGTCCGCGTTATGATGTTCCGCCGCCGCCTCCGTTGCAGGCCCGGGCGGGTCGAGCCGCGGCACCATCGGGACGGGAATTCGAGGCCTCCGAGGTTGGTGCTTTGCCGGCCGCTCCAACGGTGGAATCGCCGGACGCGAGCGAAGTGCCTGCGAGTAAAGGAGTCGGCTACAAGAGCTTGCTCGAAGCCAACTCGAACCGGCCTGTGTTAGATCTTGGCGCTCCTTCTCCGGCCGAGGAACCAGCCGAGAAACCTCAGAAGGGCAACCGCTTCTTCCGGGCGATCGGGAAGATTTTTCATCCCGGCGGCCAGAAAGAAACTACAACACCGTTGACGCTTCAGCCGAAGCAGTAGTGACTTTCTACATCGCTTGCCGCAATTGCGTTTCGACGGTGGGCGCAGGGGACGCCATAGTCAGCAGCTTGCGGCCGCGCTTGGTTTCCTGCATGCGCTCGCTTGCGGAGGCAATGGCTTCTTCGATGGATTCGCTGCGTACTTCCACTCCACCCCAACTGAACAGAATCTGGAACGATCCGAGCGAGCGGAGTTGGAAATCCCACAACTTCTGCGCGATCTGGCTGAGACGGCGTTGGGCCGACGCGCCCTGCTCCTGCGGATAGATCAACAGAAATTCGTCGTCACTGCTCTGCGCGGCGAAATCGTTGGGACCGACCAGGGATTGGACCAGGGTGGTGACCGATTCAGGCAGTGAGCCATCGGACTTGCGCGCTGCGTTGACGCCGATCGAAACGACCAGGCCGCTGATGGGCTGACGGCTCTGCACCAACTTATTGAGCACATGCCCGTCTTGAAATCCGCCCTGGAAACCGGCAGGTAAGGACGGCTCGGCGGTCGGCGCGGAGGCAGCGGAAGGGTTCACTACGATGGTGGGTTTCTGTCGCGCGTTGCGGCTGAGGAGCGATCCCCAGTCCTTTTTCGCCGCGGCCTGAATGGTGGGTTTCGCGACTTCCTGGCTTACGACCATCTCCGGTTTATGTTCGGCCAAAGGAGCAGGCGCGGGCATCGGCCGGGGACGCTTACCGGTGCCGGCGAGAGCGGCTCCACGCTCCATCGCGGCCAGAGCGCCGGCGTTGACGGAACGCTTTTTGTCTTTGCCGACGGCGGGATGGGTCACGTTGGAAGCAGCGGGAACAGGTGTCTTGGCAGGAACAGCCACACTGGCCACCGCTGGAGCCTCGATCTGTTCGGGTTTCGGACGCTCGACACGTTCCGCGACATGCGAGAGCGGCGCGTGCGAACGCTTCTGCTCCTCCTCGCGGCGGATGTTGAGCTCGATGGTCAGCTCGCGGAGCTGTTCATTGCTCCTCTTGAGCGAATCGCAGATCAAGGCGACGACAGCGGCGCAGAGCACTACAGCGAAGCTCATGATTATTTGGAGATGATGTGCGAGTTCCATTGCTCCCTCATTCTAGGTAACCGGGTCTGAAGCAGGAATAGCCATAAGCTCCCAAAGTGGCTGGTACTGGACCGTGATCCGGCGAGAACTCCCGTACTAGCGGGAAACCGTACTATCTTGGAATAACGCATGCTTTTCCTTCTTTTGTTTACGAGCCTGACACAGGATCTGCCCGCCGGGCCGGGCAAAGAAACGGTCCTGAAGATCTGCCGCGATTGTCACGACTTGGATACGATCACAGCGGAGAATCGGACCAGGGAAAATTGGAAAAAAACCGTTGATAAAATGATAGATCGCGGCGCGGATGGTACTAATGAAGAGTTTGAAATTGTGGTCAATTACCTGACTAAAAGCTTTGGAAAAATCAACGTGAATAAGGCGTCGGCGGAGGAGATTGCCTCCGGCTTGGATTTTTCCGCGAAAGAGTCCGCCACGATTGTCGAGTATCGCGAAAAGAACGGCCCGTATAAATCCTGGAAGGATCTAACCACGGTGATCGACCCCGCCAAGGTGGAGGCGAAGAAGGATCACATCGCAGTGCAGTGAATTAAGGCCGTTATGCTCTCATAAAGCGCGCTATTCGTCGCTTTGTGGTAATTACGGCCACGCGGAGCGCTCCGTGCTATCTCGCTGCCAGGTCCCTCACAACCTCGTCCTCAGCCGCCTTGCTAAAGTGCCCGGACCACGACTTCGCAATCACCCCGCGTGAGTCCGTGACGGCAATGCTGGGCACCGTGATCATTTTTTCGTCTACGGCTCGAAAACTACCCACCTCGAGCGAGCTCGCCCACGCCCCCAGCGTAGCGGAATACTGTATACCACTGCTCTGGGAGCCGAAAAAGCCAATCGACATTCTGACGTTGGGCCGATTTTTCGCAATCTCGGCCAAGTGGCTGTAAAACGGATAGCTGCGTTCGCACGGCTGGCACCCCACGGCAAGAATCAGGACGACATTGGTCTTCGCCTTGCCCCAGTCGATGCCGGAGACGGTTAGTCCTTGGCCTGCTTTGAATTCATGCAACTCGTGCGGAAGCGTCGCGCGTCGAAATCCGGGTGCAAATGTCGAAGTCGCTACCAAGATTACCGTGAGAACGAGTATCGTGTCCACAGCGATATTGAAATATCGAACGGCAGCCGGTCAGGTTTTAACATTTGGAGTCATAAGCCCGCTGCCGCCTCGATGCCTAGAAATGTTCGTCTTGCGCCAAGGAGAGCGCATCAAAAACCTCGGTCTCCCAATTTTGAAAAAGGCCTCCCGCGGTGTAGGGCTACTCGTGTGGAACAGGTTCTGCTTTTTTGCGTAGATAGCCAAGGCCGCCACAGCGAGCACGACTACCAACAAGTCTGCGATGTATCCTATGGCTCGACGCATTTGTTTCCCTTTTAATCGCACGCCTCCACGCAGCCTCACAGGCCATAGCAAGTCACACTCACGTCGCCGGTTGAATAGTCTATGCACATTTGGCCAGCGCAAGCTACTCCGTCGCAAAAATTGCACTGGTAGAATTCGCATACAGGTTCTTCGGCGTAGGCCGCGCATCGAAGAAGCGTGCTGACACAAATGATTCTTAGCAGTTTCCGAGCCATTAGTGATTCCTCGCAAAATTTGGATTTAATTTCCCAACAGTTAAAAAAATGATACAGATATTGGGGGGCTGTCAAGCTTTTTTAAAATGTGCTGGGACTTTTCCAATTATTCTGTTGCTACTTCCGTAAAGCGTTCTTATAAATTAGACCCATGCCGAGGCTAATAACGCTACTCTATTCGCTGTTGCTCGCGCAAACCGTGCGGTTTGAGGAGGCGTCTTTCAAGCTTGCGCCGCCCCGCAGCGGCGAGGCGGCACAGCCGAAATTATCGCTGACGACAGGGAGGGCGGCCTTTTCGAATGTGGGTCTAAAATTCCTGGTCGGCAGTGCGTACCGCATCTCGGATGCTCGTATTTCTGGAGGCGAGGAATGGATCGGTTCTGCGCGCTATGACGTCAACGCGATTTATCCACCGGAAACTCCAAGAGATCAGATTCATGAAATGGTCAAGGCGCTACTCATAGAACGCATCGGCCTAGTGGTTCATATCGTTCAAAAGGAGACGGCGACGTACGCTCTGGTCGTCGATAAACGGGGAGCGAAGCTAAAGCCGGCTGAGCGGGATGCACATGGCGAAGGTTACGGCACTGACGGTCACATAACCGGAAAGGTCGGGATGGCCGATCTGGCGTCGATGATCTCGCGATATCTAGGGCGCCCGGTTATTGACATGACGCAGTTGCAGGGGCGCTATGACGTCGAGCTGAAGTGGGCTCCTGATACGGCTCGGGGTAACGCTCTACCAGATGCTGGTCCATCGATTTTCACTGCCCTCACCGAACAGCTTGGTCTGCAATTGCGGTCGCAGAAGGAGATGCTCGATTATCTTGTGATCGATAAGGCCCTGAGAGAGCCGATTGAGCCGTAATCAAGGGCCTGCGGCGGACTGCTCTATTTCACGGCCAACCAGGCCAGGAACAGCCCGTCCGGCTCGATTTCTTCCCAGTACGAAATCGGGCGGCTGGAAACTTCGGTGCAATGGCGCGCCAACAGTTTTTCCAGTTCGCGGCGGCCGAACCAGCGTTCCCATGCCGGAGTTTCCAGGCGTCCCCAGGCTTTGATATTTTTGTCGATGATGACGATGCGGCCGCCCGGTTTGACGATGCGGCAAATTTCCTCCACCGCCTTGGGAATATCGACCGCGTGTTCCAAAGACTCCGTGGCGTAAGCTCCATCGCAGCAGCCGGAGGCTAGCGGCAGCGCCGTCATCGCCGCGGCCGCGCGATCAATTCCCGGTGGCACGCGGGCCAGCATCGCTTCGGCGATATCGATAGCGCAGACGCGCGCCGTTGGATATTTCTCCTGAATCACCCGTGCAAAGCGGCCCTTGCCGCAGCCGACGTCGGCCACCTGGCGGCCGGAGAGATCGCCCAGATGTTCCATCACCAGCTTGACGTGAAAAATACGCGGGTCGATGGTCGAAGGGTAATGCTCCTCACTGGACGCCGCGTCGTTGAAAAACGCGCGAAGCTCGGCAGTCGAGGCTTCGCGCGGTTTATGGCGGAATCGGTCGAACAAACTCAAATTACGCCTTGATGAAGAAGATGGGAAGCCCGGTTTTATTGCCGTATGTCGGACGATAGCGCTCGGTGTTGTACATCGTCGCGATGTCCACTTTGCGCGGCCCCAACTTCGGATCGGGAATCGGCACCATCTGATAGCAGCCATTGACCAGCGCCGTCATGAGCCCGCTTTTTCCTTCGAGCACGGCGTCGAGGCCCATGGCTCCGAACGCCGAGGCGACCAGTTTATCGACGAAATCGGGCTCGCCGCTGCGCAGATCGTAGGTCAGATCGCTGACGATGCACTCTTCGCCGGTGCGATCGCGGACCTCGGTGCTCAGCGCTTCACCGACGCTGGCTTTTTTGCGATGGCCGTAGGCGTCGGGCTCGCCGTATTCCTGCACCGTGTAGCCTTCCCACTCCGCGCCTTCGGAAATGACGAGCAGCGCGTAATTGCTGGGGTTATTGCGTTTGTCGGTCATCACAATCTCGATCAGCTTGTCGAGATTGACTTTAAATTCCGGAATGCAGCAGCGGATGGAGCTGGCGAACGCCGTGTAGAGCGCCGTATAGCCGGCGTCGCGTCCGAACACGCGAAAGATTCCGACGCGTTCATGGGAGCCGACGGTGGTGCGCTGCCGCTCAATCGCGCTCGTCGCGCGCGTAATGGCGGTCGAGAATCCGATGCAATACTCGGTGTTGCGCACATCGTTATCCATCGTTTTGGGAATCGAAATTACCTTCATCCCGAGCTTGTCCAGCCGCGCCGCATAGCTCAGCGTATCGTCGCCGCCAATGGCGATCAGGTAATCCAGCCGCAGCGTCTCGATGTTCTTCAGCACCCGCGCGCTCATGTCCCAAGTCTCCCCATTCTTCGGAAAACTTTCGTTGGCCAGAAACGCCGGCAGCTTCTTCATCTTTGAGGGATTAGTCCGGCTGGAGTGCAGAAAAGTCCCGCCGGTGCGATCCACATTGCGCGTAATTTCGCGATTGAGGGGCAGAATGTAGCGAGCCTTGCTGGCCGGATCGTCAAAGTTGACGTGCGTCAGACCTTCCCAGCCGCGGCGGATGCCAACGACTTCGCAATCGGCCTCCGTGCCGCGATAAACAACGCCTTTAATCACTGAATTCAGTCCGGGAACGTCGCCGCCTCCGGTGAGGATTCCAATACGCTTGGTTGGCATAGAAATAACTATTGTAGATTAGCCCGCCGCCACAAGAAGTAAACCGGAACCCCGGCGACAATCAATCCGAGCCCGGCGAAGGACGGCACGGGGCGCGTGACCAGCATGTTTCCCAGAAACCAAACGGCGATGCCTAGGAACAATAACGGCGTCACCGGATAGCCCCACATGCGGTAAGGGCGTGGCAGATCGGGCTGCGTGCGCCGCAGCACAATGACGCCCGCGATCATGAAGGCGTAGGACAGCCAGATTGCGAACATCGCGTAGTCGATCAAGGCTTCATAGGATCCGCTGACGATCAGCACGGTGGCCCATACGCCCTGCGCCAGGATCGCGAACCCAGGCGTCTGATAGCGCGGATGAACCTCGCCAAAACGGCGGAAGAATAGCCCATCCTGAGCCTGTGCGAAATAGACGCGAGGGCAGGTGAGGACGGCTCCGTTCAGGGAGCCGATGATCGAGAGCAGAATGATCACCGAGACCAGCGTTCCTCCCACCGGCCCCAATACGCGCTCCGCCGCGTCCGCTCCGACATGAGTACTGGACGCGATTTCGGGAATGGAAAGCACTCGCAAATAAGCCGCATTGGCCAGCAGGTAAACCGCCATCACAGCAGCGATGCCAAATCCGAGCCCAAGCAGGATATTGCGTCCCGGATTGCGGATCTCGCCCGCCACAAAGCTCATCTGCACCCAGCCGTCATAGGCCAGCAGGCACGCGATCAAAGCCACGCCGAAGGTGCTCAATGTGATGGGCGCAGCCGCCGTAGCAGGCGCGGCCGAAGCATGTCCGAATAGGAAGGCGCTACCGGCAATCACCAGAATCCCCACCAGCTTCGCCAAGGCGAAACTTTTCTGAACCAGGGCGCCGACCGAAACTCCGCGGTAGTTCACGAACGTAAACAGAGCGATCGCGGCCACTGCGATGGCCTTCGATGCAATGGGTCCGAACGGGTGGAAATACGAGATGTAAATGGAGAGCACCACGGCCAGCCACGCGGACTGCGCTCCTCTCGCAATCAGAAAATTAGTCCAGCCGCACAGGAATCCCGCCATCGGACCATAGGCTTCGCGCAGGAATACATACTGGCCGCCGGTGGCCGGCATCGCCGCGCCCAGTTCGGCGCAGGCCAGCGCTCCAAAGAACGATACGACGCCGGCGAAGATCCAGGTGCCCAGAATCGCAGCAGCCGACGGCAGGTTCTGCGCGATCAGATTGGGCACCAGGAAAATGCCTCCGCCGATCACACATCCGATCACGATCGAGAGAGCATCAGGCAAGCCCAGCGTGCGGGGAAGGTCCGTTTTCAAAAAGTCACCAGTGCCCGATTGTAGACCAGTTGGTGTTCCTCCTTCGGCCTCCGCTTCCGAGCGACACGATCGTTAACCGAGCCGTGACGCAGGGAGCGGTGCCCATCCAGACTGTAAAATAGTCCCTTGGATCCCTTTACGCCATTTTTCAAGAATCCGCACCTTGCAACCATCGCGGGAAATTTCTGGTCCCGCCCCAAGGTTGACCAGCGCTGGCCGGTGGAAGCGGTGATTTACCAGACCGAGCACGATGTCAGCGTGCTGGTTCATTCGCAGCGTCCCGACGGCAATCCGCGCGGAGAGATTATTTTCGTGCACGGCCTCGAAGGATCGAGCGCGGCCGGCTACGCGCGCAGCATGTCGTACGCGGCGCTCGAAGCCGGCTACGCCACGCATCGATTCAACATGCGAAGCTGCGGCGGCACGGAGAATCTGGCGCTATCGAATTATCATTCCGGCCAGACCAGCGACCTGTTGCACGTCCTCCGGGAGCGACGGAAAAAGAGCGATCTGCCGCTCTATCTGGTGGGATTTTCTCTGGGTGGGAACGTGGTTTTGAAGCTTGCCGGGGAACTGGGCGAGGAAGCTCGCGGATTGCTAACCGCCGTCTGCGCGGTCTCGACGCCAATCGATTTGAAGGCATGCTCCGTGGCCCTTGGAAAGCCCGGGAATATCATCTATGAGAAGCGATTCCTTCAGCGTTTGCGGGAGCGGATCAGGCTGCGTAACAAGCAGGCGCCGGAAATTTATTCACTCGAACCGCTGAAGAAGATCCGCACCATTTACGATTTTGACGATCTCTACACCGGCCCGCTCTTCGGCTTCGGCAACGCCGATAATTACTACACCACGCAATCCGCCAACCGCTTTATCGGCAAAATTCGCGTCCCCACCCTGGTGATCCAGGCCAAGGACGATCCTCTGATTCCCTTCGCCGTCTACGATCATCCGGCGTTTCGCGAGAATCCTAATTTGACGCTGATCGCAGTGGAGCACGGCGGACACCTCGGTTTCATCGCCCGCCGCCGCCCTCGATTCTGGCTCGACGGACTAGTCGTCGGTTGGCTCAGCGATCAACTCGTCGCGAGCCCTCCATATCCGACCCGCGCCGCGTTATGAAGAAAACGCTTCGCGTCGAGGTACATCAGGAATGCCTCCCTCTCCAGGATTTCCTGAGACAACAATGCAAATCGCTCCTCAAAAGATAGCGGTGCGCTCGTGCATCGGCCGAGCAGGACGGAGGTCCTCTGCGCCTCCCTGAAATAAACTTCTGTGGTCGTCACGCATTCGGCAAACTCTGCCTGGTCCATTTTGAAATCCCCTTCCAGGCCTTCGATGGCTTAGCCAATCGTCCCATTGTTCACGCTCCGGCGCTGGTCCCTATTGCACACACCGGGAACAAACTTAATCTGGAACTCGTATCCTAAGAGGTACAGTGCAAAGTCAGGCATCCTTTTTCGAAGCCGCGAGCGTCGCGTTCGATTCCCTGCGATCGAGCAAGCTGCGTAGTTTCCTTACGCTCCTCGGGATCATTCTATCCACCACCACCCTGATCGCCGTGATGAGCGTGATTCACGGCATGGACGTCTACGTCGCCAATAGCGCTTCTTCGATGGGCACCGATGGATTCCGCGCCGTGCGCATGGCGTTCGTCGGCCCCGGAAATCCGAAGGAGTTTCTGAAAGCTTTGCAGCACAATCCGCAGCTTAGCAAGGAAGAGTACGATTTCGTAAAGAGCAAGGTGACGCTGGCGCGCGAAGCGGGCATTACCGCGAACCGTTCGGCGAAAGTAACCTTCGGCACGGATCTGGTCGACGGCGTACAATTGACCGGCGTTACTTCCAACGCCGGAGTAATCACCAATACACAGATCGATACCGGACGCTACATCACCGATATCGAAGACCAGCGCCATATGAACGTGGTTTTCCTCGGCGCGGATTTGAAGGACCGGTTTTTCCCGTCCGTCGATCCCATTGGGAAAACGGTCGCTATCGACGGGATGCCTTTTGAAGTGATCGGCGTCGGCAAAGCCAAGGGAAGCGTATTCGGCCAGTCCCAGGACAACTACGTTTCGATTCCCGCCGGAACTTATTTCAAAATTTATGGATCGCGCACCGGCATCAGCTACATTTTCCTGGCGCAGGACCGGGCCCAATTGGAACAGGCGCAGGATGAGGTGCGGATGCTGATCCGCTCCTACCGCCATTTGCGCCCGCAACAGGAGGACACGTTCGGAATGGTTTCCTCCGATACTTTAGTCGGCCTGTGGGATCAGTTGACGGGCACGCTGGCTGCCGCCGCCATCGGCATCGTGAGCGTGTTCATGGTTGTGGGCGGCGTGGTCATCATGAACATCATGCTGGCCGTGGTCAGCGAGCGGACGCGCGAAATCGGCGTCAGAAAAAGCGTCGGCGCGCGCCGCCAGGACATTCTCAATCAATTTTTAGTCGAATCCTCGATGCTTTCCGGCATGGGCGGATTGATCGGCGTCACCATCGCCTGGACCGTCGCGGTGCTGGTCCGCAATTTCACGCCCGTGCCGATGGAAGTGCCTCTGAACGCCGTTCTGCTGGGCGTCACGTTATCCACCGCGGTGGGACTTTTCTTCGGAATTTATCCCGCGCGGCGCGCCTCCCTGCTGGATCCCATTGTTGCTTTGCGGGCGGAGAGTTAGCGCCATGAAACTTCTTCTTTCCGTGATCGGCCTCGCCCTCGCTACGCTGCGCGCGAACAAGGTCCGTTCTTTCCTGACCGTTTTGGGTGTGATTATCGGCGTCGGGACGATTGTGGGCGTCGGGTCGATTCTGGCCGGTCTTGACGGCGCGGTGACCGGATTGATTCGCAGCCTCGGCTCCAATACCGCCATGGTGTTCAAGATGCGCATGGGCCCCAGCGCCGGCGGCCGCACTACCGAAGAACTACAGCGCAAGCCCATCACTTATGAGAATGCGGTGGCCATTGGCGAGCGCTGTCCCGCAGTCGAACATGTCAGCCCTTATCTCCTCCCTCCCGGCGTGCTGAAAGGCACCATCATTCGCGCGCGCTACAAGGGCAACGACTACGCCGGCGCCAACCTCGCTGGTAGCGACGAGCATTACGCCCAGGCGAACAATGTGGAAATGGTCGCCGGCCGGTTTTTTACCGACTCCGAAAGCCTGCATCGCCTTCCGGTCGCCGTTATCGGCGAGGATTTATATCGAGCCCTGTTCGGCGTCGATAACGCGATCGGCAAAAGTATGGAGGTCGACGGCCATGAAGTGGAAGTGATCGGCGTCATGAAGCGTCCGGCCACGTCAATTCCCGGTCAGGATGATAATCGCATCGTTCTGCCGTACTTCACCATGCGCAAAATTTTCCCTACGGCAGACGAGAATTTTCTGATGGTGCAAGCCAAGGACGGCCAACTCGCCGCCGCGGTGGATGAGCTGAGCGTGGTGCTCCGCCAGCAGCGTCACGTGCCGCTGACCGCGCCCGACAATTTCGCCGTCTCGACCGCCGATCAGATGGTGGAGCAGTTCCGCGCGCTGACTTCGGTCACGGCGCTGGTGATGGTTGTGCTCAGCTCGATCGGTCTGCTCGTCGGCGGCATCGGCGTGATGAACATCATGCTGGTTTCCGTCACGGAGCGCACCCGCGAAATCGGAGTCCGTAAAGCCATCGGAGCGCGCCGCCGCGATATCGTCCTTCAGTTCCTCACCGAAGCCGTCGTCCTGACCTCTTTGGGAGGCATGTGCGGCATGATCGCCGGCTACCTGATTTCCTTTGCCAGCCGCCTCGCCTTCCCTTCGCTTCCTTCGAGCGTCCCTCTCTGGGCCGCCGGATTGGGACTCGTCGTCTCCATCGGCATCGGCCTGTTCTTTGGCATCTGGCCCGCCAGTAAAGCCGCCCGTCTCGACCCCGTCGAAGCTCTCCGCTACGAATAAAGATTTCATAAGAAAGTCCTGAAGGATGCATGAGAGTTTCCTTGCGCCATTCTTATGCCTTTTTTATGGCTTTAATCTTATCGTGAGTAGATGAATCGAATGATTATCACGATGCTGCTGGGGATAACATCATTAACGGTGGGTCAATCCGTCAGCGGTCCATCGCCAACTCCTTCGGCCGATGAAGCCGCCGCCACAATTGCTACAGGCGTGGTCTTCCGCGGAATCACCCGGGATCTTGCTGGGGAGCCTTTGGCCGAAGTCCAGGTCGCCATTTGCAGTATGGAGCAGAACACGCCGCACCTGGCGCTGAGCGGCAACGATGGAACCTTTCTGGTAACCGGACTCACGCCGGGCCGGTATCAGATCACCGCATGGACCGACGGGTATGAGACCGAAATGCCGGTCATTGTCGATGTAGCAGCGGACGTTCCGGATCAACAGCCGCCGGCCCCAGCCGCCGTCCCGCTGGCCAAGACCGATTCCAAGGATGCAAAAAAACCAGCAGGATTTTTCTCGCGCCTCGCCAAGGCGTATTACGACGATTGGCATCCCGGTCCCGACGGAGACGCGTCGAAGTATCGCGGCTATCCTCCGCCCGAATCGAATCCTCCTTATCCGTTTGCGGTCTGGCCGATCGGCGGCACGCCTTGGATCGGTTATAACAACGCAACCTCCTATCCCCTCACCACCGCCCTTCAGAACGGCCCCAACGGAGACTGGTGGAAGAAATGGAATATTCAGATTTACGGTTGGGCCAACGCGGGTTTTAACTTCAGCACCAGCACTCAGGCCGTCGGCGGAAAGTATGCCAACTCGCCGATGGGATACAACCAAATCCCGAATTCGATCCAGCTCGACCAGCTCACTTTGTACATCGAGCGCACCCCGGACACGGTCCAGACCGATCACTTCGACTGGGGTTTCCGCTTCACGAACCTCTATGGGCTGGACTACCGTTTCACCACCGCCGACGGCTATTTCAGCCAGCAGCTTCTGCATCAGAAACCCGATGGGACGCTGGGAAATCAGTATGGCTACGATCCGGTGATGTTTTATATCGATCTCTATTTCCCGCACGTGGCGGAGGGGATGATTCTCCGGCTAGGCCGCTATATTTCGCTGCCGGATATTGAAGCTCAATTGGCGCCGAATAACTATACCTATACGCATTCGTTGACTTATACGTACGATTGCTATACCCAGACCGGCGCCAACGCGACCATCAAGTTTAGCGAGCATTTCACCTTTCAAGCCGGCATTTCGCCCGGCTGCGAAACAGCCGCCTGGAAGCCCAGCGCGCAGTGGACGGGTAATTTCTGCGAACAGTTCGAATGGCGGGAGGCCAACGACAATCTCTACTTTTGCCAGAATTCGATCAATAAAGGCCAGTACGGTTACAACAACCTGGCTGCCTATTACATCACCTGGTATCACAAAATCAACGACAAATGGCACACCGCCACGGAATCCTGGTATCAGTATGAAAGTCACACGCCAAATATATTTAACCCAGCGGCAGCCAGCCTGATCATTCTCAATACCAACGGAGCATGGTGCAAAACCGAGTTGCAGGTCACCTGTTACGCTCCGGAATGGTCGGTGTTGAACTACACCAACCGCCAGCTTAAGAAGAAGGATTTCATCAGTTTCCGCAATGAGGTATTCGACGATCTAAGAGGCCAGCGAACCGGCGTCAAGGGCGTGTACATCGAAGACGGAATTTCGTGGAACCATTGGATCGGCAGCACCATCGTGTTGCGTCCGGAGCTGCGCTGGGAACATAATTTCGACAATCTGGCCTATGACGGCTTCCATCGCCATAGCCAGTTCATGTTCGCCAGCGATATCATCTGGTTCTTCTAAACCGGCAGATCAATCTCGACCAGCAACCCCGGCAATGCGTTCGAGGCCCGCAGGCGCCCCTTATGAAGCTCGACCGCGCGGCGCGCGATGGCCAATCCCAGGCCGACGCCGCCGCTCTTCCGGTCGCGATCCTGTTCCACTCGATAAAACGGATCGAACAACCGCGGCAGCGCCTCCGCGGGCACTCCGGGACCGTAATCGCGCACACGAATTTTCGCCCAGCCGCCTCCGTTTTCTAAAGTGACTTCGACTTTCGATTTCTCCGGCGCATAGCGAATCGCGTTGCGCATCACATTCTCGATCGCCCGCCGTAGCAATTCGCTATCGCCATCCAGCGTCACCGGGCCCGTGGACGCCAGATCGAGATTGCAGCCGTGCGCTTCCGCTTCGATCGAGCAATCGTCGACCAGCGCCGTAACCAGTTCATCCAACCGTAGGGGATCCGCCTTCAGCCGCGAAGGGTCACCCTCCGTGCGCGTAACTTCCAGCATCTGCCGGATCAGCGCGTTCAGCCGGTCCGCCTCCCTTTGAATGCGGTCGAGAGGCGGCGCGCCCGCCTCACTCGATCGGGCTAGTTCCACCGCCACGCTCAATCGCGCCAGCGGACTGCGCAGCTCGTGGGAGATATCGAACAGCAGCCGCCGCTCCGCCGCCAGCAGCGTCTGAATATGATCCGCCATCCGGTTGAAGGACGCCGCCAGATCCCCCAGCTCATCCTTGCGCGATTCCTCGGCGCGCGCCGTCAGATCGCCACGTCCCAGCCGCTCCACCGCCGAACGCAACTGCCGCAGAGGCTTGGTCAGATAGTGCGCCAGTGCATAACAGAACAGCACCACCAGCCCCAGCACCAGGAGATGCGCCGGCTGCAAATACCAGAAGAACCAGTTTTCGCGGACCAGCACCAGGCAGTAGCGGCGATCGGACGACCGGTGCGCGAACGCCCGCCCGCTCCCTGAAAACGGCCTGGAAAAATGCACCCAGCCGAGCGCGGAACGGATCAGCGCGGCGTGCGATTCACCCGTCAGCAAGTCGATCCCATTGCCGTTGGTGAGCATGGCGTCGGAGGCATGCGTCACTTCGCGAAACCGTTGCAGCGTCTCGCGCAATTGCGGCGCTCCACCGCTCTCCCACGCTTGCCGCGCTTCGCTCAACTCCAGATTCAGCAGCATGGAAAAGGGCGCCTGCCGCGATGAATACGCATCGTAAGTCAGCGCGGTGGTCAGCAGCACGGCCGCGATCGCGGTGACGATGGTGACCACGAACCAGGCGAGGATCTTTGCGAACAGAGAGCGCACTTAATCTCCCGAACGGCAGAACTGATACCCCACGCCGCGCACCGTCTTGATCAGCGTCCGGTCCTGTTCCAGCTTCTTGCGCAAATGGCTGACATGCATGTCGATAGAGCGGTCGAACGGCGTCGCCTTGCGGTTATACATGCTTTCCATCAACACGTCGCGCGAAACCACCCGCCCCGCGGAGCGCATCAGGACTTCCAGAATGTCGAATTCGAGCGTGGTTAAGTCCACCTCTTCTCCGTCACACACGGCGTCGCGCGTGCCTGGATCGATGGTCACGCCGTTGACCTCCACCCGTCCCTTCGAAGGAGACTGCACGCGGCGTAAAATGGCCCGGATGCGGGCGACCAGTTCGCGCGGGTTAAAGGGCTTGGCCAGATAATCGTCGGCGC
>JBEKPC010000078.1:0-23985 GCA_049521155.1 Bryobacteraceae bacterium
TGCGCGTCGAAGGCGAGCGACGTTTTGAACTGCCAGTAGCCGAAGATGGCGGCCGCCAGCGCCCATAGCAGCATAACGGCAAGAGACCGCAGCATGGTACGGCCCTGTACCAGATTCGCCGTCGCTGCCCACGGCCAGCCGGTCCAGGCGTCTCCTAACAACCTGCGCAGGCCCCTTCCGCCGGCCGGGCCGCGCAGCATCAACAATTGCGGCAGGCCCGCGCATATGATCAGCAGAAAAAATGCCGCCTCGCGAATTCGTTTATGCGCTAAAATCCGCGCGACCAGATCGCGCAGCCCTACCGCGAGAAATAAATTGAACAGCACAAAGGGCGCGAGCACCAGCATGGTCCACTTCGGCATCGTTGGATTCAATAAAATCCCAAACGCCAGTCCCAATGTGACCAGCAGCATCTCCACCGCGGCTGTCACGCGCAGCATCACCTCGATCGAAAAAAGCTGGGAAGCGGGGATCGGATAGACTTGCAGTTTTCGAAGTTCCAGCGACGCGCCAGTGGCCGCCATCAGCAGCGGCACCACCTGCCAGTACAGGAACATCAGCAGCAAGCCGCCCGGCAGCACCACTTTCATTAAGCCGAGATTCGACGGATTCGCGGCGAGCCGTCCGGTGGAAATCGCCACCAGCAACCAGAAGCCGTACCATCCGGCGCCGATCACCGCGCCCCAGGCCATGCCGGCGCGCGGATAAAAATTCCGCATGGTCCGCCACTGTGCCCAGAGAATTGCGCGAGCCTGATTCATGCAGTCTCTACAACCAGTCGAGCGTTTCCGTCGTACGGCCGACGCCCACCGCGCGCACGAAGGCGTCTTCCAGAGTCTCGGACGCGCCGCGCAGTTCGTCCATAGTGCCCTCCACCACGATCTTTCCTTCGTTAATGATCGCCACGTGATCGCAGAGCCGCTCCACCACCTCCAGCACATGCGAAGTTAGAAAAATCGTTGCGCCGTGGCGGACCTGTTCGAGCAGAATCTCCTTCATCAGGCGCGCGCCCACCGCGTCCACGCCTTCAAACGGCTCATCCATCAGGAACAGGCGTGGACGGTGGATCAGAGCCGCCGCCATCGCCACCCGCTTCCGCATGCCTTTGGAATATTCGGCGATGAGCTTCTTCGGACTGCCATCGAGCTCGAACAATTCCAGCAGCTCCGCCGCTCGCTCCCGCGTGATCTTCTGCTCCAGGCCGTACATGCGTCCCACGAACTCGACGAACTCACCCCCGGTCAGATGGTCGAATAGCAGAGACTCGTCGGGAACCAAGCCGATCATTCTTTTGATCTCGAGGCCTTGCTCCGGCATCGCCAGGCCCAGCAGGCGAATACTGCCTGAAGTCGGAGGCGCAAGACCCATCATCATTCTGATCGTCGTGGTCTTGCCCGCTCCGTTCGGTCCCAGAAATCCGAAAAAACTTCCCTGCGGAACGGTCAGAGAAAGGCCATCCACCGCCGCCTTATTTCCGTAAACCTTGCGAAGATTCTGGACCTCGATGGCAGGAGGGAACTCGGGCATGCGCATCTCTATCGTACCGGACTGCTTTCAGTACGTGCAGCTCACCGGTTGATAGGCTTCGGCCAGGACCGGAGGCGCAGCCGGAATGGCCGCCTTCCAGCCTTCGTGCAGCGTCGAAAGAAGCTGTTCCACTTCCGCCAGCGGCGCATCGGTTTGCTTTGCATTCGCATCGAATAGTCTGGCCTGCATGTAAGTGTACAGTTCGCGCAGGGGCCGGCTGATCTGCTCATAATGCGGATCCAGCGACCGCGAAAGTTCACGCACGATTGCCAGCGTTCGCATGATCTGGCGCGAACGCTCCCGGACCTCGCCCGCCTTCAAATGGCGCCGCGCCGCGCCGGTCGCGTCAATCGCACCGCGATACAGCATCGAGACCAGCTTGAGCGGGTCCGCACTGAATACTTCGGTTTCTAAATACTTGCCGTGGTTCGAGTAAGCCATCTTCGGATAAGCCATGCAGTCTGTGATTACCTTCCACTGCTCTCTTCGGCCAACCGCAGCATTTGTTCGTTGGGAATTTGCTGAACCAGTTTTCCCGTCTCCTTATTGACGATGCGCACCACGGCAATATTCGCCGCGCGGTCGATAATAAAGGTGACTTCGTTCTCCTGGCCGAAAAGTTGGGCGGCATTGACCACTTTGACCGCTTCGAGCAGCGCTTTTTGATCCTCGCTCGGCGGCGGTTTCGGCGTCCCTTGCGTGGATGCGCTGAGATGAGACGCAAGATTGCTGATCGATGAAAAATTCATATCGCCGCCCTTTAAACGCTCATCGGCAGGCCGCGGACGAATATGAGGGGGAGCGGTACTTAAGCCAAGTTCAGAACTTTACCGATCGCATTCGTATCGAGTTCGATCTTCTTCTGGAGCATCGTGATCGCGTAGATCAACTGCTCCGGACGCGGAGGACAGCCTGGAACATAGACATCCACCGGAATCACCTGATTCACCGGCACCAGCGCATAATTCGAAAACACGCCGGTCGAGGTCGCACAGGCGCCCATCGAGATCACCCACTTTGGCTCCGGCATTTGCTCATACAAGCGGCGGATTACGGGAGCCATCTTGTTCGATACGCGCCCCGCGATGATCATCAAGTCGCTCTGCCGCGGCGATCCGCGCATCACCTCGGCGCCGAAACGGGAGATATCGTAACGCGATCCGATCATCGACATCATTTCAATCGCACAGCAGGCCAAGCCGAAGCTCATCGGCCAGATCGAATTTTTGCGGCCCCAATTGATGGCCATGCTGACTGTCGTCGTGATGATCGACTCGCCATATTCGTCGGGTTCCGGTTCCTGGTCGACTCGCGCGAACAACTCCGGCGGCTGGCTCAAATGAAACTTGGTATCGGTTGCGTCCACATCCCGATTATCTCACGTCGCACAATAAGGTTCATGACCGGCGAATTGTTCCTCAATCATTCCATCACGAAGCTGACGCAGATGACCGCCCATATCGAAACCTGCCTTTCGAAGCTCGATTCCGGCCAGATCTGGAATCGTCCCCACGAAACTCAAAATTCCATTGGAAATCTGGTCCTCCACCTGGCGGGCAACGTCCGGCAATGGATCGGATCCAGCATCGATGGCCAACCCGACATCCGCCAACGCGAGCGGGAATTCGCCCTTAATTCGAAAATGGAACCCTCGGAGTTGCTCGCAACCCTGCACCTGACAGTAAGCCACGCCGTCTTGATCCTGAAAAATCTTCCTCCGCACCGCCTCACCGATCTCGTTTCAACCCAGGACGGCCAACGATCCGTGCTCGAAGTGATCTATCAGGTGGTCGGCCATTTCCAACAACACACCGGACAAATCATCTTCGAAACCAAGCGCCTCACCGGCGAGGATCTGAAATTCTACACTCCGCCGAAAAAAAGTTCTTGACCCTCCCGTAACGTCAGGCCTGACTCTATCCTTGGAAGGAACAGATGCTGCAAGCGCAACAATTCGCCGACCTCGCCGGCGTGACCGTCCGGACCCTGCATCATTACGATCGCCTGGGTCTGCTTCGGCCGCGCCGCACCGAATCGGGGTATCGCGTTTATCGCGAGTCCGATCTGGAACGGCTGGAGCAAATCGTTGCGCTCAAATTCGTCGGTCTTCCTTTGAAGCGGATCAAGACCCTGCTCGACCGTGACAATTTGGATCTGGCCGAAGCCCTGCCCCGGCAGCGCCTTGTGCTCGAAGCCAAGCGTAAGCTGATCGATCGCGCCATTCAAGCGATTGAGGACGCCGAACGTACGCTCGCGACCGGCCAGCGGCCCGACGCCGCCATCTTGAGAAAAATTATAGAGGTGATCGAAATGCAAGACAACGCCAAGTGGTCAGAACAGTATTACAGCCAGGAAACTCTGGCAAAGTTGAAAAAAAGAGAATGGACTCCAGAAATGCAGGCGCAGACTACGAAGAAGTGGACGGACCTTTTCCGCGACGTCGAAGCCGCGCTTGACGAGGATCCCGCCGGCCCAAAAGCACAAGCTCTGGCCGCCCGCTGGGGCGCTCTTATCGTGGATTTCACCGCTGGTGACCCCGAAATCACCAAAGGCCTGAACGCCGTCTGGAAAGACCCATCCAACCTGCCCCCATCCACGCAGCAGGAGATGAAGCCGTACGGCAACCCAAAAGTCCACGAGTTCATCCAAAAAGCCTTCGCCGTCCGTGCTCCGACCGAGCCTTGACCGGAGGGAGCGGAGCCGGTTCCAACGCGTCCGCTCCGCTACACTAGTAATTACCTTGTTGCCGTCTGACCCCGCAGAAGCTGTAGCCCAGGCCGTGCCGCCTCCGCCGGACCCTGTCGAAAGCACTTACAGCGACCTCGAAAACCGCATCCGTGAGTTTCGTCCCAACGAGGACCTCGCGCCCCTCGAAAAAGCTTTTCGTTTCGCCGCCGAACGGCATAAGAACCAGAAGCGCAGCTCCGGCGAACCCTATATGCTCCATCCCTTGCTGGTCACTCGCCAGCTCGCCGACATGCATATGGATATGGTCGCCCTCGAAACCGGCCTCCTCCATGATGTCGTCGAGGACACTTCCGCCACCATCGACGAAATCCGCAAAAATTTCGGCAATGAAGTGGCCGCTTGCGTCGACGGCGTCACCAAATTGAGCAAGCTCAACCTCGCCTCGCGTGAGGAGCGCCAAGCCGAGAGCGTCCGTAAAATGCTGCTCGCCATGGTCAACGATATTCGTGTGATCGTGGTTAAACTGGCCGACCGTTTGCATAACATGCGAACCCTTGGCCACCTCTCGCGCGAGCGACAGCTCCGCATTGCGGAGGAGACGATGGAAATCTACGCGCCCATCGCGCACCGCCTCGGCATGGGCAAAATCCGCGGCGAATTGGAAGATCTGGCGTTTCAATATCTCGAACCCGAAGCCTCCGAAACGCTGCTCAAAGAATTCGAAGCCGCCCGCGCCTCGAACGAAACTTTCCTTGGCGAAATCAAGCATACCGTCGAAGTCCTGCTCGCCCGCGAAGGTATCATCGCCCGCGTCGATGGCCGCGTCAAACGAGCCTATTCCGTCTTTCAGAAGCTTAAGCGCCAGAAGATCACTCTCGATCAGGTCTACGATCTGCTCGCCGTCCGCATCATCACGGACTCGGTGAAGAACTGCTACGCCGCTCTCGGCGTCATTCATAACGAATGGCATCCCATCCCTGGCCGCATCAAGGATTTCATTGCCATCCCGCGCCCGAATCTGTATCAATCCCTCCATACTTCGGTCATGGGACCCGGCGGCCGGCACTTCGAGGTGCAGATCCGTACCGATGAAATGCACCGCATCGCCGAAGAAGGAATCGCCGCCCACTGGAAATATAAGGAGGGCCGCAAGGGCGCCGCCGAGGACGATCATCGCGTCGCCTGGCTGCGCCAGCTGGTCGAATGGCAAAGCGAAATGCGCGACCCCGGGGAGTTCATGTCCACCCTCAAAGTGGACCTCTACCCGGAGGAAGTCTACACCTTCACGCCCAAAGGCAAGGTGATCATCCTTCCGCGCGATGCCACGCCGATCGACTTCGCCTACGCGATTCACTCCGATGTCGGCAACTCCTGCATCGGCGCGAAAGTCAACGGACGCATCGTCCAACTGAAGTACGGCCTGCGCAATGGTGACGTGGTTGAGATCCTGACCCAAGCCAATCACCTCCCCAGTAAGGATTGGCTGGCACTGGTCAAAACCTCCAAGGCGCGCAATAAAATCAAGCACGTCATCAACACGACGGAACGCGTCAAAGCGATCGAAATCGGCGAAAAATATCTGGAGCGCGAAGCGCGCCGCCTCGGCGTCGCGATGAAGGGCATCACCAAGTCGCAAATGGAGTCGGTCGCCGCCGAATACGGGTATTCGAAAATCGAGGAGCTTTCCGCCGCGCTCGGCTACGGAAAATATTCAGCCCGTCAGGTGCTGCAAAAGCTCGCACCGGATCAAATTCAAGCTGAGCAAGCTCCCGAGCCCGTCGTCACCGAGCCTTCGCGCCAGGCCACCACGGCCCAGCCCGCGCCCGGCGATCAGGATTTGGTCATCAAGGTGAAAGGCATCGACGATCTGCTGGTCTATCGCGCCAAATGCTGCAACCCAATTCGCGGGGAGGCCATCGTCGGCTACGTCACCCGAGGCAAAGGCGTGGCCGTCCATTCGCAAAATTGCGCCAACGTCCAGAACCTGATGTACGAAGTCGAACGCAAGATTGACGTCGAGTGGGCGCGCAGCACGTCGGCTCCTTTCCCCGTCAAACTGACCGTCTTGACGGAAGATCGTCCCGGCATGCTGAGCCAGTTGACCACGGCACTGTTCAACGATCAGACCAATATCCGCAGTCTCGAAACCCGCGCCGACGATCTGCACCATACCACCGGCGCCATCATTGACATGACTATAGAAGTGAAGGATAAGAAGCAGCTCGAACGCATTGTCACCGCCATCCGCCGCATCTCAGGCGTCCGCGATATTGAAAGAGTGAATACCTAGTGATCGATCCGGAACACATAGCGATTTCCAAATCCAAGGGGCTGAAGATCGATTGGAAAGACCAGCATCATAGCGAGTATTCGCTCGCCTACCTGCGCGACGAATGCCCCTGCGCCACCTGCACCGGCGCGCACGGCACAGAACCGCAGAAGTCGAATTATTCGACGCCGTTTCCGATGTACAAACCAGTGCTGAAAATGTTGAACGTGGAAGAAGTGGGCCATTACGCCATAAGAATCGCGTGGTCAGACGGGCACGGCACCGGCATTTATTCCTTCGACCACCTGCGAAAAATCTGCCCCTGCCCGGAATGTCGGGCCGCGCGGGTGTGACTAGATATTCTCATCCGATGATGCTGGCAATAGTTCCAGCTGGCAGCACCGTTACGACGTCGATACTACAAACTTTATTCCGTTCCTTTTCAGCAACCTCGACCTTTGACTCTCAATCATCCCCACAAAATCTGCCTTAATCTGTAAGCAAGGAGTCGCGCACTCTGCTTTGGATTCTTGGGTTCGTTCTGTTTTTTCGATAATTGAAAGTCGAGGTAGGCCAAGGTGGCTCAAAACCACCAATCCCGGTGATTTTCGGCCATTTTCGGGTGTTCCTCTGTGCCGGATCTCGTGATTTTGCAATAGTTTAACAGTTGGCGAAACGCGTGCACTCGGATTCCCGTCAACTTGGATGAAGGCTTCGCTTATGCATAAAATATTTCAGACTCCTACTTACGCAGCCGTATTCGGGCTGCTCGCCGTTTCGGCTCTTGCGCAGGACCGTCCTACTGTAGAGCAGGTGCAGCAGCAGCTTGCCGCGGGCGCGGCCGCCATACCTGCGGATCCACCGCCCATTCCGGAGGATATTCCCTCGAAATTAACCATCAAGGCCGGCACCTATGTCACCGTACGGCTCAATGAAATTCTTTCCTCCGATCACAGCATGGTCGGCGATGCTTTCACCGCCACTCTGACCAAGCCCATCGTCGTCGACGGAGTGGTCGTCGCTCAGCGCGGCCAGAATGTGACCGGACGCGTGACCGAAGCAAAGAAAGCCGGACGCGTGGCAGGAACCTCTCGCCTCGGGATTCAACTCGTGGAACTGCCCGTCGTCGATGGCCAGCAGTTGCCAATCCAGTCCGAATTATTGACCCGCAATGGTACAACCTCGACCGGCCGTGACGCCGGCGCCATTGCCGCAACCACCGGCGTTGGTGCGGCCATCGGAGCCGGCGTCAATGGAGGAGTCGGTGCCGGAGTCGGCGCCGGAGCCGGATTTATTGTGGGCCTTGCCGGAGTGTTGCTAACGCGCGGCAATCCCACTGTGGTCTATCCCGAAACGATGCTGACCTTCCGCGTCAATCAGGACATTACGGTTTCAACCGATCGCAGCGTGCAGGCATTCCACTACGTCCAACCGGCGGATTACGAAACAGCAGCCCCAGCCCTGCGTCGTCCTCTGCCGCCGCGGCCCGGCTATGGAGCGTATGGCTACGCGCCGTATGGCTATGGCTACCCGTATCCCTACTACGGCTATCCTTATTGGGGACCTGGGTTCGGTTTCTACTATGGCGGCGGATTCTACGGCCGGCGCTGGAGATAAATAAAAAAGGCCGGCTGGAGCAGCTCCCCTGCCCCGGCCGGCTTCTCGTAGGCAATTCCGCCTACGATCCTCCGCTGTTCTATAGCGCGTAGTTCGCTGGAAAATGGGATCACAGAATGGGGAATTTTTTTTGCAGGTGCTCTAGCTTGCTGGCCGCCGCTCCGGAATCGATTGATTCTTTAGCCAATTCCACTCCCTTTCGCAAATCCTTCGCCAACCCCGCAGCTAGTAGTCCCGCCGCCGCATTCACAATCACGATATCTCGTTTCGCCCCCTCTGCGCCATTCAAAATCTCCACCGCGATTTCCGCATTCCGCCCAGCGTCGCCACCCAAAAGCTCCTCGCCGAAAGCGCGCTTGACACCGAAATCCGACGGCATCCAGAGTTGTTTTTCCACCCTTCCCGTCCACACTTCATAAACATCCGTCGGGCCTGTGGTCGTAATTTCATCCAATCCGTCATGCCCATGAACGATAAATGAACGCTCGGTTCCCAGCGCCGCCAGCGCCTCCGCCATCAGCTTCGCGGCCTCGGGCGAAGGAGCTCCAATCAACTGCGTCTGGGCCCGCGCCGGATTCGCCAACGGTCCGATCAAATTGAAAACAGTGCGCAACTTCAGTTCGCGCCGCACCGGAGCCGCATGCTTCATCGCCGGATGCAGATTCGGAGCGAATAGAAATCCGATCCCGATCTCGCGGATCGCGCCGGCCGCTTCCTCCGGCGTCATCGAAATACGAACCCCCAGCGCTTCGAGAACATCCGCGCTACCGGTTAAGCTCGACGCGGATCGTCCGCCATGCTTGGCAACCCTTGCGCCCGCCCCCGCCATGACAAACGCTGCGACCGTCGAAATATTGAATGTTCCCGAAAGATCCCCACCGGTGCCGCAAGTGTCGATCAAGCCCTCCCCCGCATCTACCACGATCATGTGCTCGCGCAACGCCCGCGCGAATCCCGTCAGTTCCTCCGCCGTTTCGCCCCGCATCTTGATCGCGACCGCGAATCCAGCGATCTGCACCGGTGTCGCCTCGCCTTCGAGCAGCGCATTCATCGCCGCCTGCGCGTCTTCGACCGAAAGATGTTCGCCCGCGGCGGCGCGATGGAGATAGGAAAGGAACGGAGCCATGTTATATTGGGAATTCTTCAGCTTATAGCAATTTCTCGAACAAACAAACCATGAAGATTCACGAGTATCAGGCCAAGGCCCTCCTTGCCCGGCACGGCGTCCCTGTGCCGCGCGGCGAAGTGGCCAGCACTCCAGAAGAAGCAGAAGCCGCGGCGAAGAAACTCGGCGGCAGTGTCGTCGTGAAGGCGCAAATCCACGCCGGGGGACGAGGGAAAGGCGGAGGCGTCAAGGTCGCAAAAGACTCTGATGCCGCGCGTGAAATCGCCGGCAAAATTCTCGGTATGACGCTGATCACGCACCAGACCGGACCCGAGGGCCGCGTCGTGAAGAAGGTTCTGATCGAGGAAACCCTTCCCATCGATCGCGAGCTCTACCTCGGCATCGTGCTCGACCGCGCCATCGGCAAAAACGTCTTCATGGCCTCCTCTGAAGGCGGCATGGATATCGAAGAAGTCGCGCACTCCACGCCGGAGCGCATTATTAAGGAGCCTCTCGAACCCGGTCTCGGTCTGCTTCCGTTCCAGGCGCGCAAGTTGGCCTTCGCCATCGGCATCACCGGACCAGCCGTCAACCTGGCTGCCAATGCGATGATCGCCCTCTCCAAAGCCGTCCAGGAATTCGACGCCTCGCTCGCCGAAATCAATCCCTTCATCTTGACGAAGGACGGAAAAGTTTTCGCGCTCGACGCCAAGATGAACATCGACGACAACGCCATGTTCCGCCACAAAGATCTGGCCGAGCTGCGTGACCTCAACGAAGAAGATCCGCTCGAGGTCGAGGCTTCGAAGTTCGGCCTTAACTACATCAAGCTGGACGGCAGCGTTGCATGCATGGTCAACGGAGCCGGCCTCGCCATGGCCACCATGGATATCATTCAATACGCCGGCGGCACTGCCGCGAATTTCCTCGACGTCGGCGGCGGCGCCAATGCTGAACAGATCAAGAACGCCTTCCGCATTCTGCTCTCAGATTCCGCGGTGAAGGCGGTTTTGATCAATATTTTCGGCGGTATCCTGCGCTGCGACACGTTAGCCACCGGAGTCGTCGCCGCGGCTCGCGAGCTCTCGATCAAAGTGCCGATCGTCGTCCGCATGGAAGGTACCAACGTCGAACTGGGCCAGAAAATTCTCCTCGAATCCGGATTCAATTTCACAGTAGCCGACGGCATGCTGGACGCCGCGCAGAAAGTCGTAGGTTTGGCTGCTAAGGAAGGTGTACGATGAGCGTCCTTGTTAACGAACATACCCGCGTGCTGGTGCAAGGCTTCACCGGAAAAGAAGCCACTTTCCACGCCACCCAATCGCTCGCCTACGGCACGAAAGTGGTGGGAGGCGTCACACCCGGCAAGGGCGGCCAGACGCATCTCCATCTTCCTGTCTTCAATACGGTAGCCGACGGCGTAAAAGCCACCGGAGCCAATGCATCGGTGATTTTCGTTCCTCCGCCGTTCGCCGCGGACGCGATCATGGAAGCCGCCGACGCCGGCATCGCCCTGGTCGTTTGCATCACCGAAGGCATCCCCGCCGAGGACATGATCCGCGCCTGGGCCTATTTGAAAAACCATCCGGCGACGCGCCTGATCGGCCCCAATTGCCCTGGAATTATCAGCCCCGGCAAGTGCAAGATCGGCATCATGCCCGCGCACATTCATAAGGAAGGCCACGTCGGCGTCGTCTCGCGATCCGGCACGCTCACTTATGAAGCCGTCGGCCAGCTCACCAAGCTCGGCATCGGACAATCGACGTGTATCGGCATCGGAGGCGACCCCATCATCGGCACGTCTTTCACCGACGCGATTCGTTTCTTTAACGAAGATCCGCAAACCCACGCCATCGTCATGATCGGCGAAATCGGAGGCACTGCCGAAGAAACCGCCGCCGCCTATATCAAAACCCACGTGAAGAAACCGGTGGTCGGATTCATCGCCGGCCAGACCGCTCCTCCGGGACGCCGCATGGGCCACGCCGGCGCAATCATCTCCGGAGGCAGCGGCAAAGCCGAAGATAAAATCGAAGCGATGAAAGACGCCGGCATCACGGTGTGCCCCACGCCGGCCACCATCGGCGAAACGATCAAGAGCAGACTTTAAAATGGAACGAACCTTCGCAATTATCAAACCAGACGCAGTCGCCGCCAACCAGGCCGGCGCCATCCTTGCAGAGATCCAGAAAGCCGGCTTCCGCGTAGTCGGATTGAAGATGAAGCGCCTCAGCCAACTGGAAGCCGAGACTTTCTATGGCGTCCATAAGGAGCGTCCCTTCTACGGATCTCTCGTGAAGTTCATGACCGAAGGCCCCGTAGTGGTGCTCGTTTTAGAAGATCCTGACGCCATCAAGAAATGGCGCGATACGATGGGCGCGACAAATCCCGCCAACGCGGCGGAAGGCACGATCCGCAAGATGTTCGCGACCAGCATCGAGCGCAACTGCGTTCATGGCTCAGATGCGCCGGAAACGGCGGCTGTAGAAATCCCGTTCTTCTTCGCATCGTCCGAATTGCTGTAGCAGAATGGGGACATGGAGTTCCTCCGTACAGTCCCCATCCTCCGCATCTTCTCTGTTGAGAAAGCGAAGGAATTCTACCTCGGCTTTCTGGGCTTCACCATCGATTGGGAGCATCGCTTCGAAGAAGCCTTGCCCCTCTACATGCAAATCTCGCGAGGCAATCTGGTGCTTCATCTATCGGAGCACCACGGTGATGGCAGCCCCGGCGCCAGCATCCGAGTGGAGATGACCGGCCTGGACGAATTCCATGCTGAACTTATCGCGAAGAAGTACGGCTACGGCCGCCCCGGAATTGTAGAAGAGCCCTGGGGCGAACGTCGCGTGACGGCGTTGGACCCATTCCACAACCGAATCCACTTCATCGAACGCCTGCAGTGAGCCTTACACTCCAAACTGCCGTAAATGATGGTCGCAGTGCAAGTAGCCCCACCGCAGCCAATCCTTTTTGCTCATCTCCCCAAAAATCGGATGCTTCGCTAAATCTTCCCGAGCATTCGTGAACCGGTCGATCAACTCCACCAGCTTTTCCCGATCCCGCGAAAACTCTACCGGCGCAGTCCCACCGGCTCCTTGCTCCATCTCCGGCCGCGTCGCGAGCCCTCGGGGCCACGGCATGGGAACATACAGCCCGAGCCATTTATAAATCCCTCGCGGCATCGGCGCACGCGCCGGACTCGCCCTCTTCTCGCCCATTCCGCATAGAAACGAATCGCTCAAATGCACGACCATCTGGTGGCACGACATCTTTCCCCACCGTCGAGCCGAATCCGCCCGCAGCGCCGCCACTCTCCGCAGCACTTCCTGCTTGTCTCGATCGAGACTCTTCATTTCCCTACCGGCGCGACGTGCAGCTTCATTCCGTCTACCGATACTACGCGCACCACGCCTCCCTTCTCCACCGGCACGGGCGACTCCGCGTTCCAGTATTCTCCCTGCACGAACACTGTCCCTGACGGCGTCAACGCTGTCCGAGCTTCCGCGATCTGGTCGACCAGGGTATCCTGCCCCATCACCGCCTTGTTCGCCCGCGCCCGCATCACGAGTGTGACCAGGAACATCGTGATCAACGCGAATGGAATGCTTACCGAAAGCGCGGTCGACAAGTGAATCCGCACTTCCGGCGGACCGTTCACCAGCAGCATCGCACCCAGCACCATCGCTACCGTGCCGCCGACTCCCAGGATCCCATGCGAGGCGAATTTCGCCTCCAGCACAAATAAGGACACGCCGAGCACCAGCAGCGCCGCGCCCACCCAGTTGATCGGCAATACGGCCAGTGACGAGAGACCCAACAGCGCCAGAATTCCTCCGGCTACTCCAGGAAAAATCAAACCCGGAGCCGAGAATTCCATATAAATCCCCAGCGCGCCCAGCACCAGCAGGATGAAGCCGATATTCGGGTCGGCAATCTCCGCGATGATCCGTTCGCGCAGCGTTTTCTGATAGTCAACAACCTCCGCGCCGCCCGTATGCAGCACTTGCGTCGATCCGTTAAATCGCTTCACGGCCACGCCGTCGAGCCCGCTGAGCAGCGCTCTTTCATCCGGCGCAATCCGGTCGATCAGATTGTTGTCCAGCGCCTCTTTTTCCGTGTAGGATTTCGCTGCGCGAATGGTGGTCTCGGCCAGTTCCACGTTGCGGCCGCGCTTCAACACGATGCTGCGCAGCCACGCCGACGTGTCGTTTTCGACCTTGTTACGCATCACCTGGTCCATCTCTCCGTTCATCAATACGGGAGACGATGCGCCCGTATTTGTTCCCGGAGCCATCGCCGCCACGTCCGATGCTTCCAGCAAAAAGAATCCCGCCGATGCGGCCCGTCCTCCGCTTGGGGTTACGTAAGCGATCACCGGCACGCGCGACGCCACGATCTTCCCGGTGATCTCACGGCTTGCGTCGAGAAGCCCACCAGGAGTATTCAGCCGCAGCAGAACCGCCGCGGCATTTTCACGCGACGCTTCGTCAATCGCATGACTAATGATCTCGACCGTCACCGGATGTATGATCCCGTCGACGTTCACCGCGACGATTCTTTGCGCCTGTGCGCAAACGGCCAAACAGAGCAGCAGCGCGATCCGCATGATTTAAGAGTACAGCCTGGCTATGGCTGTTCGATCAACCGGAAGCCATTCAGAAAATCCATGAAGTCTTTTTCGTACTCCCCTGCCAGGTTTCTCCCAGTAAAGGTGAGGACTTGAATGGCTGATGAGGTCCCGCCGTAATAGTATCCATAGTATGTAAGGGGAACTCCGCTCGTTTCCCCCTCCATCTTCAGGAACCAGACTTCAACGCCGTTGACCTTGCGCTTTTCGCGAAAAGTGATGCGAGCCTTAGGGTCCGCCTTTTGAGCATTGGCGAGAGCAATATCGGGAAAGGCGTCCGTTGGGATCCCGGTGCGCTCCGCGATGACCATCGCAAAGCCATCTCCCTTCGCGTGCTTAAAGGTAAAACTTCCAGGATTCCCGGACGCAGTTTTCTTCCACTTCTCAGGATCGTAGTTGATTGCCATGGTCCCTGAGTTGACGAGCAACACACCGGAATCAATCGGGAGTGAGGGCAAATCCTGATCCGAAATTTCGAGCCCATCGAGGAACATAGTGAACTCGTCCGCATTACGATCGAATACGTTTGCCAGCGCGAACGCGATGACTTGTATCGTTCCCGAAGTTCCTCCATAGTAATAGCCGTAAAAGCGCAGGGCCATCTTGTCCACCGTCGACTCCAGCCGCATAGCTAGAACCTGGCGGCCATTTACGATTCGCTTTTCGCGGAAGGTAATCTTCGAATCAGGGTCGGCTTGTTGCGCGTTCCGCAAAGCAACCTCCGGCAGGGCGTCTGTCGGCACACCACCTTTTTCAGAGATGATCTGAACAAAGCCTTCGCCGTTGTTATTGGCAAACATAACCGGATCGGCGCCATCAGAAGACGTCTGTTTCCATTTTGCCGGGTCGATCCATAAAGCGAAATCGCCGAACGGCGCCTTGATCCTCTTGGTGGCGGAAGCGCTCTTTTTGTGAACCGGAATGGTCGCGCCGGTCAGCGTTGGCGCAGGCAGAAGCTTTCCATACTCGCGAAGAGTGGTGCGGAATCGTTTAATAAATGCTTCGACTGTTTCTCCGGTCACGCCACCGGCAAGATCCAAATCGGCTTCGACGAAAGGCCTGCCACTTTCATCGACATACGCGCGGCTGAAGCGATGGTTTTGATTCCACACGTTGACCTTCGTTATTTCCAACTTGTCCGGGAAGCCGGCGGAGATTCGGAGGTCGCTGGCCCCGGCGAAGAGAGCGACCTTGTACCCGTCAAGCTCGAAGCGAAATACGTTCGCCCCGTTGCTGGAATCTTCGGTGAACTCGAAGCCCATTCCTTTCAGAATGGACCGCGTTCTCCCCGGCTGGCTTTGGTCGACCTGACCGCGGCAGAGGGCGGTCGCAAGAAGCAGGCAACTCAGCGTGTTCCCAAAGGCTGTCCACCGCATAAAAAGGGCCTTTAGCATAACATACCGGTGGCGGGAACAATCTCGAACGGCGTGGAGTCTATAAGCCATGCTCGAAGCTCGCGCGCTGACGAAGCGCTTCACGACGACAACGGCTGTCGACGATGTGAGCTTTATCGTCAAGCCATACGAGGTGCTGGGCTACCTGGGGCCGAATGGCTCCGGAAAAAGTACTACGGTCAACATGATTACCGGCCTCCTGGAGCCTACGCGCGGGCAGGTGTTGTTTGAAGGGCGCAGCATCCAGTCGCAATTGATCGAATATAAGCGGCGGCTGGGGTATGTTCCGGAGCAGGCCCATCTTTATCCTCATTTAACCGGACGCGAATATTTGCAGTTAGTCGGGCGGCTGCGCGGGCTGGCGCGAAAATCACTTGACCGAAAAATCGACGACTTGCTTCAGTTGTTCGGGCTGGGAGCGTCGCGCCACTCGCCGATCGCGTCCTATTCGAAAGGAATGCGGCAGAAGGTGTTGATCTCAGCGGCGCTGCTGCACAATCCCGACATTCTGGTGTTCGATGAGCCGATGTCCGGTCTCGATGTGACCACCGGGCTGGTGTTTCGCGACCTCATAAAATCGCTGGCGCGGGAAGGGAAGATCATCTTATACAGTTCCCACGTGCTGGAGGTGGTGGAGAAAGTCTGCACGCACGTGATGATTCTGCGCAGAGGCAGGATCGCGGCGAACGATACGGTGGAGGGGCTGCGTAAGCTGATGCATCTGCCGTCGCTCGAAGATATTTTTTCCGAACTGGTGCTGGAGCAGGACACGGAGACGACTGCCAACTCGATTGTCGACGTGATGAAGAGCGCATGAAACGCGTCGATATAGACCAGTTTCGCGCGCTGGTGAAGCATTTTTTTGGACGATTCTTCGATAATGAATTCGTCGCGAAGAATACAGATATGCAAGTGACGGTGGTGAAGCTGCTGGCACTGCTGTCGTCGCCGGGGATCGTGCTGACGTGCTTTCAATATGTGACGTATCTCAATCTTGACCGGATGCCGGTGGAGCGCATGACCACGCTGTGGGCGGACCGCACGATTTACATCTCGTTTTCGATGCTGGTGATGGGCGCGGTGACGGTGCTGGAGTGGGACGCTTTGTTTCCGGACCGGCGCGATTACTCGACGCTAATGGTTTTACCAATTGCTTCGCGGATGATCTTCGCGGCCAAGATCGCCGCGCTGGCGCTGTTCCTAATCGCGTTCACCGCGTCTGTAAATCTGGTCTCGACCGTCACATTTCCGGCGGTTTCCTACCGGGGGCCGGCGACTGGATTGGTGCGCGCGATCGTGGCGCACGGGACGTGCATCCTCGCTTCGAGCGCGTTCTCCTTTCTATTCCTGGTTGCGCTCGAAGGGTTGCTATTGAACGTTTTGAGCGTGCGGTGGTTTCGCAAAACGTCGGCATATGTGCAGGGCGCGATGGTGTTCGTGCTGCTGTGGCTGTTCTTCCTTTTTCCGCAGATCGCAGGTTCGGTGGCGCGGCTCAAAGAGCACAACTCACCGGTGTTGTACGAATTTCCGCCGGCGTGGTTCCTGGGATTGAACGAAGTGCTGATCGGATCGCGTGATGCCGTTTTTGTGGCATTAGCGCATCGGGCAGAGATAGCGCTGGGCTTGGTGGCGTTGATTGCGGGAGTTTCGTATACGGTCGCGTACCGTCGGCATATGCGGCGCACTTTGGAGACGACGGAGGGTGGAGGTTCGACGCGAACCTCAACGCATGAACGCATCGGACGAATTGCGGACCGGATCGCGCCGGATTCAGCGGAACGCGCGGTCCTGGCGTTCATAGGCAAGACAATGTCGCGAAGTGGGAAGCATCGCATTTTCTTCGCGGCATACGCGGGCGTGGGTTTTGCGCTTGCGGCGCAAGTGCTCTCCGCGGCGAAGAATCACGATGACTGGCTGTCTCTTCCTCTAGTATTGGAGTTTTTTCTGCTGAGCGGCATGCGCTTCATCTTCACGATTCCCGCGGAGCTTTCCGCGAACTGGCAGTTCCGGGTCAGCGATACGGATCGACAACGCGCGGCTTTGAACGGAACGCGAACCGCGATGCGATGGTTCGGCGTGGCTTCGCTTTTTGTCGTGTTGTCGCCTGTTTATTTTGCGTTGTGGACGCCGGGTGCGGCGCTGGCCCATTTGCTGTTTAGCGTCACGATTTCCGTCCTGCTGATTGAAATGCTGACCATGGAATTTCGCAAAATTCCGTTCACTTGTTCTTACCCGCCGGGAAAAGCAAACGTTACGCTGCTGTGGATCGCGTACTGGGCGGCATTTCTGCTGTATGCATTCTCGATGGCGAAGCTGGAGTCGTGGATGGTGAAGCGGCCTTTGCGGCTGATCCCGTTCTACTTGATCGTCACCGCTATTTTCGCCTTCTTCGAATGGTGGAGGCGAAGAGCGGACAAAGTGGGCGTGACGCTGACCTTCGACGACGCGGCGGACCCTGCGGTGCTCACGCTGGGGTTGGGAGAGCTTGCGTGGACGACGACAGCGACGACGCGAACTGATTCAGGCGCCGTTCGGCGACCATCCGCATCCCGTGTTTCGCGCGTAGAGTGATCAGCGCGGATGTCGCGACCGGATGGCCGGGCACCAGCTTGAAGCGCCACCGTTGCGCGACCGTGGCCAGCAACAGGACGCCTTCCATCCAGGCGAATCGTTCGCCGATGCAAACGCGCGTGCCTCCGCCGAAGGGGAAATAAGAAAATTTCGGACGCTGGTCAGGCTCCGCCCATCGCTCAGGTTTGAAGCGATCCGGCTCGGCGAACCAGCGTGAGTCGCGCTGAACCACCCATGGGCTCATCATTAATATCGCGCGCGGCGGAACCGTGAAATCGCCGATCGCGTATTCCGCTTTGACGCGCCGCCCCACAACCCACGCCGGCGGAAAGAGACGCATGCCTTCGGCAAAAACGCCTTCCGTATATTTAAGGCGCGGCAAATCGTCGAAGGTGGGCAATCGTCCCTGGAGGACAGCGTCGACTTCCTCGTAAAACTTGGCCGCGGCAGAGGGATTTTCAGACAGCAGATACCAGGTCCACATCAGCGCGTTGGCTGTGGTCTCATGTCCGGCTAGAAACAGCGTGAGAGCTTCGTCCCGGATTTGCTTGTCGGACATTCCGGCTGAACCATCTTCATCCTGCGCTAAAAGCAGCATCGAGAGGAGGTCGCCTTTGTCCTCTTTCGTGGCGCGGCGCTCGGCGATGATCTTGTAAATCGTCCGGTCGAGAAAATCGCGCGCTTTCTCAAACCGGCGGATGGACGGCAGCGGTAGTTTTTCGATCCACTCCGAGAACGGCATCAGCACCATGTCGAACAGGATCATGACCTGGGTCAGAGCCGCGCCGATGTTATCGGCCTCCGTGGTCACATCCGCGCTGAAAAGCGTTTTCGCGACGACAGCAAGCGTAAGCCGCGCCATCTCCCGCGACATATCGAGCTCCGCGCCATCGGCCCATTCTTCTCGCGTGTGCGCGGTGCATTCGACCATCGATGATGCATATCCGATCAGGCGGTCGCGATGAAACGCGGGTTGCACCAAGCGCCGCTGGCGGCGATGAAACTCGCCTTCACTGGTCAACAAGCCTTCGCCGAGCAGGATTTTCGCGCGTTCCAGAAAACGGCTCTTGGTGAAATTGGTCTGGTTCGTGACGAGAATATCTTTAATCCAATCGGGCTTGCTGACCAGGTAGACATCTTGCGGGCCCAATCGAAAATGCACCAGGTCGCCATGGGACTTCGCCATGCTCTGCAAGAACTCGGGCGGGTTCTTGCGAAACTGCGGCAACACTCCGATAAATGGAAGCCCTTTGCGAAGGGGCGGGTTGGCGGTCATGTTTCCAGCTTACTGCTGTTGTTGCTGCTGCTGGACGTCGTATGGATCCGCTTCGGTGGCGGGTTCCCATTGTGGAGGAGCATTCAAATCCGCTTCAGGAGGAGGCGGAGCATCGGAAGGCGCCACGCGAACCGACACCTTCAGTTCGCTGGCAGCCTTGCCCTTGAACACCCCGCGCGTCGGCGGAACGTCGGCATAATCGCGGCCGATCGCGGTGCGAATATGCCGTTCCCCGGCTAGTAAATTGTTCGTCGGATCGAAGCCAACCCATCCCAGCCCGGGCAGGAGAGCCTCCACCCAGGCGTGCGATGCGCCTTCCGAGGAGCGATCCTTGTGCTTCGCGTGCGGATAGAGATAGCCACTCACGTAGCGGCACGGAATTTTCACATGCCGCACCAGCGTGGTCATGATATGCGCGAAATCCTGACAGACGCCGCGCCGGGTCTCAATCGCCTGATCGATGGGCGAATCGACATGCGTCGCCTTGGGAACGTAGTCGAACCAACTGAAGATACTCTCGTTCAGCTCGCGCAGAAACGCCAGCGGATCGTCGCGGCGCTGAACGGACAGCTCATCGGCCAGCGCCAAAAGAGCTGGCGTGGGCTGCGCGAACTGGCTGGGCATCAGCATTTCCCAATAATCCCCGGTGGCCGCCAGCGAATCGAGCTGCGTCCAAGCATCCGCTCCCAACCGTTTGGGTAGATCCGCTACCCCCTGCACTTCGACCAGCGCTTCGGCGATGATGCGCAATAGAATATGCTTCCCCGGCACATCAAAGTGATGCACGGAGTTGCCCAGATAATCGCGATACTGATACACCATCGCGCGCGGATCGACCGAGACCTGAAACGACAAACACCGCTGCGAACCCTCCGTGCGCGGTTGCATACGCAACTCCATCAGGCTCTCGCTGACGGCGGAATCGTAGCGGAATTGGGTGAGATGGCGAATGGAATAAAACATATTCAGGATGCTTGTAGAGCGGCTTCAATCGGATACGTAATGTAAGTCTGATACAGCGCGCTGTGCGCCTGCGCGCATTGCCGCAGCACTGTTTCGAGATAGGCCTGCAATCCGCTGATCATAATCTCATCGATCTGCCCGAACGCCAGCGTCGCCTGCATGCGGCCGGCAATTCGCTCCACCCGCGCCGATCTTCGGCTCGAAACCTCGGCGCCGATTTGCTTCATCGCCGTCTCCAGCGCGTCCGCCGAAAATCGGATGGAGTGCGGAAAACTAGGACTGAGCATTAAAAATTCGGCGATGCGGTCCGGCCGCAAATCCGCCGTGTAGGCTTTGCAGTAAGCCTCGAATGCCGTGCAGGAGCGTAGCAATCCGATCCATTCCAGCGGTTCCGGCTCCGACGCTTTCCCATAAAATTCGCGAAAATGCACGCCCAACAAGGTTGAAAGCGCCGACGCGCGTTCGAGGGACCGGCCGGCTTGAATGAACTGCCAGCCCTCTCCGTGCGTCATCGTTGAATCGGTGATGCCCTGAAAAAGATGCGCACCTTCTTTAATGGCCTGCAAAAAATCACCAACGTCCCAGCCTTCGTCCGCGTCGGCTCGCTTCACTTCGATGAACATGCGGTTCAACTGCTCCCACATCTCGGAGCTGATCTGCTCGCGTACCTGCCGGGAATTCTCGCGCGCCGCCATGATGCAACTGACAATGGAAGACCGGCTGGCGGTGGAATGGACCAGGGACTTCGCGGCCACCTGCGCCTCGCCTTCCTTCACGTCCGACATTTCAATGGCAAGTGAGCGCAGCATGCGCCTCCAGTGCCGATCGTCGTCCTCTGTTTCGCGCTCCAGCATCAGGTTCAACTGGACCTTGATCACGCGAGCCGTGTGCTCCGCGCGCTCCAGATACCGGCTCATCCAATACAAACTTTCCGCGACTCGAGAGAGCATTAGTGCAGCACCCAGGTATCCTTGCTGCCGCCGCCTTGCGACGAATTTACCACCAGCGATCCTTTCTTAAGCGCCACGCGCGTCAGCCCACCGGGCACGATCGTAATTTTCTCGCCGAATAAAATGTACGGCCGCAAGTCGACGTGCCGGGGCTGCACTTTTCCATCGATAATGCAGGGCGCGCGCGATAAATTAATGGTTGGCTGCGCGATGTAGTTGCGCGGATCGGCTTCCACGCGCCGCCGAAATTCGTCGCGCTGCTCGGCCGTGCTTTGCGGACCAATCAGCATCCCGTACCCACCCGATTCGCCCACCGCTTTCACCACGTATTTTTCAATATGATCCAGCACGTGATGGCGCTGCGCCTCCTCCGACATCTGAAACGTCTCGATATTGTTCAGCACCGGATCCTCGCCCAGATAATATTTGATGATGGCCGGCACGTAGGCGTAAACCGCCTTATCGTCGGCGACTCCGGTTCCCAGCGCATTCGCCAGGCTGACATTTCCGGCGCGATACGCGTTAAACAGGCCCGGCGCGCCCAGCGAAGAGTCCTGCCGAAACGCCAGAGGATCGATAAAATCGTCGTCAATGCGCCGGTAAATCACGTCGACGCGCCGCAGGCCCTCCGTGGTCCGCATGTAGATGAAGTTGTCGTGCGCCACCAGATCGCGGCCTTCCACCAGCTCAATTCCCATTTGCCGCGCGAGGAATGCGTGTTCGAAATAGGCAGAATTATAAACCCCCGGCGTCAGCAGCACGATGGTCGGTTCGGCGCATCCCTGCGGAGCCAGCGCGCGCAGAGTGGCCAGCAGCGCCTGGCTGTAATGCTCGATTCCCTGCACGCCGCACTGCCGGAACAAATCCGGGAAAATACGTTTCATCACCTGCCGGCTCACCAGCATGTAGCTGACTCCGCTCGGCACGCGCAAGTTGTCTTCCAGTACGACGAATTCGCCCGAAGGCAGGCGGATCAGATCGGTTCCGGCGACCGTGACGTAGGCGTCCTTGCGAACGTTGAGGCCTCGCATCTGGCGTCGAAAATGTTTGCAACTATAGACCAGCTCGCGCGGCACCACGCCGTCGTTCAGGATGCGCCCTTCATGATACAGATCCTTGAGAAAAAGATTGAGCGCGGTGATCCGCTGCGTCAGACCTTTCTCGATGCGAGACCACTCGTCACTGGTGATAATTCGCGGCAGCAGATCGTTCGGAAAAATGCGTTCGGTGCCTTCTGTCCGGCCGTAAACGGTGAATGTGATGCCCTGATGGAGGAAAGAAAGATCAGAGATTTGCTGGCGCCGCCGGAACTCGCTCGGCGGCAATTCGCGCAGTGCCTGATAAAGGTGTTCGTATTGCGGACGCGCGACCCCATCCGCCGCGACCATCTCGTCGTACGCTTCGTCGAGATTGTAATCCTGAAAAGGAGCCGGAAGCGCGCTCTGACTTGCTGTACCCGCCATCAAGAATCCACCTAAACTCAGGTCGGCCTCTTCTGACGAGGAAGGGCAATCAATAGGATGCTAGTTTAGCATGATAGGACCGTGGGCACCTACCGTGTTATAGCGACTGCAGGTTGCGCGCCTTCAGAATGTTTTCGAGCAGCGTAGGGTGGATGTAAGCGCCGGAAGCGAGCAATGCGCGGTAGGCTTCGCGCAAGTCGGATAATAAACTCCGGTCGAACGCCTCATGAAGGATACCGATGCACCCCAAGACAAACAGCCCCTGTTGCCGGGCTACCTTCCGCGCATCCCTATCGTCAATCAGCAAAATATCCGCCTTCAGTTCCAGCGCGAGTACAATGACGCTCAACTCTCCGGCACCGAGTCCATAACGCTGTTGCGCGGCAGCCAAGTCAGCCGGGTTCTGAACAGGATTGACGTCTATCCAGCCCGCCATCGAGATTTGAGACGATCCTGCCAATCCTGCACCGCCCACGACAACTTCGGCGTAGACCTGCGGAGTAATCATGACGGTTTCGTAAAGCTTGGGAAGAAGATCAAGAAGCCCTATCTCCGCCAGAGTGATCAACGGGGAAGAATCGGACAGGACTGTCACGGGCGAAGTTTGGCGAGAGTAAGGCGGTCCTCTTCGAACTGCTCGATGCCGTAATGAAGAGGCGGAACGCCGTGAGCGGCGGCGAAGCCCATGAAAGCAGCCAGCGGAGTTGCGCACAGCTCCGCAGCCCTTCCCAGGGATACAGTTCCCTCGCGGAATAATTCCAAAGCAATGAACTTGGCTGCCTCTTGCGAGACATCGCCTTGATCGAGCTTCGCAACCGAAACAAGATCGGCGGGTAAGTCGACGGTCACAGTGGCCATACTCTTAACCTAACTCACTTTTCAATCATAGGCCAGGACGCCGCCCATCGGCTTCAACACGAGATAACACATGCGCATCCATTCACCGCCGCCACGGAACCGCTATGCGTGTAAGCATGTGGACATCCGCAAGTTAACAATCCTTTTCATAGATGCACCGCGCAAGTCCAAATCTCTGAACTTGAGTCAAAGAAAATGAAGAGAGAGAGCCCCAAGTCTACTTACTCGCTCGATTGGGAGCAGAGAGACTAAGGCGGTCAATCGTCTGAACCTGACTTCCTCCTGGCGGAGTAGTGGTGCCTGACGCTAGAATCGCGTCTTCGTTGAAGCCAAACAAGTGAACTTTGCCGGGAAGGCTCTCACCCCCCACTTCAGCCCACCCGCCTTTCGCGCGATCCAGACTCCAGAGCTTTAGCGTGCCGCTGCGAGCGCTGTCCACCGGGAAGCTGACCAGGACCTCATTTGCATCGCTCAATACAAAACTTGCCCAGAACTCATAGTGATAAATTCGGTCAGGCGGGCCGTCTAAGCGGTTAATTTGGTTGCCGTCCAGAGAAAATTCGAGATATTCGTTCCCGGCCGTCAGCCAGCCAACGCGATCTTTCGACGCCCGAAGAATGGACCATTCCGTCACACTGATAGCTGGACTCGCCCACGGCATAGAACGAAGCTTCAAG
>JBEKPC010000079.1:0-23960 GCA_049521155.1 Bryobacteraceae bacterium
GTTTCCGTCCAGACCGGCGTGATCATGGTGGAATACATCAACCAGATGCGCGCCCGCGGCCATTCCGTGATCGACGCGGCGGAGCAAGGCGCGATCCTGCGGCTGCGTCCCATCATGATGACCATGTTGGTCGCCACGCTCGGCTTGCTGCCGGCGGCCACGTCTCACGGCATCGGATCGGACTCGCAGCGTCCGTTCGCCATCGTGATCGTTGGAGGATTGCTGGGCGCGCTGTGCATGAGCATCTACCTGCTGCCAACGCTCTATGTTTGGATTGCGGGAGATCACGACAAGCTCCCAACGCCTGAAACTGATTTCGTGGAAACTGACTAGATCGCTTACTGAATCTTGCCGCCGGCGAGCGATTCTATGAATCCGCGTTCGATGGGCCAGGTCCCGGTCACCTGCTCCCTTTGCTGCGAGAATGTTCCCGCGGTGAGCACTCCGCTCAGGTCGCTGGAATTCGGCGTCATGTGCTCGCGGTCCAGCATTTTCTTGAGCAGGTCAGTTGACGCGGACAAGCGCCGGGTCAGCAATTCAGCGATTTCCGGCGTCGCGCAGACCGCTTGGAGGCGAATTTGAAAACCCTTCGGCGTGCCACCGACCGCGAACGTCACATCCTGCGCTTGCGAAAGCGGCTCCAGAAACGCATGCGTGCCGGAGCCGAGATTGGCGTCGCTGAGCGCGAACGAGGGAACCGAAATCCAGACCGGTTCCGCCGGAAGATGCGGAGGCTTGCGCCAGTCTTGCATTCCGATCAGGTTCACGCCATGCTCGTCGGTTGAAACAGACATCGCGAGGACTTTGGTCCGCAGTGGAGTGAAGGAAATGAAATAGCCGGCGCGGCTGGCGGGCATGGAGCATATGGCATTCACGCAGCGTCCGCCGTGGGCCTGGGCATAGGCGTCTAGCTTTTTCCATACGAAGCGGCCGCGCAGCGCGAGATAAGTATTTCCCTCCGAGAAAGCCGCGGCGACAGCATCGAGATCGGTGCGATAGTCAAGGCCGGTCTGGTCGATGAATGTCTTATAGTCGGGATCTTCGGCCGATTTCGTGCCGGCGATCAAATCGAGCAGGCCGCTGCGGCGCAGACCATCGAGATCGATAAACACGTGTGTGGCGCGAGCCTGCGGCAGGCTTTGGATCAGTTGCTGGTCGTTCAGCGTGCGCGAAGTTCGCCACCAAAAGAAACCGCCGATAGCGGCGACGGCGAGCAGTAAAGCTAGCGCGGTCTTCCTCACACGGCCACTGATTCGGTGATGCGATCCTGCTTCCACAATTCGATGTAGGGCGCGAGGTCGGCCATCATTTTCGCGAACTGCACAGGGTCCAGCGATTGCGCGCCGTCGCTCATTGCCTTTTCGGGATGCGGATGCATTTCGACAATCAGGCCGTCAGCTCCGATCGCGACGCCGGCGCGCGCGAGCGGCGGGACCAGGCTGCGTTTCCCGGTCGCATGGCTGGGATCGAGAATCACCGGCAGATGCGTGAGTTCATTCAACGCAGCGATGGCGGCGATGTCGCAGGTGTTGCGCGTGACGGTTTCGAATGTGCGGATGCCGCGCTCGCACAGGATCACGTTGGGGTTGCCGTGGGCGACCACATACTCGGCCGACATGAGGAGTTCTTTCACGGTGGAGCTCATGCCTCGCTTCAACAGCACCGGACGGCCGCATTTGCCCAGCGTTTTGAGCAGCGCGAAGTTCTGCATGTTGCGCGCGCCGATTTGCAGAATATCGGCGTATTCGGCAACCAGATCGACATCGCGATCGCTCATCACTTCGGTAATGATACCGAGTCCGGTGGCCTTGCGAGCCTTATCGAGTAGCTTCAGTCCTTCCACTTCGAGGCCCTGGAAATCGTAGGGCGAAGTGCGGGGTTTAAACGCTCCTCCACGCAGAAGCTTAGCGCCGCCACGCGCGACGATCTCAGCCGATTCGAGAATCTGGCGCTCATTTTCAACCGAGCAAGGTCCTGCCATCACGACGAACTCATCGCCGCCGATAGTGGTTCCGCGCACAGTAATTTCCGTCTTCGCGGGTCGAAACTCGCGGCTGACGAATTTATAAGGAGCGGAGATGCGCACGGCGCGCTCGACACACGGCATAGCTTCAATCGATTCCAGGCAAGCGGTAACGTCGCCGACACCGACCGCGCCGATCACGACGCGTTCCTCCCCTTCGATCGAGTGGACCTTGTAGCCGAACTCCTCAATCCGCGAGCGGACCTGCGCCACCTCATCCTTGGAGGCGTGCAACTTCATCGAGATAATCATGGATTATCTATTTTATCATGGCATCTGTTCACGGATCATGGTGCGGATCTGCTCAGCGCGATAGCCGGAAACGCGCTGGCCATTGATGAAGAGAGTCGGCGTGCCGGTGACTTTCATTTCGTTCCCAAACGCCACATCCTGATCGACCCTGGCCGCTGTCTCCTTCTTATCGATACAGGTGTGGAATCGGGTGGCGTCAAATCCCTCCATCGCGGCGGCCTGGTCCGAGAGCATTTCCGTCATATTGTCGACGGTGAATTCGCGCTGATGGGTGAAGATGTAATCGTGGAGCGGCCAGAAGTATTTGTCACTTTGCGCTTGCGCACAGGCCGTAGCTTCCGCCGCGGCGCGAGCCCAGGGATGCATGGGAAGCGGGAAATTCCGGAAAATGAGCCGGATTTTGTTACCTTCGGCGGGTACGATGTCCTTCATGAGACCTGTGGCCATCTGCGAACAGAATGGACATTGGAAATCGGAGAAGAGCACCATCGTGACAGGTGCATCCTTCGGTCCGAGCGTGGCGCCATCGGCTTTGGCGAGCTTTGACGCAATCGCCGCGGCTTGCCGCCGAGCTTCCTCTATGGGATCGATACGCGAATCCAGCAACTCACGCGTCAGGAATCGCAAATCCGGCGAGGCGATCAACTTCATCCGAAACGGCCGCCTGCCGGCTTCCGAGGAGAACTGTAGCTTGCGGTAGCAGCTCTCCTCAACGAACGATAATTCCTTCACGTCGACCTTCGCGGCTTGCGGCAGATTGTACTTCTTCTGCACGTAAACCGCGAGCTTCGAGCGATCCGCATCGCCGAGCGGGGCGCAAGTCGAGAGATCAGCCGCGACGCAGGGGACGGTTAGGCACAACACGAGCATGTGGATTCGAGAGAGTCTCATATTCGTCCTTCTATTTCTGTTTGGTCGCCGCGGTCGTCGCCGAAGTTTTCCCGTTGCTTTGGAGAAGGACGTCGTAAACAGGTTGATTCGGTGAGGTGTTGGTTCGGGACGGCGCGCTATAGCGGAAGGTGTTGCCAAACGCGTCTTTCCATTTGTTCAGCGAATAGGTCAGGGAGATCGCTTGAATTCCCGCCTGCTTCAACGTGAGTAACTCGCCCGGGTCAGAGACGCCGTTGTGGTTTAGATCGACCCAGACCAGCAGCTTGGAGAAAATAGTGTCCTGCGCGTCGATCCAGCCGTCGCCGTTTCCGCCGTTGGCCGGCAGGTCATAGACGGCGAGCGCGAGAAAGCCGTTCCCGACTTTGCCGGGCGTAGCCGGCTGCGGAGCGAGATTGCTGAACAGCTCGGAAGCGTTATCAATTTTCCCGTTTCCATTGCGGTCGAGCGCCAGGAATCCGCCGTCCCACGCGGCTGCGGTCCAGGACATCTGGATTGGCGCGCCAGTCCCATAGAAATCGAATTTGACGCCATTTGCCACGCTCGTAAGTTGGTATCCGCGCCCGGTCAGATCAAGGATAATCGGATCGATGTCCTCGCAAATGCTTTCACCGTCGCCGATGCTGTCGCAACTGCCCTCGCAGCAATTGTCGTCGTCGAAATTGCATTCGCCCTCGAGTGGGATGCAGCCACCGCCACCGCCGTCGCCCTCGCACGTGGTGCATCCGCAGGGGTAATTAGATTCATATATGACCTGTACCCCGTTCGTGTCGCATGTGGTTATGCGGTGGGCAACACATCAGTGGAGTCGTTAGTGCCGCAAATTGGGGTCGCCATCACCGTAGCGGCCACCGAGGGGAAGCAGGTATTGTAGTAGTAGTCGCTCATACCAAATATGTGTCCCATCTCGTGCAGTATCACCTTCGTGAAGATCGTCTGATAGCCCGCGGCGGAGGAGCCGAAGACGCTGGACAGGGAGTTTATCGTGATCGTGTCGGCCGTCACGGGACCCTCATACACGGGCGAACTCGCTATCGTGCTGGAACCGTAGGTGCCGACAGCCTGAATCGTGAGGAGCCCCTCATAGCCGGTCGAGCCAACCTGCTGGACGGCGATATTTATTCCGTAATAAGTCTGTGCTACCGAGGCCCACTGAGAAACGGCATTCTGCACCTGTGCAGTTGGCGAAGTCCCTGCGCCACTTCCGGTGCCGACCGGAAGAGCGCCGATCGACACCGGATCGATATAGACATACATCGTGGTGCAACTTGCCCACCACTCGCCATCTGCGGTCAGGCTCGGGCACTGCCCCCGTGCGGTCCCCAGCGCGATGAGCGCAGCGGCGAGCGCCTTACAAATCAAAGGCAGCGGGAGGATTGGTCGCGTCATTGTGCTGCGCTCCTTGCAACGGTCGCCAGGAAGTCTGCGGTCGAAACTGGCGATCCGAACGCCCTCAGAGTCGTAGACTTCCAGTCTGGGTCGAGGAGCGGCACGGGGGAGCTTCCGCTCACGTCGAAGACGGCGCAGGACATCACCTGGAATGAGGAACCATCCGGCAGCGCATGGAGGTATAGGACATACTGATGCCCGAGAGCGAAATCCGGAAACGCTTTATCGTGTGCCGTGACATGCTGTCCGTTGACGATGGCGTCGCCGCCTGGCCTTGTGACTATTATCTCGCCGCCGGCGGGCACGGGTATCTGGGACCCCGTTTTGAAGGCCTTGATTACCTTGACGGTCCAATCCGAAAAGACGAATGAGTGCCGCGCGGTCAACGCCGAATATTGCTGGACCGTCTCACCCTCCACCACTGCATCGGCAAGGCGCGCAGCGCGCGTAAGCTCGTCCTCAGGAGTCGAGATGCCCGGAGGGATAAAGTAGTCGTTGCGCATGTTTACCGACAGATCGATCACCCCCGCCGGGTTTGGCTTAGTGTTCTCAAAGCGCCGGTTTGAGTTATAGACGCCGAAGAGCTCCGCATGCTTTGCGAGCCGCTCGCCTCGCGCCTGAGTGTCTGCGTCGGTTTGGGAGACGGCCAGCGCGCAGGTGATCGCCAGCACTGGCAACGCCGCCTTTATTGCTAAGTTCATTGATCTTGCCTCCTAGCTCACTTCGACTCTACGCTGGGTATTGGGGCGGCGCAACGTCCACTTGGACGGTCCATCCGGTCACTTCTGATACGAGGAAAATGCGCTGTTCTCCAGCGCCAGCAGACCCGCTGCATGGCGAAAAGGGCACCTGCAATGCGTCAAAGGATTGATTGGTCATGACGGTGCCGTAGGTTTGCGAAGTCGGCTGACTCTGCGATAGTAATACCGACACACTTATCAGGGACAAAGCCAGGATCTTCGCGGGGCGCGTCACTCGGTCACCTCCTGAAGCACGGCGTGTAGCTTAAGCGCCTGAACGTAGGCTTGATTATCAGCGATTTGCTTACCGATCCTCACCTTGTCTCCGCCAACAGACCTAACATAAGTCAAAGTGGCGCCCGCCCGAATGTTATTCGGCGAGATTTGACTGCCCACGGTGCCGCTCGTATTAGTGCTGCCGGGCTGTAGAGCAAGAAGCTCCTTGTTGCGGGCCTCCGCCGCTTTGATCGGATCCGCCGCCTGCACGATAGACTGCAGGTCCTCCACGACGCCGCTGAATTGCTCGGCTTGATGCGTGCGGAGCCGTGACAAAGATTCCACGTCATTGTGGGAGCCAATCACGGTACGGTCGCCAAAGGCCACCATGCGAACCGTCGCAACGGCGCTTATTGGCGCACTGCCGTCAGCGGCCCTCGATACGCCACCCTGTGAGGTGTGGGTCTCGCCGCTGCGGAATATTGCCGGCGGCGGATTAGGATGCGGGTCACGGGCCGCCCAGACATACAGAGCCAGGAAGTCCGAGGTCCACTCTGTCGACTTGGTTGATCCATCGGCCCAGGTTGCAACAATATTAACCTTGAAGGCATAAATCGACTTCGCGGAAATATTCTGAAGTCGAACGTCGATCGGAACGGAATTTGACGACGCCGGAGTCGGCGTCCCCACCTGAACGCTCTGGACGAATATCACCTTATCAATCGCCTCTGAGAACTGTTGCGCCTGCGGCTGGGCCAAAACAGGTACGATCGCTGACAGGATTAATACCGACAAAATGGCGGTTCGGCCGCGCCGTTGCATGGCCAGACCTCCGAATCTCTTATACATTTACGGGTCTCCTTTTCAGAATTTGATGTTGCGCTTCCATCCCGAACGACTAAGCAAAAGGCTCGAAGTCATGCAAAGCAACCCGAACATTTTGAAACAGCTTAGTGCATCAGATCACGACTAGCAACGTCCAACTGGCCCGTCCAGCCCGACGTCACTCCCCTAAAGACGCGCCACGCTCTAGCCTCAAAAGGCCCGCTAGTTCCGTTCGGTTGGAGACGTTATAGATAAGAAACAGTTTGGGCTACATATCCCTTAACGGTTCGGCGGGATATCCCAACGTAATTGGCGATTTCCGGGTTGCTAAAGCCTTTGCAAAGAAGAAAAAGTACGTCCCGCTGACGCTCGGTCAGCCGCTCTAGAGAGGTGTCAGCCACAGCTTCTCCGTTTCTAAAATGTTTTTTGCCCCGTCGAGAAACTGCGTTAATTATTTTTATATGCGCTGCATAAATAAGTCAATGAAAATCACCGCCGGCTGCGAGCATTTTACAAATTCCCCTGCCCTGCGATCCGTTTTGAAAAGGCCGCCCGTCTATGGTAATCTCTATAGAGAAGAGTATCTATGTCCTCCGCTGTCCTGACCGAACTCCAAGTTACTGAGCAACAGTACGATAGCACTGTCCGCGAAGATATCGAATTGTTCCGGCGGCAGGCCCGGTTGAACCTGGATGGTCAGCTTACGGACGATCAGTTTCGGCCCTTCCGGTTGCGCCGGGGTATCTATAGCCAGCGGCAAGCCGGGGTGCAGATGATACGCACTAAGGTGCCTGGCGGATTGCTCACGGCACAGCAAATGCGGCAACTCGCGCGCGTCGCGGACGAGTTCGGCGGTGGCAAAGGACATCTCACTACGCGGCAGAATATGCAGTATCACTTTGTGCCTCTGGCGCAGGTGGCGGATCTGTTGCACCTACTGGCCGACGTTCGACTCACTACTCGCGAGGCCTGCTATAACACGGTTCGCAACGTCACGGCGTGTCCTTTGGCCGGAGTGCATCCTCATGAGCCTTTCGATGTCCAGCCGTACGCGCGCCGGTTGGCTTTTGCGTTCCTTCACAAGGAATTGACCGATAATCTGCCCCGTAAATTCAAGGTCGCGTTTGCCGGTTGCCCCGAGGATTGCATCGCGACCGCGATCAACGATGTCGGGCTGCGCGCGGTGATTCGCGACGGCGAGCGGGGGTTCCGCATGACGGTGGCGGGCGGCCTGGGTCCTTTGCCGGTGGAGTCAAAGGTTTTACACGACTTTATTCCCGCCGAAGATGTAGTGCGGCGTGTCGAAGCGGTCATTCGAATTTTTAATCGTCATGGAAATCGGGCGAATAAAAATAAAGCCCGCCTGAAATTCGTCATGCGGGAGCGCGGATTAGACTGGCTGCGCGACTCGATTGAGGAAGAATATCAAGACATCCTTCGCAACGGAGGCATCGCGATGCCAGCCGAGGTTCCGGAGAACTTTGGTGGTTTTCAGCCGGTTCCACCACCGAGGGGGTCCGGCGAATTATTGCCGATTTACGATTCTTCGTCACCCGGTTTCCATCGTTGGCGCGAGACCAACACTCTGGAGCAGAAGCAGCCAGGGTATGCGATCGTCACAGTGACGGTGCCACAGGGAAATCTTAGCGGCGATCAGATGCGCGGCTTGGCCGAGATATCGGAGCTCTCGGGCGACGGGTCCTTGCGCTTCTCCATGAATCAAAACGTGGTACTAGCCTACGTTCCGGTGGGGGCTCTGCAGCGGGTTTATGGAAGAATTAGCGAGCTCGGGCTCGCCGATGAGGGTGCGAACGAGATTAGCGATGTGCTGACTTGCCCAGGGGCGTATAGCTGTAATCTCGGGTTGACGAAGACAATGAATCTGGGCTATGAACTGCGCGATCAGTTGCAGTCGGAGACCGATCCAATCGTTCGCAAGCTGAGAATTAACGCCAGCGGATGCCCGAATGCGTGCGGACAACACTGGGTCGGCGATATCGGGTTCTACGGCAATGCCCGCAAGATCGAGGGCAGGGAAGTCCCTTATTATCTTATGCTTCTGGGTGGCACTTATGAGCAATTCGGGATGGCGATCCAGAGCCTGCCAGCCCGGTCCGCTCCGACCGCCGTGGCGAGGGTGCTCGAACATTTTAAGCAGAATCGTGAAGCCGGCGAATCCTTCCGTTCCTACGTGTTGCGATATAAAGTAGAGACTTTCCGCAAGTTGACAGCGGATCTGGTCAAGCCCGGCCCGGACGCTTCCCCCGAGATGTATCAGGACTGGGGCGACGATGTCGCGTTCTCCTTGCAGCTCGGCCGCGGGGAATGCGCAGCGTAAAAAAAAGAGCCAGCAGCCTGTATCCAGGCCTGCTGGCTCCCTGACTACTTCTTCGAGGTTTTTGCCGTCTGCGTCCGTACCGGCTCAACGACCGCGCCACTCGCCATCGTGAGTTGCGGGATCGTTACCGAGGTATCGACCAACCGGGCCATATCCTGAACCGGCAGACCTTCCGCTTCGCGGGCGAAACGGAGAGCTTTGGTCCCCTCGTCGAATTCTACGCGTACCCAGTCGCCGCCACGCACCTGGTCGGTCGCGATCAGATTCGACATGGGGTGCACTAGCAGCCGCTCGATCGCGCGCTTCAGGTGCCGGGCTCCGTATTTGAGGTCCGTTCCCTCGGAGAGCAGAAAATCCTTGCTCGGCTCGGACACGGTGAAAACAAAGGCCCGATCGGCGGAAGTATTGAAGATTCTTTGTTGTACCAGGTTCAACTCGATATCGAGAATCTTCTTCAATTGCTCCGTCCCCAGCGGGGAGAACGTCACGATCTTGTCGAGCCGGTTCATGAACTCCGGCGTAAACTTCCGCCGTGCCGCTTCCACGCCGGTGCGTGCGATTTTACCCGTCATTTTCTCGTCGAAGACACCGGTCGAAGCCAGCATCCGCGCGTCTGAAGTGCCGAACCCGAGCTTCGGCGCCATGATCGAGCTCATCTCGGAAGCGCCCAGATTCGAGGTCATAAAGATCATCGCCCGAGAGAAATCAACCTTGCGGTTGTCACCCAGGGTAAGCGTTGCTTTGTCGAGAATTCCCAGCAGCAGGTTCCACAGCGCATCGGACGCCTTCTCGATTTCGTCGAAAAGCACGAAGCTCACCTTCATCGTCTCAGTTTGATACTGATTCAGTACTTCTTGTGACAATAAAGGATGCGTTTCGCGGTGCCCCAGATAGCCTGGAGGCGAGCCGATCAGCTTCGCGATCTCATGGCTGTGCTGAAACTCGGCGCAATCGATCTTGATCACCGCTCGAGGGTTTTTCAGCAGCGTCTCCGCTGTCGCTTCCACAATTCGGGTCTTGCCGGAGCCGGTGGGACCCAGGAACAAGAAGTTTCCGATCGGGCGGCCCGGTGCGTTCATTCCGGTGAGATGCATCTGGTAAATGTTGACGATCTGCTGGATCGCCTCATCCTGACCGATGATCATTCTCCGGAGACCAGTCTCCAGTGTGCTCGCCTCCCGGCCTGTTTTAGCCGGATCCAACGGGACGTTTAGCCGTACCATTTTATCTGCCGCCTTTCTCTTCGGAGAGCTTCTTTCAGCTCCCTTCCACAAACTATCAGGCAACCCAAGTGCCATTTGTTTAGATGCTCCTTAAACCGTTGCGATTCTTGATCGCCTGACTATCTCTTCGTCCTCGATGGCCGGACTTCTATCCTGCTGATTAAGGTTCTTTCTGGCATCCGCATTAAAGTTCGTACTATTTCGGCAATGTCCTCGGAGTGGATTTTCCAATCGGAACCCGAATCGGTACCGTGTCCCGAAAAATCTGTCGCCACGCTGCCCGGCATAATGTAGCTCACTCGCACGTTATCGTTCCTTTTATCAAGCATCATCGCCTCACTGAATCCATTGAGCCCAAACTTCGACGCGTTATACGCCGACCCACCGGCAAATGCGTTCTTGCCGGCAAGACTACTGATATTTACGATGTAGCCCCCGCCCCTGGTTTCAAATCGGGGAAACGCCTCGCGACAGCAGTAAAACACACCTGAGAGATTCGTCTCAAGCACTAGCTGCCAATTTTCTACAGACAAATCCGAGACCGACTGAAACACACCAACGCCGGCATTGTTAACCAGAACATCGAGCCCACCGAACTGGGCGTCGACAAACCGGAATAGTCCGGCAATATCTTCATGACTTCTTACATCGGCTGCTTTCCCTGCGACTTTACCGCCCGTTTCCTCGTGCAGCTCCCCCACAGCCTGATCCACGGCACTTTGCCGGCGTCCGCAAATAGCCACCTGCGCGCCTTCTTCAAGCATCATCTTGGCGATGGCCCGCCCGATTCCACGGGTCGCGCCGGTAACGAGGCAAATTTTGTTGGTCATGGATCCTATGGTACGAAGTGGGAAGGCAAGAAAACTGAAACAATATAATAAGAACAACGAATGCTCGATACCAGCATCTTCTGGCTCCGCGCCGCGGCGTGCCTTTACGCGATCGGTTTATTGCACTCGATGCTCTCGATCGTGCGCCGCAGTCATACCGTTTACCCATTCGCGCTCGGAACATTTCGCGTGGGCGTCGTTCTGCATGCAGTAGCGCTGGTCGAGCTTTCCATCGCCTACGGCCGCCTGCCGCTCGAAAATTTTTATGAAACACTCAGCCTTTGCGCGTTTCTGATCGCGCTGGTTTTCCTCTTCGTCGAATCGCGCTTCCACTTCGCCGGGACCGCCGTGGCCATGTTCCCGGTCGTTTTTCTAATGACGCTCATCGCCGCCCTGGAGCGCCCCGTCGCGACGTGGCCCAACGTCGGAGTGCGGGATGCGTGGCTGATCGTCCATATTTTACTGGTTCTGGCGGGCTACGCTGCACTGTTGCTAACCGCGACCGCCAGCGTTTTCTATCTGGTACAGGAACGGCGTCTCAAAAACAAGCAATCCAGCTCCTGGCTGGAAAAACTTCCTCCGCTGGCTACGCTCGATAACGTGATCAGCACGTCGATGGGTTTCGGCTTTGTTCTACTGACCCTCGGCGTCATCTTCGCGGTCACCTGGGCGTCCACCGAATCCGGGACACGTTGGCTGGCGGACCCGAAAATTCTACTCTCGTTCTTCACCTGGGCGCTCTGCCTGTTGATGATTGTGCTGCGCGCCTCGGCCGGTTGGCGCGGCAGGAAAGCGGCTCTGATGGCGCTCACCGTACTCGGATGCGCCGCGCTCACCTGGGTGGCGCATATCGGCCTGAGGCCTGTTCTCGCCCCATGAAGCTGTTGTTGACAGGTCTGAATCATCGCACCGCGCCGGTCGAAGTGCGCGAGCGGATTGCTTTCGAAGAGCACGCGCTGCCGGCCGCCCTCGCCTCTTTGAGAAAGTGCCCCGGCCTGCTCGAAGGCATGATTCTTTCCACCTGCAACCGTGTCGAGATCGCGGCCACACTCGACGACGATGCCGATACGGGCGGAGCCGTCGAAACATTTTTAGCCGAGTCCCGTTCCGTCGAACGCGCCTGGATGCTGCCCTATCTATATAGATACGACGGCTCCGACGCTATCCGCCATTTATTCCGCGTAGCCTCCAGTCTCGACTCGATGATGGTAGGCGAGCCGCAGATTCTCGGCCAGCTCAAGAGCGCCTACGCCATCGCCAAGGAAAGCGGCGCACTGACCGGATTTCTGGATCTGGTGATGACCCGCGCTTTTAACGTCGCCAAGCGCGTACGCTCGGAAACCGACATTGGAGAAAGCGCCGTTTCGATCAGCTACGCCGCCGTCGAACTGGCCCGCGACATTTTCGGATCGCTCGAAGGGAAACGCGTGCTGGTGGTCGGGGCGGGGAAGATGGCGGAGTCGGCTTTGCGGCATTTACGACGCGCCGGTGTGTCGGAAATCCTCATTGCGAATCGCACCCGCGCCCGCGCCCAGCCACTCGCCGACGAATTTAATGGCCGCGTAATCGATTACGAATCGCTGCTCGATCATCTGCCCGAGGTCGATATTCTGCTCGCCTCGAGCGCCGCGCCGCACTACATCCTTACTCGCGATCAGATGCGCACCGTCATCGGCCGCCGAAAAAATCGTCCCATGTTCCTCATCGATATCGCCGTGCCGCGCAACATCGAACCCGACGTCAACAAACTCGACAACGTCTTCCTCTACGATATTGACGATCTGGATAAGACCGTTCAATCAAACATTGAAGGCCGCAACGCAACCGCCCTCGAAGCCGAAGAAATCATACACGAGGAAGTCGAGCGCATGATGCAGCGCCTGAAGACCCGCGAAGTGGCGCCCACCATCGTCAGCCTGCAAGAACAGCTCGAAATCGTGCGCACCAATGAGATCCAACGCATGCGCACCCGCCTCGGGCCGATCACGCCGCAGCAGGAAGACGCCATCGACGCCATCACGCGCGGCATCATTAATAAGATCGCCCACGGCCCTATCGCGGAGCTTCGCCGCACCGCCGCGCACCCCGAAGGCGCGCACCTCCCGGATTTAATTCGCAAGCTATTCCGTCTGGATAAATAATGATTGTCATTGGTTCCCGCGGCTCCCAACTCGCACTCTGGCAAGCCCACCATATCGCCCAAAAGCTGAACGTCGAAACGCGCATCGAGATCATTAAAACCACCGGCGACAAGATCCAGGACGTGCCTCTTTCACAAGTCGGCGGCAAAGGCCTCTTCACCAAGGAGATCGAGGAAGCCCTGCTCGACGGCCGCATCGACCTCGCCGTGCATAGTCTGAAGGACATGCCGTCCGAGCTTCCCGCCGGCTTGACCCTGGCCGCCATTCCGGAACGTGAGGACCCCCGCGACGCTCTTATTGGCGCGCCTTTAAAGGAAGGCGCCCGCGTCGGCACCAGCTCTCTGCGCCGCTCCGTTCAACTGATGAACATGCACCACGGGCTGAAGATAGAAATGCTGCGTGGCAACGTCGACACCCGGCTGCGCAAACTCGACGAAGGGCAATACGACACCATCATTCTCGCCGCTGCTGGACTCCGCCGCCTGGGTTTGGAGCATCGCATTGCGGAATATCTCGCGGTCGACGCCATGATCCCCGCCGTGGGACAAGGCGCGCTGGCAATCGAGACGCGCGACGACAACGGCGATGCGCATCAGCTCGCGCGCACGCTCGAACACAAAGCATCGCGAATCGCGATCACCGCCGAGCGAGCCTTCCTTGCCGTCTTCGGGGGAAGTTGCCAAGTGCCGATCGGCGCTCACGCCACGCTCGATGGAGAAATGCTTCACCTCCGCGCTTTCGTCTCCGAACCCGACGGCTCCAACCCCAGGCGCGGCGAACTGACCGGCACCGATCCCATCGATCTAGGCGGCTCGCTGGCCATGCGACTCAAATGACCTACCTCATCGGCGCAGGCCCCGGCGACCCTTCGCTCATCACCGTGAAAGGCCAAAAAATCCTCGCCCGCGCCGACGTGATCCTCTACGACCATCTCGCCAGCGACCGCCTGCTCGACCTCGCCCCCGCCCACGCTGAAAAAATCTACGTCGGCAAAAAACGCGCCGCGCACGAGCATACGCAGGAAGAAATTTCCGCCCTCATGATCGACCGCGCCCAACGCGGCCTCACCGTCGTGCGCCTGAAAGGAGGCGACCCCTTCATCTTCGGCCGCGGAGGGGAGGAGATGGAGGCGCTCTCCGCCGCCGGCCTCCCGTTTGAAATCGTGCCCGGCGTCACCACTCCTTTGGGAATCGCCGCCTACACCGGCGTCCCGCTCACCCATCGCGAACACAGCAGCGCCGTCACCTTTGTGACCGGCCATAACGTCGAAGCCATCGACTGGAGCAAAATCGGCGCCGCCGAAACCATTGTCCTCTTTATGGGTCTGGTGAATTTCCCCGAGATCGCCCGCGCGTTGATCGAAACCGGCCGCGCGCCTGAGACCCCCGCCATGGCTGTGCGATGGGCCACCCGGCCCGATCAGGAAACCATCGTCGGCACGCTCGAAACCCTGCCCCAGCGCATCTCCGCTGCGGCCATGAAACCTCCGGCGACCATCATTATTGGCGAGGTCGTCGCCCTACGCGACCAGTTCAACTGGTATGAGCGCCTGCCTCTCTTCGGCCAGCGCATCGTGATTACACGTGACCGCCGCCAGGCAGCCGAGCTCTCCGAACCCCTGGAATCATTGGGCGCCGAAGCCTTGCTCCTCCCCGTCATCGAGATTCGCGAGCCGTCCGACCCCAAGCCGCTCGACCACGCCATCGCGCGCCTCGCCTCTTACGACTGGCTCATCTTCACCAGCGCCAACGGCGTCCGCTATTTCATGGATCGCCTCGACCAATCTCCTCATGACTTGCGCTCTTTGAAGGCCCGCATCTGCGCCATCGGCCCGGCCACCAAGGCTGCCGTCGAAGCCCTGCATCTCAAGGTCGATCTGATGCCGAAGGAATATGTAGCGGAAAGCCTGGTCGAAGCCTTCGCCAAGGAAAATCTGCAATCCCTCAGGATCCTGCTGCCGAGAGCCGCCGTGGCCCGCGATCTGATTCCTGACCAGTTCACCCGCCGCGGAGCGCTAGTCGATGTCGTCGAAGCCTATCAAACCGCCGCCCCCTCTCATCTGGTCGAACACGCCCGGGCGATTCTAGATCGCAAGCCGCACTGGATCACCTTCACCAGTTCCTCCACAGTCACGAATTTCATCGCCTCGGCGGGCAGGGAAGCGCTGCATGGAATGAAAATCGCCTCCATCGGACCCATCACCTCAGCCACTCTCCGCGAGCACCAGATCGAGCCGACGGTAGAAGCCGAACCCCACACCATCGGTGGACTGATCGATGCCATTAGCCGGTAATCGCTCGGAACAGACCCTTAAAAAACGAGATCAGCCCGAACAGAATCGGCCCTGTCGCCACAATAAAAATCGGCATATTCAGTGAGTAAGTGAGAGCCGTAATCACGATCCCAAGCACCAGGAACCCGGCGCCTTTGATCATCGCCTCGAATCCGGCGCGTCGAAAATACGCCTTCTTTTCCTTGAGAGCCTCGGCCATCAGCGCCCGTGCGTGAGGCTCGGGCAGTCCTTGGTTCACCAGATCACTCAAAACCATCTGCGGCTTCTTGCCCTTGGCGAACGATACGAGTGCTTCCTGATAAAGAGTCGGTAGCGCAATCGTGGGTGTCATCTTGGAGCAGGCTCCTGTTTCCCGCTACAGATGTAGGGCGGAAACGTGCCATCGATATTTGCGGAAACAATTTGTGCAAGACCGGGCTGCGCAAGTCAATCCCGATCGGGTGAAAACCAGCGCTCCAATTGTGGGGCGGCGCCATGCGCTGCCAGCGATAGACCGCTACTGAGCCGTGACCACAGGGAGCGGAGTCTTCGTAGATATTTCGAGAGTGTCGACGTGAGAATTTGACGCTGGATCTCCGGCCACTCTACGCGACCACCTGAACCGCCATGCGTGAGCATGCGGGCAGAAAATCCGTCAATTCTTAGTCGCACAGCTTTCCGCCACAGCCGCCGACATCAAAGTCCGGGCGTAGCGCTCCAGCAGGCCCTTTCTAATCAAATGATCCAAAACCATCTCCGGAGATTTCCCCGATGCAAGTAACATCACAGCTTCTCGATAAAGCGAAGATAGCGCAATGCTGGGAGTCATAATAAAGCAGTCTCCTGTTTTCCCTGCTATACACCTAGGGCGTCACCCCGCACGGCAAATTAGTATATTTTTGTCAGCTGTACTTGTATATACATTTGTGCTGGTTGGGATCTCTGGATTCACTCCGACGATCTTCCCAAGGTTGACACGAAAATCGTGGAAATGTTTCCGGAAAGAAAATTTGGGGCCTGAGTTCTCAAATCGGGTCCTTTGTGCAACACGGTGTCGATAGAACCCCAGTCGCCGCTCATAGAGCTGAGTGAACGGATACCATTGTCTCACCGCGTCAAGCCCGCAAAGTGATCTCACAAAGGGTAAGCGCGGTGATCTTCATAAAGGGGAGGTAGCCGTCCGCTACGTTCGCGCGATTTCGAGTGCGTCGATTCCAACTATCCCTTCAGACTGCCGGATCTTCGACATCGTTGCTACTGTCGCTGCGAAAACCGCTCATCTAACACGCGAATAAGATCCTGCGTGGAAAGGCAAACCAGCGTCGAACCGCCGGCCTTCACCCTCGCGTTTTCAACGGCGTTGCTAGCTCTGACGATCCCGTCCGATAGGTCCCAGCTCTTTCCCAAGGGTAGAAATCGCCGTCAGAATGATAACTCAATACCAAGAGGTACGTCTTGGCGGGCTCAATGAAATAATGTTTCGGCTGGGTGAGAAAGGAGAGAACATCTCCATTCGCATCCTCGACCGTTCCGCCCAAAAATAGAATGCTTATCGGCGAGCCCAAGCGAGCCCCGCCTCCGCCGTCTTCGAAAATATAACTGCATTTGACGGTCACTTCCGTGTAGATCGCTCTATGAGACGGCGTCATCACGCTTCTGTGGCTCTCGAAGGTCCCAATCAGCAAGGCACGCAGCGGGAGGTCGGGGATTTCCGGCGCCCGGCCGCTCGACTTTCCCGCGAACAGGGCGAAGCGTCCAACATTCTCGAGAGTAAGCGGCCCTTTGCTCGCAAACGGAGAACCGTCGAAGTAATTGTTCCGTATGTTCCGTATGGGTACCGAAACCTCGTCCCGAGCCCCGATCTCGGTGGGCTCCTTCATCCAGGCGTTGGGCGCAGCTTCGCTCTGCGGACTCGCCACCGGGATGAGGATTCCCGAAACCAATAAAATTACAGCCACGAATCTCATCATTGATACCTCTTTGGCTGGCAGCGCGAGCTTCAGCTTGCAGCGTCGGCTTCAGCCGGCGTCTGCGAATACACCCGCCGACCACTCAAATAAGTCTCCACCACCTCAATCCCCCAATCCACCATCCGGAACTTCACCACATCCGCCCGCGACCCTGGTTGCACCCCTCGAATCCTTCCTCCGACCCTTCCAGCCCGAGCCGCATTCGTCGTCGCCATCGTGATTGCTTCCGGCAGCGTCAGCCCGGCCAGCTTCATCAGATTCCCGACCCCTCGGTCCATCCGCAAACTCGACCCCGCCAGGCGCGTTCCGCCCACCATCCGCACGCTCTGGTCCTCGTGCAGTTCCACCTCGACCTCACCCAGCATGTAACGCCCAGGTGCGCACATCGCCGGCATCACCGCATCTGTAATCAGCACGCTCCGCTCGATTCCCTTCGCCCGCAGTGCGACTTTCAGGAACGCTTTCCCGATATGAATCCCGTCGACGATCATGGTCGCATTCAGACGGTCCTCGGCAAGCTGTTCCCAAATATAATTCGGGTGCCGGGCCATCACCGAGTGCGCTCCATTGCCGATGTGGGTCGAAAGCGTGGCGCCCGCGCTCACCGCATCCTGGATCTGTTCCGCCGTCGCCTTGGTGTGCCCGATGCTGATCACCACCCCGTCCCTCGAGAGCGCCTCTATATAAGGAAGCACCTCCGGCCATTCAGGCGATAAAGTCACCAGCCGCACACGACCGTCGGTCGCTTCCTGCCAGCGTTTGTATTCGTTCAGATCAGGAGGCCGAACCCAGCGCTGCGGATGCGCCCCGCGCGGCCCGTCCTCGGGTGAAATATGCGGACCTTCGACGTGGAACGCCTCCATGGCATCCTCACGCACGGACGCCAGATTGCGCAGCGCTCCCAGCATCTTCGCCGGATCGCCTGTAATCACCGTCGGGAAGCACCGCGTCACGCCGGTCGAAAACATCACCCGCAACGATCGCGCGATCTCTTCCGCAGGCGCCTCAGGCGAGTTGTAATCGACGCCGGCGAATCCATTGATTTGAAGATCAATGAATCCAGGCGCGACATACGTGTCATCATCGATCGATTCTGAAAACGCCGGATTCAGGTGTTGAATCACATCGTCAAATTCGATCGTGATTCGTTCGCCTGAAATCGCGTCGCGGCCACTACATTTCGTTAGGGTCATGATTTATGCACAGCATACCCACAACGGGGCATCTGTAACTCTCCGAAAGCAATAGGGAAACAACTGAGGAAATTCAACATTTCGCGCTTTGACGAATCCCCGATTCCTGGTACAAACGATCTAGATATTCGCGCGGGATCGAGCCTGTGTGTCAGTCTCGGGGGAGGTGGCCGTAGGTGAGGTCCTTGCGCGGAGTCATTTGAATTAAGCCCTCCGACGGTAGCGCGTGGGGCGCCCCTTCCTATCAGGAATGCTGGCGCCCTCCGCTCGTTTTATCTCACTGCGACAGGAACCGGCGTCAACCATCCAAACCGATCCGCCGTTTTCCCTTCCACGATCCCGAAAAATTCCTTCTGAATTTTTTCCGTAATCGGACCGCGCTTGCCTTTGCCTACCTTGATCCGATCCACCGACCGAACCGGCGTAATCTCCACCGCCGTACCGGAGAAAAACACTTCGTCCGCCAGATACAACATTTCGCGCGGAATCAATCCTTCAACAATTTCAATCCCTAGCGAACGCGCCAGCGTCACCACCGTATCGCGCGTAATGCCCGGCAGCACGCTCGCGCCCAGAGGCGGCGTCAACATCTTGCCGTCGCGAATCAGGAAAATATTCTCGCCCGATCCCTCGCTCACGTAGCCGGACGAATCGAGCGCGATGCCTTCGCTATACCCGTTCGCCTCTGCTTCCATCCGGATCAGTTGCGAGTTCATATAATGACCGCCGGCCTTCGCCAATGCGGGCAGGGTATTGGGAGCCATGCGCGCCCAGCTTGAGACGCAAACATCCACGCCGTTCTCGATTGCGTCCTCGCCCAGATACTTGCCCCATTCCCACGCCGCAATATAAGTTTCGATGGGATTGTCCTTGGTCGGCATCACGCTAATGTTTCCGTACCCGCGAATTACCAGCGGGCGCAGATAGCAGGACTCGAGCTTGTTCACGCTCACCACTTCGAGCATCGCCGCACAGAGTTCGTCTTGAGAGAAGGGAATTTCGACGCGGTAGATTTTGGCCGAGTCGTGAAGACGCCGCACATGTTCGCGGAGCCGGAAAATCGCCGGGCCCGATTCCGTCGCGTAGCAACGAATGCCTTCGAACCATGAGCTGCCATAGCTGGTGACATGGGCCAACACGTGGATCTTCGCATCGTTCCAGGCGATCAGCCGGCCGTTATGCCAGATCTTTTCGGTAGGTTTGATCATGAGAGAATTATACGTGAAATTTGATTCGATTCTCTTCGACTTCGACGGCGTCCTCGCCGATACCGAACCCATCCATTACCAGTGCTGGCTCGAGATCCTCGCCCCCTTCGGCATCGAGCCGACCTGGGAGTACTACCAGCGCGAATGCATCGGCATCTCCGACCGCTTGATGGTAGAGCGTATCTCTACGCCGGCCTTATTCGACCATATCTGGCCAAAATACGACACCAAACAAGCCTTATTCAGGCATAAATTGACCTTACAATCACCTTTTTCGAGCACCACCACGGATTTAATAGCCGAGCTCGCGCCCCACTACAAATTAGCCGTAGTTTCCTCCAGCGCCCGCACGGAAGTAGAGCCGCCACTCATCCGGGCGGGAATTCGCGAGTATTTTCAAGCCCTGGTCTGCGGCAAAGAAGCAGTCAATCTGAAGCCCGCGCCCGACCCCTATCTATTGGCGGCAAAGCTACTTAACTCGTCCACCCCCTTAGTAGTAGAGGACTCAGCCGCGGGAGAAGCCTCAGGCCGCGCCGCAGGTTTTGAAGTGCTGCGAATAACTTCCGCAGAATCAATGCCTTCAGAGCTGCTTCTTAGATTAGGCCGTGTATAGATGTATCATGATAGGTATCATGTCGCAGATTGAGAAAGCGCGAGTGTTTATGACGGGAAGAAGCCAAGCCGTCCGAATTCCAGCGGCGTACCGGTTCACGACGGACGAGGTATACATCCGGCGCGACCCCCAGACGGGAGATGTGATCCTCTCCCAGGCTCCAGGGACCTGGGAGGAGATTTATGCCGCGCTGGACCAGGCAGAATTCCCGGATGACTTTCTGGCAGACCGCGCCCAGGGCGTCCCGCAAAGGTGTGAGGACTTGTGAATCGGCGCTATATGCTGGACACCAACACAGTTAGCTATATTGTCAAAGGCAAGTCTCGGGCGGCGCGGGCCAAGTTAATGGGTCTCGCTCTGGACGAGGTGGCGTGCATCTCCGCCATTACAGAGGCTGAAGTCCGCTACCGACTGGCCAAGAGTGCAAGCGCTCCCGATCTTCGATCTGCCATGGACGGGTTCTTGACGAAGATTCAAATTCTAGCCTGGGGCCACGAGGAGGCGGTTGTTTACGGCGAACTCCGGGCGCAACAGGAACGCGCCGGGAAAACGCTAGGGAATCTCGATCTTCTCATCGCAGCCCACGCGATCGCGGCTGGCGCGGTGCTGGTGACGAGTGACACGGCGTTTTCGCATGTCCCGGATCTGCGGGGCATTGAGAACTGGGCGACGGACCTATGAGAAAAAGATATTGTACTACCGATAACGTATATTATGTAAACTGTTGTGGCATAAATATACTTGACTGACAACGCTTTCTACTGTAAAGTAGATACATGGAAGCCAACGTACCCCAGACATTGCTCGAAGCGGTCCAATTTTTCAATAACTTCGAGAACTGCAAAGCGTTCATGGTCGCGTTGCGCTGGCCCGACGGTAAGGTGCTCTGCCCGCGTTGCGGATCTGACGACGTAGAGTATCTACCGAACGCCAAAGTGTTCAAGTGCTACAAGAAGCACCCCCAGCAGAAGTTCTCGCTGAAGGTTGGGACGATCTTCGAGGATTCCCCGATTGCGCTCGAAAAGTGGCTTCCTGTAATGTGGCTGATTGTGAACGCAAAGAATGGAATTTCCTCCTGGGAGATTCACCGGTCCATCGGCGTGACCCAGAAGACCGCGTGGTTCATGTTGCAACGCGCGCGGCTGGCCATGCAGAACAAAGATGCATCCAAGCTATCGGGTGAAATCGAGGTTGACGAAACCTACATCGGCGGCGCGGCGCGGAATATGCACAAGGATCGGAAGCGGAGGTTGCTTCAAGGAAAAGGCGGCGGAGTGAGCGGTAAGACGGGCGTCCAGGGTGTTCTGGAGCGCGGCGGACAGGTTCGCACCGAAATCATGGACGTTCCGAAGCACGGCTGGGATTTGAAGAATAACGTCCGCAAGCACGCCGAAGTCGGTAGCCATATTTTCAGCGACGAAGCGAAAGCTTACTTCGGGCTGCAAGCGGAGTACGTTCACGAGTTCATCAACCACGCCGAAACCTACGTGAACGGAAACGTGCATACGAACGGCTTGGAGAATTTCTGGAGCTTGCTTAAACGCGGGCTGGGCGGCACCTACGTTAGCGTGGAACCGTTCCACCTGTTCCGCTACGTCGACGAACAGGCTTTCCGCTACAACCATCGAAAGGATATGAACGATGCGGACAGATTTGTCGCCATCATGGGGCAGATCGTCGGCAAGCGTCTCACCTATGCCGAGGTAACCGGCAAGGTGGGAGAAAGACCGCTTAGCAACTAGGACGTTGAAGCGCGGTCCTAAGCGGAGGGATTAACCTTCGGCTTGGGACCGCGCCGTTTTGGATTCTTTACGGATTCTTGCCGGGCTTTTTCGATGCGCTCTTTTACGACGCTATGCGGCACTGCTAGAACATCCTTCATCGCATTGCGGAAGCGCGTGAACGCTTCTGGCCCTTCGATCATTTCGGGCGGGGCAGATTTCATGCCTTCATCATTACACAGACCCCTCCGGTGTGTATGCAGCAATCGCGCGCTTGGCGAACGTGTCGGGAAGCGATTTATCATGAACCTTGTTGAGGAGGTAAGCTTCGAATTTACCGTCTCCGATGTAGTTTTCTCTGAACCATCGTCGAAACTCTCCAAGCGCTGCCTCTGGATAACACCATACTTCCTGGGGATTCGAAAGTGCCTGTGGGAAATAATCAGGGTAGTTGTGATCGAATTTGATTCTCTGTCCGTAGTGGAGGTCGTAGATGCTGGCTACCCAATGTTTACCCCAGCATGAACCCACGCTTATGTCTGGAACGAATTTGTCGTCGATGTGGAGGCCAGCCTGGCCCAGCGTAACAATCATCTCGGAGATCTCCTTGAAGATTCCGAAGTATCCAGAAGGCACTGCGTTGTAGACCAGAGACACTCTGTCATGAAACTGTCTCCATACTTGCGGAACATTCGTATTCGGATCGTAGCCGAGATGGAGGAAAATAAACTCCCTTAGGGCGTGGCCCGCCAGTGCTCGGAAATTCTTTACGGCTATATCTCGATTTTTCCCGCCAGCCTCAAATGCATAGTATTCAAGAACGGCGAGGCATACTGCGTCAGGATACGCAGAAATTACTTTCCCCCTGTGTCGTGGGGTCTCATGAGGTTTGTCGAACGAAAGGCCCCTAGCGCTCAGAATCGCCCGAATGGAGGACACCCGAGCTTTCGGAATGGCCTCCTCCCAATCTGCCGTGAGATCTTGAATAACGCTGTGATGCAGACCGCAGAGCGACGCCAGCGCACGACCGGTTAAGAATGGCGTTCCATCTGACAGGATGCCCATTTCCAATCCATCAACTTCGGCTTGTCGGTCAACGCCGAGATCCAAGGTTTTCTGTTGTTTTGTAGTGGCGGGTTTTCTCCCCGCTAACTCCATTAAGGTATTGATTTTATTGGGTGGAACGGTGGCGGGTTTTTGGGGTTTTTCCGGCATGATTCGATTCCTTCCTATGGTCAATCTCTCCGGAACACACTTACGGTGTTCCGTTTCTAGCTTGACTTTATGGGGAGAACCCGACTAGGATGGAATTGCTGATGTCCCACCGGAGCGGGACGCCCATATGGAGCGTCCCCGTTTAGATAAGCTACCCCAGATTGTACACCTATTCCTATAGGCGGGGAAGCGAAATCTTAGCACTTTTCACCTACGACTGCTAATGCCCTAGGTGTATTCCTGTGCTGATGTGCGATTTACAGTCCAAATGCAATCGGTAGGATGAGTGTTACGACGGTATTACGCAACGCGAAACCGGCCTGTCACGCCGCCACCAGCTTAGCACGCTTTGTCAGTCAAGTATATTTATGCCACTGTTGTGGCGGTGGGTCAGTCTTAATTTCCTAAGATGCTTGCGATGATGTGCGGCTTAAGACGTTCTCATCGCTTCACATCCCCGCACGGACCCTGGTGACCCGCGATCCAGTTCGCTCTCCCGTAGGCGATTTGAAGGATGCACGCGCTCCCGCCCACTCTGGGTCGTGGACGCTTTTGTTCGGATGCTGCCTGCGTTTGGATGAATCGGGCGACGAACGGAAAGCCATCGGCATGGTTGGCGGTGGAAGCGAGCGCGGCTTGCGCGTCGCCGTACACTCCGATGGCCGCGTAGCCGGTGTCGTGACGCATCCCGGCGGCGGCGCCGTGAAATGCGATGGGTTTTTCGGAGACAGTACCGGTCGACTCCAGCGTATATTCTTTGAGCGCCACTATGTGTTCCGTGCGCGACGCAAATACGATCGAGATGGTGGCCAGACCGCTCTCGGTCGACATCTTATAGACGGCGGGCTGATTTGAGCGCACGTAGCTCCACAAATTGTGGATGGGCCGCCGCGCGATCGCCTC